>JBCCDA010000026.1:0-45065 GCA_039033215.1 Pseudomonadota bacterium | reverse complement strand
GGAACGCATGCTCATGTCACATCCTCGACGGGCCTCTCGGCCCAGCTGGCGGTCAGACCAGTTCCATGATGGTCTGATGCAGCGACAGCGGGATCTCAACCCCCTCGGACGGGGTTGTCTGGCGGGCAGCAAAACGGCGGTCCCCGGGCAGGCGCACGCCCTCCTGCGCGAGCATTCCCTCGAACAGCCGCTCGGCCCGCCCAATCGGATCGTCGCCGCCAAAGTGGGCCGGATCGAAGGCAAGGATCAGCTCGCCCCCGGTTGCGGGGCCGCCGTCCTTGTTGTCCTCGGCTCCTGCCTGCATCGAGGAGACCTCACCCAGAAGCGGCCCGCACATCAGGTCGACCATCAGCGCGATCGCGCCGCCCTTGTAGCCACCGAAGGGAAGCTGCGCGCCCTCGAGGATCTCGGCGGGATCTGCGGTGGGGTTGCCCTCCTTGTCGATCCCCGCACCCGGCGGGGCGTCGTGGCCATCGCGCTTCATGATCTGCAGCTCACCCCGGGCGGTCATCGAGGAAGCCTGGTCCCAGACCATGGCGCCGCCACCTTTGCGAGGCCAGGCAAAGCTCATGGGATTTGTTCCGAAGAACGGCTTGGTCCCGCCGGCCGGCGCGACGTAGGGCGGGGCGTTGACGAAGGCCATCGCGACCAGACCCTCGACCGCAAGCGCTTCGGTCTCGGGCCAAAGCGCCGCGTAGTGGTGGGTGCGGCGGATGGCACAGGCCGCCATGCCGTTCTCGCGGGCGGCTTCGATCAGCAGGGGACGCCCGCGCTCGATGGCCAGCGGCGCCAGGCCCCGGTCGCCATCGACGGCCACCACACAGGGGCCGAGGCGGGTTGCAACCGGAGAGCCATGGCCGTTGATCTTGCCGTTCTTGAGCGACTTCACGTAGCCGGGAATGCGGAAGAGGCCGTGGCTCTTGGCCCCATCACGCTCCGCCGCGGTGACGGTATCGGCGACCGCGCGCGCGTTCTCGCCGTCGCAGCCGTTCAACGACAAAGCCTGCACCGCCAGCGCGTGCACCTCGTGAAGCGTCAGTCTGACCTGGTCCATGCCGTCCTCCCACATTGTTCGGGCCCTCTTTGCCCTTGGTATCCTTAGGTTTCAACCGACGCCGTGCGTTGGTGCCTTGCCGCGCACGCAAACGGCCCCTTAATGTGGGGGCACAACAGAACGCCATGGGGAGGAACACATGGTCGTCCGCCACCAATTCGGAACGCTTGTCGACAAGTCGGCAATCGAAGAGACGCCCATGGATGCCCGCCTGATGGCGCGGTCTGTCTACGGGGCCCTGAGCCAGACGGCGAAGCAGTTTCCCGACAGGCCCGCCGTCACCTTCCAGATCAAGTCCGGGCCGACCGACAAGGCCGAGACGCTGAGCTGGCGCCAGTTGCACGAGCAGGTCACGCGCGCGGCCAACATGTTCCGTGCGATGGGGGTGGGGGAGGGCGATGTGGTCGCCTACCTTCTGCCCAATTGCAACGAGACGGCCGTCACGCTGCTGGGCGGCATGACCGCCGGTATCGTCAACCCGATCAACCCGCTGCTGGATGCCGAGCATATCGCCGGGATCCTGCGCGAGACCGGGGCCAAGGTGCTGGTGACCCTGGCGCCTTTCCCCAAGACCGACGTCAACCAGAAGGCCCATGATGCGGCCGCCCAGGCGCCCGGCGTGAAGACGATCGTCGAGGTCGACCTCAAGCGCTATCTGACGCCGCCGCTGTCGTGGATCGTGCCCCTGTTGCGGCCCAAGCTGACGGCAGCGCCCGGGATCAAGCGGCAGGACTTCACGTCGGGGCTCGGCGGGGTTGACGGATCAGGCCTGACCTTCGAGGAGAGCGGCGATCTCGACCGCATCGGGGCCTACTTCCATACGGGCGGCACCACCGGCATGCCCAAGATCGCCCAGCACAAGCAGATCGGCATGCTCTACAACGGTGTCGCGCCCGCGATCTCGCTGATCGACGAGACCTCGGTCCTGCTGTGCCCGCTGCCGCTCTTCCACGTGATGGCGGCCTATCCGATGCTGATGAGCTGCGTCTGCTCGGGCGGTCACGTCGTCTTCCCGACCCCTGCGGGCTATCGCGGTGACGGGGTCATGGACAACTTCTGGAAGCTGGTGGAACGCTGGGGCGTCACCTTCATGGTCACGGTCCCGACGGCGGCGAGCGCGCTGATGCAGCGCCCGGTGAACGCCGATGTCTCCAGCCTGCAGTACGCGTTCTGCGGATCGGCACCGCTGCCGGTCGAGCTGTTCAAACGGTTCGAGGAGGCAACCGGCGTCAAGATCATCGAGGGCTACGGGATGACCGAGGCGACGTGCATCGTCTCGGTCAACCCGCCGCATGGCGATCGCAAGATCGGCTCGGTCGGCCTGCCGTTCCCCTACACGGACGTGAAGATCCTCCACTGCGACGAGGCGGGGATGATCTCGAAGGAATGCGGGGTGGACGAGATCGGCGAGATCTGCGTGATGAACCCCGGCGTCTTCCCCGGCTATCTCGAGGAGGCGCGCAACAAGGGCCTTTTTGCGGAGGGTTTCCTGCGCACGGGCGATCTCGGCCGGATCGACCCCGACGGCTATGTCTGGATCACCGGGCGGGCGAAGGATCTGATCATCCGGGGCGGGCACAACATCGACCCCGCGATGATCGAGGAGGCGCTGGCCGGCCATCCGGATGTCGCCTTCGTGGGCGCGATCGGGCAACCCGATGCGCATTCGGGCGAGGTCCCATGCGCCTATGTCGAACTGAGCGCCGGGGCCAGCGCGACGGGCGAGGAACTGATGGCCTTTGCCGAGGAGCGCATCAGCGAGCGCGCGGCAAAGCCCAAATACATCGAGGTGATCGAGGAGCTGCCGAAAACAGCCGTCGGCAAGGTCTTCAAGCCCGATCTGCGCAAACGCGCGATCACCCGGGTCTATCTATCGACTCTCTCGACCGGCGGGGTCGAGGCGGAGGTCGAGGTGGTCGAGGACAAGACCCGCGGGTTGGTCGCGGTCGTCACTCCGAAGAACGGGGAAAGCGCTGAAGAGGTGGGCACGCTGTTGGGCGGCTTTGCGCGGCCCTGGGACATGGGCCTGGACACGCGCTGACTAACCGGGCGCCCGCAGCCTCTCGTCGGCATCTGCCGGTCACAAGGCGCAGCCGTGGATCTGACAAGAGCTGGCTCGGCTTGGCGCCAGTGCGCGGAGCCCGGGGCACTGATGGTTTAGGGCGCCCGAGCGCCTTGCTCGGAACCCCCGGTGGCCTTGCCACTCTGGTCCAGTTCGTGACGACGTCGCATTAGCCTTTGCCCCGATGGTCCTTGCAATCTACCCGCTGAGGGTCGGGGCGGAACAGAACTGAACCTGTTCAGTAAAAATGCGAGGGGACGAGGAATTGAAGACATTGTTGATGGCTGCGCTTGTCGCGGCGAGTTTTCTTGGGATGTCCGCAGGTATGGCGGCAGCGGCGCCCGTGACATGTACCGGGTCGAATGACCCGTCGAGCGTCACCTCGATTCGGTTTAGCGCATCAAGCGGGACCTGCACTATCGTCGATAGCTTGGCCGGCTCGTCCAACGGCATCACAATTGCGATCAGTCCGCTTGTGGGCACAGACGAGTTCATCGGCGCAACGCTCGGGGACGGCCTCCAGGTCCCGCCGGCGTCGTCGGACAGCTTTTCCATCGGCGGTACGGCGATCAACCTGGACGGCGCTGGCTTTCAGTTCTTCGGACAAGAGACCTTCACCGGAGATCTCCTGGCGATCCTGATTGGGACCGTCCCCAATTTCGGGCAGTTCAGGATGGAGGCGAGCCTCACGTTCATCGATGACCTGAACGTGCGGGTGAACAGTGCAAGCGTCGCATCCGTCAGCATGATCCCTCTTCCGGCCGGTTTGGCCCTGATGCTCTCGGCGCTGGGTGTGCTTGGCGTGGCTGGCTGGCGCCGACGCGCGACCGCCTGAGACGACAGGTTGCCGGGCGCGCTGCCCGGCAGCACTCGCAGAGTGTCGCAGGCGCTGGCGCAGGCCGCCGGATGTCCCCATGTCCAAACCATGGATGATGCGCGGCACCAATCGGGGTCCTATCGGGACGATCCCGCCGTTCCGGCCTTCGATGATACGAGGCCGCTCGCGGTGGTCGACGGCACCTGCGCGCTCTGCAGCTTCAGCGCCCGGATGATCGGCCGGTTCGACCGGCGCGAGCAGTTCCAGATCGCCACCGCGCAAGGGCCCTTGGGCTCGGCGCTGCTGCGCCACTACGGCATGGACCCCGCCGACCCCGACAGCTGGCTGTTGATCGTCGACGGGCAGGCGCTGACCGGTGCCGACGGGATGATCGAGGCGGGCGCGCGCATGGGTGGCCCCGGATGGCTGCTGCAGATCCTGCGCCTGTTGCCGCGGGGCGTGCGCGAGTGGCTCTACCAGCGGGTGGCGCGCAACCGCTACGCGCTCTTCGGCCGGGCGGATATCTGCGCGCTGCCGGACCCGAAGCTGCGCGCGCGCCTGATCGACTAAGCCATCTTCCCGAACACACGTGCGACAGGGCTTCCCCCTGCGCGTATTTTGCGTAAAGCTTGTGTGAAACAAGAACGCGAACAAAGGGGAGAGAAATGGCCAAAGCTCAGGAATGTTGTGGGCCCGGGTATGCATCGCCAGCCGATGCGATGAAGGCGGAACGCGAAAAGCTGCTCTACACGGTGGCGCTCTATGTCGGCACGGGCGTCGAGAAGCCGGATTATCTGGCGACGGTCGATGTCGATCCCGACAGCCCGACCTATGCCAGCGTGATCGCGCGGACCGAGATGCCGCAGGTGGGCGATGAACTCCACCACTCTGGCTGGAATGCCTGTTCGTCCTGCCACGGTGATGCGGGCATGTCGCGCGACTACCTGCTGATGCCCGGTGTGCGGTCATCGAACATCAACGTCATCAACGTGAAGGACGCCAAGAAACCCAAGTTGCACAAGGTCATCTCGGGCGACGAGATCAAGGAGAAGACGAACCTCTCCGGCCCGCACACGGTGCACTGCCTCGGGAGCGAGATCATCATCTCCATGCTGGGTGATGCGGACGGTAACGCCCCCGGCGGGTTCCTGCACGTCAACAAGGATTTCGAGGTTGTCGGGCGCTGGGAGAACGACATCGCGGGCATGAACTACAACTACGATTTCTGGTACCAGCCGCGCCACAACATGATGGTGAGCTCGGAATGGGCCGCGCCAAATACGTTCATGCCGGGCTTCGACCTCGAGGACGTGGGCGCCGGCAAGTACGGCCAGTCGATCCATTTCTGGGATTTCGAGGGCAAGAAGATCGTCAAGTCCATCGACATGGGCGCCGAGGGCATGATCCCGCTCGAGGTCCGCGGCCTGCACAACCCGGAGTCGAACGAAGGGATGTTCGCGGCCACGCTGTCGTCGAATGTTTTTCGCTGGTGGAAGACGGATGACGGGGACTTCGAGATCGAGAAGGTGATCGATATCCCCACGATCGATGTCGAGGGCTTCCCGGTCCCGATGCCCAGCCTGATCACGGACATCCTGATCTCGATGGACGACAAGTACCTCTACTTCGCCAACTGGCTGCACGGCGATCTGCGCCAGTACGACATCACCGACATGGCCAACCCCAAGATGACGGGCCAGGTCTGGATCGGCGGGATGCTGGGCAAGGCGCCGGTGGTGAACGGCGTGCAGGTGCAGGGCGCGCCGCAGATGATCCAGCTGTCGCTCGACGGCAAGCGGCTCTACGTGACCACCTCGCTCTTCAGTTCCTGGGACAACCAGTTCTACCCGGACATGAAAGACAAGGGCGCGCAGATGTACATGATTGACTGCGATACCAAGAACGGGGGCATGTCGATCAACCCGGACTTCGTCGTGGACTTCGGCAACGAGCCCAACGGCCCGTCGCGCTGCCACGAGATGCGGTATCCGGGCGGGGACGTGACCTCCGACATCTGGATGTAGGCCAACTGAAAGGGCCAGAATGGCCGACACGATCGAGGCACTCGCAGGCACGCCCATTCCGACGATCCTCGTCGTCGCGGGGATCGTCTTTCTGATCCTGTCCGTCGCGGGAAGGTTGTCGGGGCATCTGACAATCCCCGAGAGCCGCAAGCGCCAGGCCCTGTTCACGGGATTGGTGCTTCTGGCGGTTGGCGTGTTTCTGAACCTGCCGCAGAACGCCCCGGTAACCCAGCCGTCGCCTGCACCGTCAACGCCAGCGCCGGTTGTTGCCGAACAGGAGCCGACCGCTGCGCCACAACAGACCACCACGGCCCCGGCGCCCGCGTCGAGCGAGCCTGAAGTCGCCCTTGCCCGGCCATCGCCCTTGCCCGGTGTGACGGATATCGTCTGGGACGATTATGACTGGAAGGACCTCAAGCAGGAGTATCAGGCCCTCTGGGCCAAGCTCGGCTACACGGCTGCCAAATGGGACGGTGGTATCGAACCGTCGTCGTACAAGAAAGACTTTGGCGAGCTTTCAGCGGCCGAGCAGGAGGCCGTTTGGAAGCTGGGCTACACGCCGGAAGCCTGGGACGAGGAGAAATAGGTGGGTCGCAGTTGCAGCGGTAGGGTGGGGTTGGACCCCACCCCCCTTTTTTGACGTCATGCAGCGGAGGCAGCAGCCCTGCGCCATGACAGACCACCAAGCCCCATGAGGCCCGAAAGCATCAGCCAGATGCCGGCGGGCAACGGAATAGTGCCCATGGGCGGTGGTGGGGTCTCGGAGACCTCGACCAGCCCGGTGACGGTCTCTCCCGGATCGCCGCTCACTTCGCCAACGAACAGGAACAGCGATGAGCCCAAGGCCACCTTTGGATCGAAGATTGCGGTCAAGCTGCCGCCATCGCCGAGTGTCAGGCTCCCCGAGCCGAAGAACAGACCATCGATCGCGCCCAGCGTTGCGAAGGCCTCGTCGACCGTTGTCGACGACGACGAGCCGTTTGTCGGCCCACCCGACGGCGATGGCGGCAGCGTTCCGCCGGGACGGAGGCTGCCGGCGGCGAACTGGAAGCTGTCGGCCGTTATTCGGTCTCCTGCTGTGCTCAGCAAGCCGTCGATATCCAGGAAGATCGCATCGAGGTCGAAGCCCGAATAGATGCCTGGGGATCCACCGATACCCGAATTGGAGTCGTTCACGGTGATAGCGCCGATCTCGCTCAGGCCGAGGCCGGTGAGATCTGCCCGGTACATCCGCGTCGATGTAGCCGTGCCTGTGGTGTCGATGCCCTGGTCGGTGAATGTCGGCGATACCGACACCGCGTTAGCGGGCGATGCCGCCAGCGCTGCCAAGAGGGACAAGCCCAACAGAGTTTTCTGGTACATAATAGCCGTCCTTGAACTAACACATTCCCAAAAACCCCGCGGCGACATGGTACCAAGGTCACCCCGGGCGAAACTGTGCCGATTATCACAACCATCCGATCACTGCCGGGAGCGACGCATGTTCACGACGAGGGACGATTGGGTAGCAGAGGCCGCCAATGGCTAAGGCCGTGTTCGCTGTTACGCTCCGCAACCGCGGCGTCACCCTGGAGGTCGGCGAGGACGAGCCGATCTTCGATGCCTGCGAGCGGGCAGGGGTGCCGGTGCCCATTGCCTGCAAGTACGGCGGCTGCATCACCTGTGCGGCCAAGCTGATCGAGGGCAAGGTGCGTCAGCCGAACGCCACCGCGATCAACAAGCGCCAGTCCCAGGCGGGCTATATCCTGCTGTGCGTGGCCCGACCCAGGACCGATTGCGTGATCGACGTGGGCGTCGAGAGCCACGATCAGCTCTATGCCAACCCCTTCGCAAAACCTGCAAACGCCAAGATCGTCCTGCGCGCGCAGGGCAAACTGGACGACGGATAAGGTCCGGCCGTCGCATTCGTCCCAGCATCAAAGCGTCTTGAGGTATTCGATCAGCGCCGCCTTGTTCTCGGGCGAGAGGTCCGTCCCCCACGTATGCCCCTGGTTCGAGTTGCCCTCCAGCCGCGTGTCGAAGGTGAAGGCATTCGGCCCCTCGTAGGGTGCATAGCCAACGTCGACCGGATCGTATTCCCAACCGCCCAGGGTGAACGTCTCGGGCCGTTCGGCCTCCGCGGTCAGCAGGGCCGCAAGCGAAGGTACGGAGCCGTTGTGCAGGTAGGGGGCGGTGGCCCAGATCCCGTTCAGGGGACGCGCCTTGTAGCTCCGCAAATCGCCTACCCCTGTCGGCGTGACGGCGCATTTCTCCTCGTCGCGCTCCTGCCGGATGCCGCTGACGAGCACCCGCAGCGAGCGCAGTTTGCGCCGCTTCACATCATGCATCGCCGCGCGGACGATCTCGTGCTTGAGGATGTCGAGGACGGGGGCTTTCCGGGGCAGCCTGTCCTCGCCGAGCGGTGGTGCGAGCCCCGCGTAGCGCCCGGCCAGCGGTCCCGTTCGTGCCTCGCGCAGGGAATTCTCCGCCTGGCCGGGGTCGGTGCCCACAGCCTTCAGCGGGACCATCACCGCGTTATAACAGGCGAAGGGATCGCGGGCGACTTCGTGGCAACCCGCACAGTTCCCAAGCTGGCGATCACGGTAGACCCCGGCGCCACGGACCGCGAGGTCGGGGTCGATGTCACCAAGGATGTCCTCGGGCCACGCCGGGGGCGCGAGGCGTTCGAGCCATTCCTCCACCGTGAGCAGGTTCTCGATGCGCACGGAATTGGGATAGGTCTCGGCGCGGTTGCGGCTGCCCTTGCGCAGGTCGATCTCGCCAAAGACGCCCAATACCTCGCCGAAGTTGCGGATCAGCGGCCCGGCGATGCGGATGTTGGGATCGAGCGGCGCGTTAGGGGCAAACCCGTTCCACTGCACCACGTTCGACTGGTGCGTGCCCCAGAGGAAGGGATAGGAGACGGGCGCATTGGGGGGTGCCGCGTTCCTCGGAATGCCGAGATTTGCCGAGGCCACCGCGTTGTAGATGTGCCCGATCGCATCGACCCGGCCATAACCGTAGGCGACGTCGGTCTGGTTCAGCTTCAGGCGCGTCGCCATGCGCTTGTGCGCGGCGCCGAGCCGCCGTTTCAGCGCCCGCGTGTCAGCCGCCGACGGCGCCTCGCCCAGCAGCCGTCCGGCGAGACGATCGAACTTCTCGCCGTCCATGTTCGCCTTCAGCGCGTCGGTATAGGCGTACCAGAAGCCCTGGAAATCGCCCATCGTCGGCGCCCCGTCGATCAAGAGCCCTGTGCCCTCGTAGGTCATCACCGTCGAGTGGCAGGCCGAGCACGTCATGCCCAGATACTCCTGCCCGTCGAAACCCGGCTTGCTCTTCGTGAAGCCCAGCGGCAACCCGTCGGGGTTCAGACCGCCGGCATTCTGCGGCACATAGCGATAGCGCGCGACGTTCCCGTGGCTGAGGAACAGCGCCTCGCCATTCGCCACCTCGACCGCCCGGGCCAGATCATAGGGGATCGCCAATGAGCCCTGATCGAGATGCCAGAACCCGGCCCGGACGTCGTCTGACCAGTTCTGCGTCGTCTCGAACATCCGTTCGACACCAACCGCCGACGCAGGTGTCGAGCGGTTGGCCTGAAAGTCTGGTGACAGCGGTTGGGTGTCGACGAACTCCTGCCAGGCTTCGCATCCCCCCAGCAACGTCGCCGCGGCCACGGCAAGTGGCAAAGTCAGCCTGCGCATCGGTTGTCCCCTCAGCTTGTAGTCTCCCCAGAGGTGAATCGTACCGCGATTGCGGGGTTTGAGCCAGTCCCTCTTGCGTGTCCCGTCGGGCGATGGCCGTTGACACCTGTGTGGCCGTGTGCATAACGCCGACGTCCGCTGTTAGGCGGACATCAAGGCGTCCGTGGCCCGCGCAAGCGGGATCCTGTCGTCCCCGAAGCCGGGGAAGAGGAGGTCGCATGAACATTGCTGAAGGAGACATGACGTGACCAAGCGCACGGCATCCAAGTACAAGCTCGATCGCCGCATGGGCGAGAACATCTGGGGCCGCCCCAAATCACCGGTCAACCGCCGTGAGTACGGCCCGGGTCAGCACGGACAGCGCCGCAAGAGCAAGATGTCCGACTTCGGCCTGCAGCTCCGCGCCAAGCAGAAGCTGAAGGGTCACTACGGCGATCTGACCGAAAAGCAGTTCCGTCGCATCTACGCCGAGGCCGAGCGCCGCAAGGGCGACACCGGTGAGAACCTGGTCGGCCTGCTCGAGCGCCGCCTCGATGCCATCGTCTACCGTGCCAAGTTCGTCCCCACGGTATTCGCCGCACGCCAGGTCGTGAACCACGGCCATGTCGAGGTGAACGGCAAGCGCGTGAACGTGCCCTCATACAGGGTGCGTGAGGGCGATGTGATCAGCCTGCGCGCCAAGGCCTGCGACATGGCGCTGGTGCTCGAGGCCGTGCAATCGGCCGAGCGCGATGTGCCCGAATATCTCGACGTGGACCACTCGAAGATGACGGCGACGTTCATCCGCACGCCTGCGCTCGGCGACATCCCCTACGCGGTGATGATGGAGCCGAACCTGGTCGTCGAGTACTACGCGAAGAACTGAGTTTTCGGGGTGGGGTTCGGCCCCACCCTACGCTCGACCGGGTGGGTTATGGCCCGCCCCCATACGCCCTTACCCCTTCCACTGAGTTTCGACGTAAGATCGCGCGGGCTTCTCGATGATCTTGCGGGGGCGGAGCCCGGTGACGCCTTCAGACTCCATCCAAGCGGCAAAGAGGTCCGAGCAGAAGAGTTCGTTGGCAAGTCGGTCGGTGTAGGTAGTCCTGCATCCCCATTCTGGGCCGCTTGTGCGGGTGGTGATCCAACGCATGTCGGTTCCGACAGACCCTCGCCAGAGGTGCCCGTCTGGTGGATGCTTGAAGTTGATCAGGCGGTCAGAACCTTTGCGGGTTGGGTTGATCTCCCAGAGCCTGGGCTCACCTTTCATGAAAGAGTTATCGTCCAAGCCTACGTAAGGTTCCATGCGGCCTCGACCGTCCTTGATCACCCAATTCTTGAACAGGGTGTTTTCGAGATCAAGGATGTCTGGACGCTGGTGCAGGTGATGCCAGTACCATGTTCCCAGCTCTGTCTTCTTGCGGTCGTGGCGTAGGGTCACCGGATAGAAGCCGTGCGCGCCTGGCTCAAGCTCCTCAAGCTTGTCGCGCACGCGTTGACTGACGATGAACCCACTGTCTACCGGATGGAAGTCACGAACACCTGTCTTCGGCACTTCGTCCATCCAGATCGTCTTTGGCAGCTCTGCGATCATGTCTGGTGACATGAGAGTCTTGTGTTCACCCGGCACATCAAATGCGGAGTAACCAGATCTGATCATTCGACGGACTTGAGGTGACGTCGGCATCTCCGGCTCTTCCCGAACCGTCAGAGCGCAGGGACCAGAATCGTAGGCGGTAGGTTTCAGCAGATGATAGGGCATCCAAGGTCAGCTTTCATGAGATCGCCTGGGAACTTCCACCCTGCGAGGACCCTGCCTATCCCCCGAACTTCGCCTTCAGCGCCGTCGCCACCGATGGCGCGACGAACTTGGAGATGTCGCCCCCCATCCGCGAGATCTCCTTGACCAGCTTCGAGGCGATCGCCTGGTGCTCGGCCTCGGCCATCAGGAACACCATCTCGATCTCGTCGTTCAGGGCGCGGTTCATGCCGACCATCTGGAATTCGTACTCGAAGTCCGACACGGCGCGCAGGCCGCGGATGATCACACCGGCGCCGACTTCCTCGGCGAACTTCATAAGCAGGTTCTCGAAGGGCCGGGCTTCGATCTTGGTGCCGGTCGTGGCCTCGATCGCCGCGGCTTCGGCCTCGATCATGCCAACGCGTTCTTCCAGGGAAAACAGCGGTCCCTTGTCCCGGTTGATCGCCACCCCGATGACCAGGTGATCGACCAGCTTTGCCGCGCGGCGGATGATATCGGTATGTCCGTGGGTGACGGGGTCGAACGTCCCCGGGTAAAGACCTGTGCGCACTGCCCCCTCCTGTCTTGTTGGGGCGGAGGAAATCCCGTCACCCGGTCCCGGTCAAGACCGAAACGGCGGGCGCGGCGACATTCGCGGGATCGCGTGCGTCGCTAGTGCGAGAGCATGTCAACCATGGCGGCGTTCTCGGCCTCGATCTCCTCGAGCCGCGCCTTCACGACATCGCCGATGGAGAGGATCCCGGTCATGCGACCCAAGGCATCCGTCACCGGCATATGGCGAAAGCGCCCCTGGGTCATGCGTCCTAAAACCTCAATCGCGGTCTCGTCGAGAGAGCAGCACTCGACCTCGCTGGTCATGGCGTCGCGTACCGTCGTCTGAAGCGCACCCGCGCCGTCCGCGCCCAGGCGCCGCACGATATCGCGCTCGGAGACGATGCCGTCGACGCGGCTGTCGCCCGAGGACACCACCAGCGCGCCGATCCTTTGTGTCGAGAGCATCGAGATTGCTTCCGCGACCGTGGCGTCCGGTCCAATCGTTGCAATGTCGTGATTGGCCTTGTGTTGCAGAATGACCGAGACCTTCATGCAGTCCCTCCCCAGATGTTGTTATGCCTCAAGGGTCCTGCGAACCGGGCATTTTGTCAACCAAAGGGCGAGTTTGCGGCCTCAAGTATCGTCGTCGTCGATGAGGCTGTTCGAGGCATCCGCCGGGACGGTCTTGACGACATAGCTGGTCGAGAGCTTCCAGTACGCCGGATCGTCCTGGATATCCTGGGGCAGGCGGGTGCGGTCGAAGCTGCGCCGGGTCTGCTCCTTGATCTCGACGGTGTAGTCGGTGCCGGTGGCATCGCCGGTCTCGAGGATCTCTGCGCGCAATTCGGCTTCGCGGTCCTTCAGGCGCTTGATCTCGGCCCGGATATGGCCGAGCTCATCGGCGGGCGACATGTTGCGGCGGGTGGTCATTCGAGCCCGCTCCGCGCGCAGTCGGACACCGAAAGCTCCAGTACTGTTGAGAAGCCGGTTATGCTGCCGGTCCGACGCTGGACGCAAACCGAAACTCCCATAGCGCGTGATTGGCGGATACGGACACGGCTGCCGTCGCTCAACGTGGCGTGATAGACATACTTGCCGATACTGCCCCCTCGTCCACGCTCGATCCAGTACATCTTCCGTTTCGACGTGACCACTCCGGACATCGGCTCGCTCCAACGCGTCGCTTCGAACACGGTCAATATGCCGGAAATCGCAATGGCTGCCATGAGCAGGGCCAACAAAATCGTACCGGTCCAATGCGAACTTTGCATTGTCCTGATTGAACCAGCAAAGCATGGCGTTGCAAGGTCCGGATGTTTACGCCGCCTCCCGCGTTGTCTCGCCCACGAGGCCGACGATGTCTTCCATGATGTGGTTCAGTTCAAAGTCCTTCGGCGTGTAGACGCGCGCAACGCCCATCTTGACCAGGGCCTCGGCGTCATCGTCAGGGATGGTGTCGCTGATCTCGGCCCGGATATGGCCGAGCCCATCGGCGGGCGACATGTTGCGGCGGGTGGTCATGGATGGATCATGATGAGGCGCAGAGCGACCGTCAGGATGGGCACTTGTCTCTCGCCACGAAACGCAACCAGACGTGTCCTGTAGTTTGACCGGTCACTTGGCGAACACAGAACAAGTCTCCCACGTTTGGTTGCGGGCCGGTACGGGCACGGAGTTGCCGCAAGCCATCATCCGGCATTCGCACTACCCAAAACAGTTGCACGCCATCGTCGCCTGCACGTGCCTGTTCTCGAACGTATGTTGCCAGTTCTGGTGGTCCAAGTTCTCGTTCATCTGCAGCGAATGGTATCAAGATTGCGACGAAGATGAGAAAAGGCAGGCTGACCGCCGCCACGAACCTGAAACGATGCCAGGCGATCTGGCGGTCGAGACGACGTTTCTGTTTGTCTCTCAAGCCGCCTCGCGTGTCGTCTCGCCGACCAGGCCCACAATGTCTTCCATGATGCGGTTCAGTTCGAAGTCCTTGGGTGTGTAGACCCGGGCGACACCCATCTTGACCAAGGCCTCGGCGTCCTCGTCGGGGATGATGCCGCCGACGACCACGGGGATGTCGTCGATCCCGGCGGCTTTCATCTGGGCGAGGATGTCCTCCATCAGCTCCATGTGGCTGCCCGAGAGGATCGAGAGGCCGACCACGTGGACGGACTCCTCCAGGGCCGCGTTGACGATCTGGGCAGGGGTCAGGCGGATGCCTTCGTAGACGACCTCCATCCCGCAGTCGCGGGCGCGCACGGCGATCTGTTCGGCGCCGTTCGAGTGCCCGTCGAGCCCCGGTTTGCCCACGAGGAATTTGATCCGGCGGCCCAACTGAGCCGAGACGGTCTCGACGTTTGCTCGGATGGGCTCCAGCGATTGAGAACCAGTGTTCGCGGCTTTCGCCACGCCTGTCGGCGCGCGGTACTCGCCGAAGACCTCACGCATGACCTGGCCCCATTCGCCGGTGGTCACGCCGGCCTTTGCCGCGGCGATCGAGGCGGGCATCACGTTCCGGTCCTCCTGCGCTGCTGCCTTCAGCTCGGCCAGGGCGGAGTCGACGGCCGCGGCATCGCGGGCCTCGCGCCAGGCATTCAGCCGACCGATCTGCTCGGCTTCCACGCCTGCGTCCACGACCATGATGCCGCCATCGTCGGTCGTGAGTGGCGAGGGCTCGGTCTCGATGTACTTGTTCACGCCGACGACCGTGGTCTCGCCCGACTCGATCCGGCCCAACCGTTCGGTGTTCGATGTGACCAGCGCGCCCTTCATGTAGTCGATGGCTGCAACCGCGCCGCCCATCTCGTCGATGCGGGCAAGCTCGGCGCGCGCCATCTCCTTTAGCTCATCGACCTTGGCGTCCACGACCGGTGAGCCATCGAAGAGATCCCCAAACTCCAGCAGGTCCGTCTCGTAGGCCAGGATCTGCTGAATGCGCAGCGACCATTGCTGATCCCAGGGACGGGGCAGGCCCAATGCCTCGTTCCAGGCGGGAAGCTGCACAGCGCGCGCGCGGGCCTTCTTGGAGAGCACCACGGCCATGGTTTCGATCAGAATGCGGTAGACGTTGTTCTCGGGCTGCTGTTCCGTGAGGCCCAGGCTGTTGACCTGGACGCCGTAGCGGAAGCGCCGCATCTTGGGATCGGCGACGCCGTACCGGTGCTCGCAGATTTCGTCCCAGAGATCGACGAACGCGCGCATCTTGCACATCTCGGTGACGAAGCGGATGCCGGCGTTCACGAAGAAGCTGATGCGCCCGACGACCTTGGCGAAATCGTCGTCCGAGACCTCGCCCGATGCCTTGACGGTATCGAGCACCGCGATCCCGGTGGCGAGCGCGAAGGCCAGTTCCTGCTCGGGCGTCGCGCCTGCCTCCTGCAGGTGATAGGAGCAGACGTTCATCGGGTTCCACTTGGGCACATCCGAATAGCAGAACGTGGCAACATCCGAGATCAGCTTCAGCGAGGGCGCGGGCGGGAACACATAGGTGCCGCGCGACAGATACTCCTTGATGATGTCGTTCTGGACGGTCCCGGTGAGCTTCGTGCGATCCGCTCCCTGCTCATCCGCGACCGCGACATAGAGCGACAGCAGCCAAACGGCCGTCGCGTTGATCGTCATCGAGGTGTTCATCGTCTCGAGCGGGATCTGATCGAAGAGCGTGCGCATGTCGCCGAGATGACTGATCGGGACGCCAACCTTCCCGACCTCCCCCCGCGCGAGCACGTGATCGCTGTCATAGCCCGTCTGGGTTGGCAGATCGAAGGCCACCGAAAGTCCGGTTTGGCCCTTCGAGAGGTTACCCCGGTAGAGCATGTTCGAGGCCGCGGCGGTGGAGTGACCCGCATAGGTGCGAAACAGCCAGGGGCGGTCGCGTTCGGTCATTTATCTCTCCTCGGCACGGTCTGATGTTGCAGCGCAACGCGAATAACTCGGCGAACAATCTTGCGCAAGCGTGAAGTTAGGGCGAATTTTATTTCACGAAGTATTTAAACAGCATAGCCGCTCGTTGCTTGCAAAATGGGAACTCTGCGCCCATATCCCCGCTTGCTATAGTCTATCACGAAACGTCGTCCTTCTGGTTGCCGGTTCCTGATCTACTGACCAGCCGCCCCCCGGCATCCTGCGCGGGGACTAACGAAGGAGACACGGCATGGCCACCGGCACCGTGAAATGGTTCAACACCACCAAAGGCTTCGGCTTCATCGAGCCTGACGACAAGTCCAAGGACGTATTCCTGCACATTTCGGCAGTCGAGCGCGCGGGCCTGCAGCCCCCGGCGGACGGTCAGCCGATCCAGTTCGAGCTCGCTACTGGCCGTGACGGCCGCGCGTCGGCGTCGGACATCGTCTACCTCTGAGCCTTTACTGCTCTTGAGCCTAAACTGAAAAGGCCGCCGGTTTCCCGGCGGCCTTTGTCTTGTCAGAGACGGCCCGTTCAGGCTCTGGCGCGTCGACGTGCGACAAAGCCAAGCCCTGCGAGCCCGGTCAGCAGGAACAACACGCCGGCCGGAAGCGGCGCGACCGCGACCTGCCCGGTCAGCAGCCAGTCGTTGGTGCCGGCGCCGTCCGCCCATCCGGTTGCCGTCAGAACACCGCCGCGCACGATGTTGCCGGGGTCGTCACCCGGGATGCCAAGCGCGAAGAACACAGTGTCGCTGGCGCGTGCCTTGCGGCCGATCGTGTAGGATGCGGTCCCGCAGGCGGCGGATGCACACGTAAGGCTATCGGCCCCCATCGTCGAGTTTGCGCCCGCGACGAAGATGCCGTTGCCGTGATCTGTGACACCACTCATCGAGTAGACCACGTCCCAAAGCGTGTTGTTCCAAGCGCCTGCATACCCGTTCAGGCGTACCTGTCCGGACAGCGTGAACATCGCATCGCTGCCGTTCGGCGTCGGCGCCGTGTACTCAAGCTGCAGGATGCTGTTCCCCGAGCCGTCCTCGGCCGAGAAGAACATGTCCGGATTCTCCCGGTCCAGGCGAAGTCCGTAGTCGTAGGTCGCCGACTTTGCTCCGTCCGGATGATCGAACATGTTGTAGGTGGTTGAAGCGGCATTTGCTGGTGCCGTCATCGAGATTATTGCCGCTGTTGCGGCGACCGCAGCGGTACGCGCTGCCCGGTTCAAACCAATCACTCTTCTACCCTCCATTGGCCAACAGGCCGTTATCCCCACACAGCAAACTACCATTGCGTGGGTCGACGAGGCGATGGTTACTGTTGAATTAAGGCAATTTTACAACCAATCAGGGTATTGGTTCTCGCAGTTTGCGTATAGGCAGTGACCACTGGCGGCGTCAGGCAAGCCTATAGTTGTAGAATGCAAAGCCTATGCAGGCAGGCGTTGCATCGATTCCACCGTTTGTCACGATGGTGCGGTGCGCAACAACATGTTGCACATGCGTGAATTTGCGCTTGCCTGAAACGCGTTGAAATGTCAGTACGCACGCGGGTGATTTTGCGAAACAAAATTTCGTCAAATCTAAACCATAGAGCAATGTAGATACGGAATGGACGGTGCCCCATGACCGAAGCCGCAACCACCGAAGCGCTTGTCGCCGGGACGGATAAGTCATTGAAAGACCTGTACAATGTGGGCGAGATCCCACCGCTGGGCCACGTGCCCTCGAAGATGCATGCATGGGTGCTGCGCCGCGAGCGGCACGGCGAGCCGGAACAGGCCATGCAGCTCGAGGTCGTCGAGACACCCGAGATCGACTCGAACGAGGTTCTGGTGCTCGTGATGGCAGCGGGCGTGAACTACAACGGCGTCTGGGCTTGTCTGGGCCTGCCGGTTTCCGTCTTCGACGTGCACAAGGCACCATGGTCCGTCATCGGTTCGGACGCCGCCGGCGTAGTCTGGAAGGTGGGCGACAAGGTCAAACGCTGGAAGGTCGGCGACGAGGTGGTGGTTCACTGCAACCAGGACGACGGTGATGACGAGCATTGCAATGGCGGCGACCCCATGTTCTCGCCCAGCCAGCGCATCTGGGGTTATGAGACGCCCGACGGCAGCTTCGCCCAGTTCACGCGCGTGCAGTCACAGCAACTCATGCCGCGTCCCAAGCACCTGACGTGGGAAGAATCGGCCTGCTACACGCTGACTCTGGCGACCGCCTACCGGATGCTGTTCGGTCATGAACCTCACGACCTCAAACCCGGGCAGAATGTGCTGGTGTGGGGAGCCTCCGGAGGGCTGGGCTCGTTTGCAATCCAGCTGATCAACACGGCCGGTGCGAACGCTATCGGGATCATAAGTGAGGAGGATAAAAGGCAATTTGTCCTCGACCTTGGCGCGAAGGGCGTCATCAATCGCAAGGATTTTAACTGCTGGGGCCAGATGCCGATCGTGAACACGCCCGAGTACAAGGAGTGGTTTGCCGAGACGCGGAAGTTCGGGAAGGCGATCTGGGACATCACCGGCAAGGGCAACAATGTCGATGTGGTGTTCGAGCACCCGGGGGAGGCGACGTTCCCGGTCAGCACCTTCGTGGTCAAGCGCGGCGGCATGGTCGTGATCTGTGCCGGCACGACGGGGTTCAACTGCACCTTTGACGTCCGCCACATGTGGTCTCATCAGAAGCGCCTGCAGGGCAGCCACTTCGCGAACCTGATGCAGGCCTCTGCCGCCAACAAGCTGATGCTGGAGCGGCGGCTGGACCCTTGTATGTCCGAGGTCTTCGAGTGGCGCGATATCCCGCGCGCTCACACGCTGATGCGGAAGAACGAGCACAAGCCGGGCAACATGGCGGTGCTGGTCTCGGCCCCAACGACCGGTCTGCGCACGATTGAAGACGCGCGCGAGGCGCATTGAGGTGCGGTGATCGGACGGGCTCGGGCGTCTGCCTGGGTCCGCGCCATGCGGGGTAACGAGCGTGTGTTCTTCCGTTGCCTGATGCGCGTGCAGAACCAGTTCTCACGGGTAGGCATGGAGGACTGCGCATGAAAACGGCTACGATCATCGTCTCGCTTTGCTGCGCCCTGACGGCAGGCATGGCCACCGCCGAAAATCCGGTCGGCGAGCATCAGGAAAAGTGGAACTCTCTCCGCGACAAGGGTGCTGCGGAAGCGGCGGCCAAACGCGAAGCCGAGGAGCGTCAGGCTGCCGAAGAACAGCCGGCCCAGACTCAGTAACAGACGCCTTGCAGCAGGCTGGCGCATGACGGTGCGCGCCCATATGGTGCGCCGATGACAGACTTGGACCAGCCGGACGCCGATCTCGGGACGCGTATGCTCGCGCCCCGGGTCGAGACTGTCGATTTCTCCACCGATCAGGAGGCCGCGTGGCAGACCATCTGCGACCGGCTGGCGGCAAATGGAATCGATCTGGGCACCGGTACCTGCCACTCCCGGGACCCCGGGCCGGCGCGGGCGGATGTGCTTGCGGTCACCGGCAAGGCGGGGTCGGGCAAGACGGTCCTTCTGGCGCGGTTGGCCCAGGAGATCGTGGCGACCGGGGCGGCGCTGGTCCGCCCTGACTACGATCCCAAGAAGGACCGCCGGTCGGTCGCGGTTCTGGCGCCCACGAACAAGGCGGCCTCGGTCCTGCGGGCCAAGGGTGTCGAGGCGACGACCATCCACCGCATCATCTACACCCCCGTCTACGATCCCGAATTCGAGAAGCTGGCCGAATGGCTGGAGGGCGAGCGCAAAGAGCGCCCGAAGGTGGCAGGGCTCGCCGATGACGCGCTCGACCGGGCGATGGCGTTCTACCAGGATCAGCCGTCAGTCCCCGGCGCGTTTGCGACGATCGGATTGCGGGGTGCGGATTTCATCACCGGTTGGAAGCGCCGCGAGGCACCACTGGACATCGCCCTGGTAGATGAGGCGTCGATGATCGATGCCGAGCGGTTGGAGGACCTGCGCGAGATCTTCGGGATGATCGTGCTCTTCGGCGACCCGGCACAGTTGGCGCCGGTCGGCTCGAACGGAGCGATGGTCTTCGATTCGTTGCCGGAGAGCCGGACCCTGGATCTCGCGCGGATCCACCGCCAGGCCGCGGACAATCCCATTCTGGATCTCGCACACATGCTGGGCCGTGACGCGCTGGCGTTCGAGGATTTCGAGGATGCGCTACGCGAGGCGGCGGCCCGCGACGACCGGGTCACGATCGCCGAGCGGGCCGATGCCGAACTGATGGTCGAGAGCCCGATGCTGGTCTGGCGCAACAAGACCCGCATCCGGTTGATCAAGGCGTTCCGCGCGGCCCATGCCTGCCCGGAGCGGGCGCTCGCACCGGGCGAGCCGCTGATCTGCGATGGCCTGGAGCTGCCGATGCGCAAGCGCAAGGAGCGCATGGCGCTTGAGATGCGGGGTCTGATCAAGGGCACGCAGGCGCGGTATCTGGGGGAGGGGCGAAAGCCGGGGTTCAGCAGGGTGGATATCCTGGGGACCGAGGAGTCTGGGATCTCGGTCGCTTCGATCATCCAGATCGAGAGCCCGGATCAGGAGGACCCCGTCATCATCTCGGCTGCCCGGCACGGGGCCGTCTTCCTGCACGGGGCGGCGGTCACGATCCACAAGGCGCAGGGCTCGCAATGGCCCGAGGTCCAGGTCTTCGCGCCTGATCTGTTTGCCGCCGCGCGCTCGGGTGCGACCGAGGCAGGTCTCGCGCTTTGGAAGCGGCTGGCCTATGTGGCGATCACGCGCGCCGAGCAACGGCTGATCTGGGTGACGCGCTACATGATGTCCAGGCCCGGTGAGCCGTTGGGGCAGGAGCCGAAGCTGTAGGGAGTGCGCCGATGCGGCGGGGTCTGATCTGGATTGTCGGGGCCCTGGTGGCCGGGGCAGTGGCGTGGTCCGCGGGCTGGTTCATCGGGCGTTCGGCGGTCACGGACCGGATCGCCACCGCTGCGCAGGAGCTGGATGCCCGTGGCTGGACGCTGACGATCGGCAGCCAGTCGGTCGGTGGCTTCCCGCTCGACTATGTCGTGGAGCTCACGGATGTGGGTCTGATCCAGGGTGACACGGGGATGCTGGTCCGGGTGCCGAAAGCGGTCATCCGACGTGGCGAGGGCGAGATGCTGCATGCCGACCTGCCCGATGGTGCGACCATCGACTTGCCACAGTCGACCGCCCGCGTGCAGGCTGACCCGTCGCTGCCGCCTGTCTATCGGGTGCGGTTGACCGGCGAAGGGATTGCCATGCGGGTGCCGGAGGCTGATCCAGCAGCGCGCGGCGAGCTTCTGGCAACCAGCGCCGCCTTGACGCTGGAGCAAGAGTACCGTGGACACCAGATGGCCGCCGACTTCGCCGAAGCCCGTCTCTCATGGGAGCCCGACGCCGATGCCATTGACCTCACCGCCGGGTCCATTGCCGTGCGCAGCAGTGGTCAGACCGACGGGGGGCCGCGTGTCGCGCTGACGATCAGCGCGGAACAGGCGGAGCTCGGTTACGTCTCGGATGCGGCCTTTGGGGCTGAGTTGCGAGAACTGCTTTATGCGAGCGGGGCGGGCGCCATGGAGTTGGGCTACCGCATGGACACGCTCATGGTCGAGATGGATGTGACCGACGATCCGCAGGGCATGGACGGGCAGTACCGCATCCGCTCCGGCGCGGCGGAAGGCCTGATCGGCGTGACGAGCGGACTGCTGGACATCGAGGCTGGAACTGGCGTCAACACATGGACCTGGCAGGGGCCGGAGCAGCCCGCGGTCACGTTGACGGCCGCAGAGACATCTCTACGCATCGCGGGACCGCTGTCGCCCACCACGACGCCTCAGCCGGGACAGCTGCGCGTGGCTGTGACCGATCTGACGGCTGACGATGCGTTCTGGGCGGCATTTGATCCCGGCACCGCGCTCGCCCGCGATCCCGCGGACCTCAACGTAGCGATCGACGGCACGGTGCGGCTGATGGCGCGCATCGACCTTCTGCCGCCGTCCATCGCGCCGCCCTATGAGATCTCGAATCTGATGATCGAGGAAGTGGCGCTGCAGGCGCTGGGCGCCACGGCGCGTGCGACGGGCGATGTCGAGATCCTGCAGCCCGTGGTCGTGCCGACGGGACAGATCAGTGTCGAGGCATCGGGCGTCCGTGCGGTGGCCGCGGATCTGCGCGAGGCGGGACTGATCAGCCCCGAGATGATCACGACGCTCAACGCGATACTCGAGGTCTTTGCCCGCCCCGGCGACGGCGAGGATGCCTGGGTCACCGAGGTCGAGATGGGGCAGGAGGGTCTGCGCGTGAACGGCCAGCCGCTGCAGTAGGCGACGGTCGAGGCAAAGACCAGCCGCTCAGGGGTACAGCACGGGGAAGTCCGGTGCATCGAAGGGCGCGCCGTCCTGGAAGGCAAGGTCCGGGAAGGGAGGCGAGGTCCTGCCCGGACGCACGGCAAAGCGCGCATCGTCGCCGACCCAGCGCACCGAGATCACCCGGCGGCGCGCGTCCGACCGGTTCGCAGGCGCTCCGTGCAAGCAGCGAAAGGCAAAGGCCACCGCGTCGCCGGGCTCGACCGCCCAGCCCCGAATATCGAGCGTGTCGCGCGCTGCATCGACATCCGGCACGCGCTCGGCGGTGTCGCCATCGTAGAGGTTCTGACCATTGAAGCGCTCGGCCCGATAGGTCTTGCCCGCACGATGGCTGCCCGCCACGAACTCAATGGTGCGGTCCCGCGGCACCGGGTCGAGCGGCACCCAGAAGCTGACGGACTGTTCCCCATCGACCAGATAGTATGGCTGGTCCTGGTGCCAGGGCGTGGCGATGGAGTTGCCGGGTTCCTTTACGAGTACGTGGTCGTGGAAGATCCGCGCGGTCGCCGAGCCCATGAGCGCTGCCGCCGTCTCGGCCATCGGGCTCTCGCGCACCAGCGCCCGGTATCCCGTGATCCGGTCCCAATTGCAGAAGTCCTGGAAGAAGGGCGCCGAGCCATCCTCGGGCTGGTAGGTGCGCTCACGAAACGAGGGGGCGGCCATGTTCTGCTGGACACCCTCGCGCAGACTCTCGATCCACGGGCTGAAAAGGCCGCGAATCACGCAGCAACCCTCGTCCTGAAACGCCTGGACTGTCTCTTGGTTGATGGTCATTTTGCCCTCCGTTGCCGACTTCTGCCCCGTGCGCGACGTTCCGTCCAGTGGGCTGGTGTCGGGAAGTCGACGCCCCATCTTTAAGCACTGACATGATCGGGAGACAGATGATGGACCGGCGTCTTTTCCTCGGCCTGCTCGCAGCTGCGCCATCGCTTGCCCGCGCGGGCGAGACATCCGCCCACGCCTTTGCCTTCGAGAACATCGATGGGGGCGAGATCCGTCTGGCCGATTTTTCTGGTCGTCCCGTTCTGGTCGTCAACACTGCGTCCCGATGCGGCTTCACGTACCAGTACGACGGCTTGCAGGCGCTCTACGATCGTTTTCGCGATCAGGGTCTGGTTGTGCTCACCGTGCCATCGGACGATTTTGGTGGGCAGGAACTGGCGACCGAGGCAGACGTCAAGGAGTTCTGCGCGGTGAACTTCAACCTCGATCTGCCCATGACCACGATCACCAAGGTGCGGGGCAGGGGCCTGCACCCGTTCTATGCCTGGGCGCGCGATGAGCTGGGACCCCGGCAGGCGCCGCAATGGAACTTCCACAAGTATCTGCTCGCTCCCGATGGCCGACTTGTTGCCGCCTTCCCCTCACGGGTCAAACCCTTGTCGCCTCCGTTGGTTCGGGCGGTTGAGGAGTTGCTTGGTTGAGGGCTAGGCGGGCTTTTGAAACAGCGCGACGTCCTTGACCGGGATCTCGCATGTCCAGCCGCGCTGGGCGCCGATCAATCGCATGGTCGCGGCACGATAGAAGACGACATGAGTTGGGTCCTTGCGATAGTGCCAGTCGCGAAATCTGGAGTCGTCGGTCTGAAAGCAGGTCATCACCCCCAGCCATCCGCCCGGCTTTAGCTTGGCTTCGAGGTGGTCGAATTCCTCGGCAGGGGCGTGGAAATGCTCGGCCACCTCGGTGCATGTGACGAAATCGTATGTGCGTGCCAGTGCGTCCTGAGCGGGATGGAAGAACGGATCGTAGACCGACATCTCGTATCCTGCCTCGCGCAGCATCGCGGCCAGGGCGGGCCCCGGCCCGCAGCCGTAGTCCAAGCCAGAAAGCCCAGGCCCTAGACGCTCGATCAGCGGGGTGGCGAGCTTAGACAGGAACTGACGGTAGCCCGGGTCCTCGGGATCGTTCTCGTGATGCAAGTAGTGCGCATGCTCTTCGGCGCGGCTTGGCCACTTCAAGGGATCAAGGAACGTCGCTTCGCACGAGTTGCAGCGCCAGTAGTCGGGCACGCCCAGGTCATGATGTTGATGAGCGGAGCTCTCGCGGCAGACGGGGCAGAGCAGACCGAAACCCCTTTTTGGGCGCCCTCGACGGGTGCCGAGGCATATCAACCGTGGTACCGCCTCCCCGGCTTGAACGGGGGACCTCTGGATCCACAATCCAGCGCTCTAACCAACTGAGCTAAGGCGGCTTGACCGGCTCGGACGCTCCATCTACCCGTCGTCGCATCGGAATTCAAGCAGGCGCATCGGGAAATGCGCCGGGAGCCAGCCATGAGCATCAATCGCCAGACCGAGGACGAAGCGAACCTTCAGATCGGCCCTACCAGCCAGGGGATGGTGCGGCTCTATGTGCAGGGCGCGGGCGTCGATCTGCCGATGGATTTCGATCCCGAGGCGGCCGAGGAGATCGCCGAGGAACTGAGGGCGGCGGCGGCCTTGGCGCGCTCCGCGGGTGGGCGCAACAAGAAGGGGCGTTGAGCCGCGTTACCCTGCAGCCAGTACCTCTGCCGCGCGGGCAACCATGGGGTCTGGCGCAGCGCGCTCGGGCGAGACCAGACAGATCGGCGGGCCATCGAGCGCGAGGCCGTCGAAGAGGCGCGTGAGCCGCCCCTCGGCGAGTGGTGCTGCAATCAGCGCTTCGTGCCCGATCAGCACGCCGTCCCCGGCCGCACATCGTTCGGCAGCGATACTGTAAAGCGAATGAGCCGGGCCCTGGCTTGGGTCGATGCCGCTGATGTCATGAGCTTTGAACCATTGGCGCCAGTCGTCCCTCCACGCAACGTCGTGAATGAGGACGGCATCCGACAAGTCGGTGGGTGCGCGCAGCTGGGCAGCGACCGCTGGTGCCGCCACAGGATACAGTGCATTCCGGGCCAACACCTGGGCACCCGGCACGCCGGGGTAGACGGCAAAGTCATAGATCCCTCGGCGGAGCGGTGGGCACGCGTCAAGCGCGGTGAGGGAAAGCTCTACCCCCGGCAGCACCTCCCGTACCGCCGATAGACGTGGGCTGAGCCAGAGCTGCGCGATGGCAGGCAGTGCCGCGATCCGCAGGACCTCCAACCGGTTTGCGCGGCGCAGGAGGCGCGCGGCCTCGCCAAGGTGATCCAGGCCGCGCGTCAGTTCGGGCAGTGCCAACGCGCCCTTAGCCGTCAGACGAACTCCGTGCGCATGGCGGTCGAACAACCGGCCACCGGCCCAGTCTTCCAGTTTCTTGATCTGCTGCGCAATTGCAGCAGGTGTGACGCCAAGCTCATCCGCAGCCTGCTGGAAGCTGTTGTGACGCGCTGCTGCCTCGAACGCGCGCAGGGCGGTCAGCGGGGCAGGAACGGGTTGGGGTGGCTCCAAGCTCATCAGCACTAGTTATGCTATGCCTAGATACACGTAAATCTCGTTTGCCCGGTTCGCTGATCGGTGAGACCAAAGGCTCAAACGAGGAAAGGCGGATCAAATGGCGGCGATTGGGCGAAGGGACTGGGTTCCGGCGGTATGCGAGGACTACGTTCAGGATCTTGCCACGCGCACGGCGGCGATGGACAGCGATGCTGTGGCGGGATGGATCAGTGATTTGACCGTTGAGAATGCGGCGATCCATGACCGTGAGTGCGTGAACCTGAACCCGGCAACGAATGTCATGAACCCGGCGGCAGAGGCGCTGCTGGCGCAGGGTCTCGGCTCGCGCCCCTCGCTTGGCTATCCGGGTGACAAGTACGAAATGGGGCTCGAGGCGATCGAGAAGGTCGAGGTGATCGCGGCGGAGATCGCGGCCGAGGTCTTTCGCGCCCGGTTCGCCGAAGTCCGCGTCGCGTCGGGCGCGTTGGCCAATCTCTACGCGTTCATGGCAACTTGCGCGCCAGGGAGTCGTGTGATCGTGCCGCCGGGCTCGATCGGGGGGCATGTCACCCACCACGATGCTGGTGCGGCAGGGCTTTACGGGTTGGAGATTCACGAGGCCGTTCCCCGGACCGATGGCTACACGGTCGACCTCGACCGCTTGGCCGAGCAGGCACGGTCGCTGCGACCTTCCCTGATCACCATTGGCGGCAGTTTGAATCTTGCGCCCCATCCGGTGGCCGAGATCCGGGCGATCGCGGACGAGGTCGGGGCCAAGGTGCTGTTCGACGCGGCGCATCTCTGCGGGATGGTCGCCGGGGGTACTTGGCCCGATCCACTGGCCGAGGGCGCGCATCTGATGACGATGTCGACCTATAAATCGCTGGGCGGCCCCGCGGGCGGGCTGATCGTCACGAACGAGGCCGATCTGGCAAAGCGCCTGGACGCCATCGCCTTCCCGGGCCTCACGGCGAATTTCGACGCGGGCCGGGTCGCCGCACTGGCCATGTCGCTACTGGACTGGCGCGAGCATGGGCAGGCCTACGCCGCCGAGATGGTGGCCACTGCGCAGGCGCTCTCGACCGCGCTGTTGGCCGAGGGTGTTGAGGTCTTTGAGGCCGGCGGCAACCGCACACTCTCGCATCAGTTTGCGCTGTTGGCTGCGCCCTATGGCGGCGGGCAGGCGGCGTCCAAGCATCTGCGCAAGGCAAACATCCTCGCCTGTGGGATTGGCCTGCCGATCGCCCCGGTCGAGGGGGATCTGAACGGTCTTCGGCTGGGCACCCCTGAGGTCGTGCGCCGCGGTATGGGGCCTGATCACATGGCAGAGCTGGGCCATCTGATCTCGCGGGCATTGGGAGATGCGCCGGAGGCCGTTGCCTCGGACGTGACCGCGTTTCGGAGCCGTTTTCTCGGCATGCACTTCGTCCGGGCTTGATGGACAATCTGCCGCACGATGTCCGATTGAACCCAGGTCCCGAGACACGATGTGCGGAGACCAACCATAACGATCCACTGGAGACGTCGATGCTGTTTCGCAAGGTCCTCGCCCCGCTTACGGCGCTGCTTATGACAGCGACGCTTGCCCACGCTGAAGGTCCCGTTGCCAACGCAGGAGACATCTTCGTCGCCGAGGCAAAGTCGCGCCCGATGATCCCGAACCGCCCGGCGGCGATCTACATGCTGATCGAGAACGTCGGTGGAACTGCGGACCGGCTCGTCTCGGTCAGCTCGCCGGCGTTCGAAGTGCTGGAGTTGCATGAGACCACCGAGAAAGACGGTGTCATGCAGATGGCTCGGTTGCCGAGCATCGAGGTTCCAGCGGGTGGTCTGGTGATGCTGGAGCCAGGTGGTCTGCATATCATGGGTTTCGGCGCGCCCGAGCCAAAGAAGGAAGGCGATGAGTTTCCGCTCACACTGACCTTCGAGACCGCGGGCGAGCTAACCATCACCGTTATGGTCGGCAAGATCGAGGTCGGCCACGATCACGGCGGTCATGACCACAGCGGCCACGATCACAGCGGTCACAATCATGGCCACGGGACGAAAGACTGAGCATAAAGGGGCGGGCATCGACCCGCCCCATGTCGCTCAGGCGCTGATTTCTGCAACCATGTTGCGATCTGCGGCCAGTTCACGCATCCGGCGTTGCAGCTTCTCGAAGGCGCGGACCTCGATCTGGCGGATACGCTCCCGGCTGACTTCGTAGACCTTGGAGAGATCCTCCAGCGTGACCGGATCCTCGGTCAGACGCCGCTCTGTAAGGATGTGGCGCTCACGCTCGTTGAGCGCGCCCATTGCCTCCATCAGAAGCTCGCGCCGAACGTCCAGTTCCTGCTTCTCGGCATAGGCAGCCGCCTGGTCGGCGTCGTCGTCGGCAAGCCAGTCCTGCCATTCCGAACTGCCCTCGCCATCGCCCTTCAGCGGTGCGTTGAGAGAACTATCACCGCCACCCGACATCCGCCGGTTCATCGAGACCACTTCGTCCTTGGTCACGCCTAGGTCAGTGGCGATCTTAGCGACATGTTCGGGTCGCATGTCGCCGTCTTCCAGCGCACCGATCTTCGACTTGGCCTTGCGGAGATTGAAGAAGAGCTTCTTTTGCGCGGCCGTGGTGCCGAGCTTCACAAGGCTCCACGAGCGCAGAATGTACTCCTGGATCGAGGCGCGGATCCACCACATGGCGTAGGTCGCCAGCCGGAATCCCTTGTCCGGATCGAAGCGTTTGACTGATTGCATCAGGCCCACGTTCGCCTCGGAGATCACCTCGGCAGTCGGCAGGCCGTACCCACGGTAGCCCATTGCGATCTTGGCGGCGAGGCGCAGGTGCGACGTTACCAGCTTGTGCGCCGCTTCGCGGTCACCGTGGTCGACCCAGGCCTTGGCGAGCATGAACTCCTCGTCCGGCTCCAGCATCGGGAACTTGCGGATCTCCGTCAGATAACGGCTCAGCCCCTGTTCTGGCGACGGGGCAGGAAGTGAAGCATAAGTGCCGGCCATGGATGGTCTCCCCAACGCGGCGTCGAAAGCCGCTAGTGACGTTACAGATAGGTAGCAGCGTCATCCGCTCAACCTAATTAACGTTTCGATCACATATTCCGGCGCAAAAGAGTTAATACTTCGTGCATATCCGGCGGTAGATCTGCGCAGAACTGCAGGATTTCGCCGTTTCTTGGATGGGAGAACCCAAGTGACGTTGCGTGAAGTGCCTGGCGGGGAAATGTTTCAATCGCCGTTCTTGTCTCAACGTCGAGCGCGGTTTTTGCAACTTTCCGGGGTCGCGCATAGACGGGGTCGCCGATCAGGGCATGGCCGACATGGGCCGCATGGACCCTGATCTGGTGTGTCCGCCCGGTCTCAAGCCGACAGCGCAGCAGGCTGGCCGCAGGGCGATCCCCGTTTCCAAAGCGCTCGACTAGTTGGATCCGCGTGATCGCGTTCCGCCCATTGGGCCGAACTGCCATCTTCTTGCGATCGCGCGTGTCGCGGTCGATCTGTGTCTCGATCCGCAACCAGCCATCAGGCTCGAACGCGGCACCCTCCACCGCTGCAAGCTTCGGGTCGGACCGGTCAGGCGCGCCCCATGCGAACGCCGTGTACTCCCGGGCAATCTCGTGCGACGCGAAGAGACGCGAGAGGTGGGCGTGCGCCAGCTCGGTCTTAGCCACGACCAGCAGGCCGGAGGTGTCCTTGTCGATGCGGTGCACGATCCCGGGGCGCCGCTCGCCGCCGATGCCTGCCAGGCTGTCCCCGCAATGGGCCAGAAGCGCGTTGACCAATGTCCCGCTCTCGGCGCCTGGGGCCGGATGCACGACCATGCCTGCGGGCTTGTTCACGACGACCAGGTCTGCGTCCTCATGGACGATGTCGAGCGCAATGTCTTCGGGTTGCGGGACCGGATCGCGCGGCGGTGGCAGGGTGATCGCGTAGACATCCCCCGTCCGGACCTTGTCCTTTGCTGCAGCACGGGGGCCGATGATAGCCCCCTCGGCCAGCAGCGCGGTCAATCGGGACCGCGACAGCGCCAGCCCCTCCGCCTCGGCCACCACCGCAAGGGCCCGGTCCAGCCGTTGCCCGTCGAGCGTGTCCGGGATAGTCAGGCGCACCACTTCCGCAGGAGAGCCGGTCATGCGCTATGTCCCCGAGGGCGAGGAGGAGCCACCGCAGGTGCGCCGCCTGCGTCTGATGGCCATGGCTCTGATGGGTATTCTCATAGTCGGCTTCGTAGCCATGGTGGCGACGATTGTCATCCGCCTGGGTCTCATGGGCGATGGTCTCGTCGAGGCCGAGGCCTTCCGGTTGCCCGAGGGGCGCATCGTCGCGACGGGTCGGGGCGATGGCACGGTGCTCTTCGTCCTGGAGCGCGACGGCGCGGAGGTGTTGCTGGTCTATGATGCCCGGTCGGGTGAGTTGGAGAGCCGGACGCCGATCCTGCGCGACTAACCGCCGTGCCGGTCGAGGTAGGACGGGATGCCAGCCAACGCGTCAGCCTCGTAGACACCGCGCGCGATCGCGCGCGACGTTGCATCGGCCGCGAGGGCGCCCAGCTTCGTCAGGCCCCTTGTGGGATCCGGTCTGTCCTTCTGGCCCGTCGAGAGCACGAACACGGTGTCGCCGTCCATGGGGCTGTGGACGGGATTGATGGCGCGGGCGATCCCGTCCTGCGCCATGATGGCCAGCCGTAGCGCCATGTCTCGGTCGAGGTCCGCATCGGTGGCCACGACTACAAGTGTCGTGTTCGGCGTCCCCACCCATGGGGCGGCCTTGAGGATGTCGGGCTGCGCCCGCGGAGGTGTCTGTCCGCCCAGCTCGCCGTCCTGTTCGGTGATCCACGCCCAGAAGGTGTCGCTGCCCGGAATGACGGTGCTTCCGACGGGGTTCACCACGGCCAGCGCCCCCAAGGTGTAGTCATCGCTGCGGAAGGATGCGGTGCCGAGGCCACCCTTGAGGTCACCTGCCGTCGCGCCGATCCCCGCACCTGAGTTGCCGAGCGCGAAGTCCGTGGTTGCCGCCAGGTAGGCCGCCTTGCCCAGGTCCCACCAGGGCGGTGTGTCCCACGACGGCTGCCCGACCATCAGGTCGAAGATGATGGCCGAGGGCACGATAGGCACCAAGGTGCCCCCGAATGCGAACCCCTTTCCCTCCTGGCGGAGGGCATCCATGACACCGCCCGAGGCATCGAGGCCGAACGCTGACCCGCCCGAGAGGCAGATCGCATGGACCCAGCCACCGACCGACCCGGGCATGAGCGCGATTGTGTCGCGCGCGCCGATGGCCCCGCCCCGGTGGTCGACCGCGCAGAGCGCCGCCTCCTCCGGCACGATCACCGTCGTCCCCGTGATCAGACCATGGTCCTCGGCGTTGCCCACGCGGATGCCCGGGACATCGGTGATGCTGTTGCGGGGTCCCACTCGGATCATCGTCGCCTCCAGTCGTTGCATCGCGCCCTTGCGTTCCACGCAGCCTGCGGGAAGGGTCGGGTGAAATTCAAGGGAGGTGGAGATGGCAGGTCCGCTGAAGGGCATTCGGATCGTCGAGTTCGAGGGTATCGGGCCAGCGCCCTATTGCGGGATGCTGCTCTCTGATCTGGGGGCGGACGTGGTCCGGGTCGCGCGGCCCAATGTGGATCGTGGTCCGATGATCCCGGACAAGAAGGGGGCGCCGATCGACCGTGGGCGCCGCACCCTCACGCTGGATCTGAAATCGCCGGACGGAACCGCGGCCGCCATGGATTTGCTGGCCGCGGCGGACGGCTGCATCGAAGGACTCCGGCCTGGTGTGATGGAGCGCCTGGGCCTTGGTCCAGACGACGCCTTCGCCCGCAATCCCCGGCTGGTCTACTGCCGGATCACCGGCTGGGGGCAGGAAGGTCCCTGGGCGCGCACCGCCGGGCACGATCTCAGCTATATCGCGCTCTCCGGCGCGCTTGCGGCGATGGGGGAGCCGGGACGGCCGCCCGTGCCGCCCCTGAACCTGGTCGGAGACTACGGTGGTGGCGGGCTTTATGCCGCGTTCGGCATCGTCTCGGCGCTGCTCTCCGCCGCGCGAACGGGCAGGGGGCAGGTCGTTGACGCCGCCATGATCGACGGGGCGGCGAGCCAGATGACGATGATCTACGGCATGGCCGCGCAGGGTCTCTGGTTGGCCGAACGCGGGCAGAACCTGCTGGACGGCGGCGCGCCCTACTATCGCTGCTACACCTGCGCGGATGGCCGCTACCTCGCCGTCGCCGCGATCGAGCCGCCGTTCTTCCGCGCGCTGATGGAGGGGCTGGCTCTCGATCCAGGCGCTTGGGACCAGGCGGATCGGTCGCAATGGCCGCAACTGACCGCGGAGATTGCAGACAGGATCGTGACCCGGGCGCGAGACGATTGGGCCGAGGCCTTTGAGGGCACCGATGCCTGTGTGGCGCCGGTCCTGGACATGGCGGAGGCCCCTGCCCATCCCCACAACAAGGACCGGGAGGCATTCATCGGCCATCCGCCTCAGCCCGCCCCCGGGCCGCGCTTCTCTTTGACGCCCGGCGAGGCCGGCCAGAGCGCTCCAGCCACGCTGACCGACATTCTCGAGACCTGGGCTGATAAAACCTGACTAAAATTCATCATTTGTTCGAGCTTTCCCGCTAGACCCGGTCACGTGGTTGGCATGCAGCCCGATGGGTCAGGTGCCATCCCAACGGTGGGGAAAGGGGGTAAAGGCTGTGCCCCCCGACTCCGTAGCCGCAACCCCGCGCACTAGACGCGGACCGCCGGGAAAGCCGGCAAGACGACCGGACCCCCGGCAGAGAAAGGGGGCGACAATGACAGCCAAATCAGCAGGGAAGCTGGCGGCGAATGGCTTTTTCATGGGCCTGAAGACGCTGCGCGACCACTGGGTGTTGCTGGGCTTTCTGGCGACGGTATTGTACGGCGCGCGCGATATCTACGAGGAGTTCTCGGTTCTGCCAGAGCGCGTACATGCGCTGCACGAGGCGGTGCTCGAGCTTCGCGGAGAGATCGCCGTGCTGGACGCGCACGTTGCGGGAAGGGCGATCGAGCGGGCGCCCGCGCTGGTCTTTCCAGGTACGAAGCATCGTATCGGGGATGGCAAGCCGGGCTGGTCGGTCGCCGTGCGGTTCGAGCCTGTTGTCCCGGTTCGCTCAGATTGCCGGGCTGGCGAGCTCGCGGCGTACATGATCGATGCAACCGGGATGTGGTACGCGGTCGAGACCGATCTCGGCCGGGTGCCCCATCTCGATGGGCCGCAGGAACTGGCGTTCGGGGTGCGGATCCATCCAAGGATGGCCGTGGGACGCGCTCAGTTCCTGATCCAGGTCACCCAGGACTGCGGTACCCACCTGCAGGTGGACCGCTCGCCGCGCTTGCCGTTCCGTGTCCTCGGACACAGGGCCGCCAGCCCCGACTGACACTGGCCGGGCCGGGGCATTCCCCGGCCCGGTACTTTGCCGAGGCCCTTCTTTCGCATTCCCACAACACTGCCGGTCATTTCGAACCGTGGGATTTCCTCTCTTGTGCACCGCACCAGACCGTGATTGATTTGTCATGAACGGATTGGGAAGTACGGGGTGCGAATGGCGGATCGTCAAGTGGTCGGCGCGGCAGTGTCGTTCGAGCGTGTGCAGAAGAGCTACGACGGGGAGAGCCTTGTCGTGAAGGATCTCAACCTCTCGATCGCACCTGGAGAGTTTCTGACCATGCTGGGTCCGTCAGGATCGGGCAAAACAACCTGCCTGATGATGCTTGCAGGTTTCGAGACGGCGACCCACGGGTCGATCAATCTCGACGGTAATTCCATCAACAATATCCCGCCGCACAAGCGGGGGATCGGCATGGTCTTTCAGAACTATGCCCTGTTCCCGCACATGACGATCGCCGAGAATCTCGCGTTTCCGCTGCAAGTGCGAAAGATGAGCAAAGCGGATGTCGATGCGAAGGTGCAACGCGCGCTCGACATGGTGCAGATGGGAACGGGCGAGTTTGCGGGACGCAGGCCAGCTCAGCTCTCAGGCGGGCAGCAACAGCGTGTTGCCTTGGCCCGCGCCCTGGTCTTCGAACCCAACCTCGTGTTGATGGATGAGCCCCTCGGCGCGCTCGACAAGCAGCTGCGAGAGCACATGCAATACGAGATCAAGCATCTGCACGAGCGGCTCGGGATCACCGTGGTCTACGTGACGCACGACCAGTCAGAAGCACTGACGATGTCCGACCGGATTGCCGTGTTCAACGACGGGGTGATCCAGCAGCTGGCACCTCCCGCGGACCTCTACGAGCGGCCTGACAACGCCTTCGTCGCCGCGTTCATTGGTGAGAACAACAAGCTGGGTGGCCTGGTGACATCCGTCAACGGATCCCAAGCCCAGGTTGCCATCGACGGGGGCGCCGATGTCTCTGCCCTCGCTGTCAACTGCGGTGGTGAGGGCAACCGCACGATGCTGTCGATCCGACCCGAACGTGTCCTGATCGGGGACGGCGGCGCGCCCAATCGAATGGACGGTCGTGTCGTCGAGCTGATCTATCTGGGCGATCACATCCGTTGCCGGATGGAAGTTGCCGGCCATGACGACTTCATCGTGAAAGTTCCAAACTCGGCCAGGCAGGCAATGTTGCAGGTGGGTGAGACCACGCCGATCGGCTGGCTGACCGAGGATTGCCGCGCACTCGACGCGGCCTGAGAGATGCCCGGTGCCTCTGACCCGGGGGTGCGGAATGGGCGAAAGACGGGTGGAAACTTGTGAGAGGTAAGAACATGAAACTCAGAACAGCCCTGATCGGTGCTGTCAGCGCGCTCGCCATTTCCGGCGTGGCGATGGCGGAATCGACTATTACGGTCGTCTCGTGGGGCGGCGCGTACACGAAGAGCCAAGTCGAGGCATACCACAAGCCGTGGGTCGCTCAGACGGGCAACAAGATCATCTCGGAGGACTACAACGGTGGTCTGGCCGAGATCAAAGCACAGGTCGAAGCCGGGAACGTGACCTGGGACATCGTCGACGTCGAGTTGTCGGACGCCGTGCGCGCCTGCGACGAGGGCCTTGCCGAAGAGATCGATATGTCGCTCCTGCCCGCGGCACCAGACGGGACACCTGCTGCCGATGACTTCATCGCAGGCACGCTCGATGTCCCATGCGCGGTCCCGACCATCGTCTGGTCGACGATCTTCGCCTACGACAGCTCGAAGATGGCCAAGGGCCCGACGACCATTGCCGACTTCTTCGATCTCGAGAAGTTCCCGGGCAAGCGCGGGATCCGCAAGTCACCCAAGGCGAACCTTGAGATGGCGCTGATGGCGGACGGTGTGCCGTCCGGGGAAGTCTACGATGTGCTGTCGACGCCCGAGGGTGTGGACCGTGCCTTCGCCAAGCTCGACTCCATCAAGAACGAGGTTGTCTGGTGGGAGGCTGGCGCACAGCCGCCGCAGCTTCTTGCTGATGGCGAGGTCGTCATGACGACCGCGTACAACGGCCGAATCTTCAACGCGGTCGCCGCTGAGGACAAGGAGTTCAACATCGTCTGGGACGGCCAGATCTGGGATCTCGACCTCTGGATCATCCCAAAGGGTGCGCCGAACAAGGAAGCGGCTCTGGACTTCATGAAGTTCTCGACCGCGACCGAACAGCTGGCCGGTCAGGCGTCTTGGATCTCCTACGGTCCGACCCGTGCTTCGTCGACGGCGCTGATCGGCTCCTATGCCACGAAGCCCGACCTGGAGATGGCGCCTCAGATGCCGACGGCGCCGGACAACTTCAAGAACGCGCTTCAGAACGATTTCGAGTTCTGGGCCGACAATCAGGACGAGCTGAACGAGCGTTTCAACGCCTGGCTCGCCCAGTGATGTGAAGCGGGGCCTTCCCAGCCGGGAGGGCCCCAACCCAAAAAGTTGACAGCTGTCAACTTAGTTAATGAATTCATAACGTTACGGTGGGGGACCGATGGCCGAGACAGCCCATGACGCGCCTTTAGGGCTGCGCCCTGAGGCCGAGCCCAGCGCCGGTCGTCTGGTCGCTGCCGATGGCACCCCGCTGAAGCGCAAGCTGGAACAGGCAATGCGAGTCTCGCGCCTGCGTGCGTTCGGGCTGGTCGCTCCGCTTCTCGCCTTCATCCTGGCCGTCCTGATCATTCCGATCGTGATCTTCATGAGTCAGGGCCTCTACAACTCGACCTACGAAGACCGGATGCCGAACTCTACGCCTGTCGTGCAGGCGTGGGACGGCGTGTCGGAGCCGACCGAGCAGATGTTCGCAGCGATGGTCGAGGATCTGATCCTCGCCCGAGAGACGCGCGAAATCGGTCAGGTCGCGACACGCGTCAACCAAGAGTATTCGGGCGCCCGCTCGATGTTTACCAAGTCCGCGCGTCGGGCTGCGCGTCTGGAAGCGCCTTTCAAGGAGGCGCTGATCGACGTTGACGAGGATTGGGCCAAGCTCGAGGTCTGGCAGGCCATCAGGGCGGCCGCGACCTCGCTGACACCCGCTTATTACCTGGCATCGCTGGACTTCAAATACGCGGGCGACGGCAGCGTCAGCCTGCAGGACGAGCAGCGGCGGATCCACGTCAAACTGTTCCTGCGCACGTTGGAGATTGCCTTTGTGGTGACGCTGGGCGCGTTCGTGCTGGGATATCCGGTGGCGTGGTTGCTGGCGAACCTGCCCAACCGGAAGGCCAACCTGCTGCTGATCCTGGTGCTGCTTCCGTTCTGGACCTCGATCCTCGTGCGCACCACGGCCTGGATCGCGATGTTGCAGGGGCAGGGGGTGGTGAACGACCTGATGGTCTTCACGAACGTCAATGATGTCGTGCTGCAGATCGCGCTCATCTTCCAGAGTTACGACGATCTGGGGGTCGCGAGCCTCTGTGCGAACGATGTGAACGGGGTGCTTTCCTCGGGCCAAGCCGCCTTGGACAATCTCTCGGGCCAACCTGACAACGAGCTGACGGCCTGCGCCCGCGAGATGGTGAGCGTCTACCAGACGCAAGGTCTGGAGGCCGCTGTTGCCTCGGCCGGTCAGCTCGCCGAGGAGGCCAGGCGCTGGGGCTACGGCGACGAGCGTTTCTCGATGATCTACAACAAGTTCGGCACGATCGTTGCCATGGTGCACATTCTGCTGCCGTTCATGATCCTGCCGCTCTACTCGGTGATGAAGACGATCCCGCCGAGCTATCTGCGTGCGGCGAAATCCCTCGGTGCCAGTAACTGGACGGCTTTCTGGCGGGTCTACTTCCCCCAGACGGTCCCGGGGATCGGCGCAGGGGCGCTGTTGGTCTTCATCCTGGCGATTGGCTATTACATCACGCCCGCGCTGGTCGGCGGCCAGGATGGCCAGATGATCAGCAACTTCATCGACTTCCACATGCGCCGGTCGCTGAACTGGTCACTGGCGGCGGCGATGGGTGGTGTGCTGCTGATCTTTGTCCTGTTCTGCTACTGGATCTACGACCGCATCGTCGGGATCGACAACATGAAGCTGGGGTGAGCCGATGTCAGCCGAACTGCCTCCCTATGCATCGACCGGCCAGCGGGTCTGGTACTACAGCTTCCGGTTCATCTGTGCGCTGATCTTCATCTTTCTGATCACGCCGATCCTGGTGATCCTGCCGCTCAGCTTCAACGTGCAGCCCTACTTCAGCTTCACAAACGAGATGCTGGCCCTGAAGCCCGAGGGCTATTCGACCCGATGGTACTGGGACATCCTGAAGAACGGGATGGCCCAGCCCGAGGCCGATGCCAGCTGGGGCGGTTTCTCCGCCTGGTTGTGGGAATCGACCTGGAAGACGGTCGTGGGATGGGGGGCCTGGCTGACCGGTAGCGCCGGCCCCGCGATGCGGGATACGTTCTGGCACGACATGTGGGACAACGCCCAATGGGTGCGGGCCGTCCAGAACAGCTTCTTTATCGGGATCTTCGCGACGATCCTGTCGACGTCGCTTGGGACCCTGGCCGCAGTGGGGCTCAGCCGGTCCGAGATGCCGTACAAAAAGTTGATCATGTCGATCCTGATCAGCCCGATGATCATCCCGCTGGTCATCATCGGGGCCTCGATGTTCTTCTTCTTCTCGAAGGATCTGAACGTCATCAACTGGTTCATCGAGGGGGATCAGCCGCCCGCGGATCGCTGGCAGCTTGCTTTCACTTATGGCGGGCTGATCCTGGCACACGCAGCACTCGGGACGCCCTTCGTGATCATTACGGTGACGGCGACGTTGTCGTCCTTCGATCAGTCGCTGGTGCGTGCCGCGCAATCCATGGGCGCGAACCCGGTCACGACGTTCTTCAAGGTGCAGATGCCGCTGATCCTGCCGGGCGTGATCTCGGGCGCGCTGTTTGCCTTCATCACCTCCTTTGACGAGGTTGTCGTCGTCCTGCAAATGGCCACGGCCGAACAGCGCACGATCCCGCGGCAGATGTTCTCGGGCATCCGCGAGCAGATCAGCCCGACCATCCTGGCTGTAGCGACGATCCTGGTGTTGATCTCGATTGCACTGCTGACGACGGTGGAATTGCTGCGCCGCCGATCGGAGCGTCTCCGGGGAATGTCTGCGTCTTAGCGGGAACGACGGTAGCAACCTCGGCGTCCGTCCTCTATATCTCTCTTGAAAAGGGGAGGGCGCGATGGCCTACGTCAAATGGGGGTTTTTGCTCATCATCATTGGGGTGATCGCGGCATTCTTCCACTACTCGCTGCCACAACGCGATATCTTGCGGATCACCGACAGTGACGTCGCGCGCATGAACACAGGCACCACCCCGGACGGTACCCCGATCACACGGGACGTGCGTTTCATCTTCGGCATCTACGCAGACGGTGGCGAGATGGAGTTCCGCAACGAAGACACAGGGTGGGGCTTTCCATGGTACTTCAAGTTCGACAGCGCGCGGTTGGCCAACCAGGCAGCTGACCTGAAGTCAACGGCTGACGCTCCGCGGTGGGTGGTCATCCGCCACTATGGCTGGCGCATCACGTGGTGGGGAGAAGGGGTCTTTCCCAACGCTCTGTCGATACGCCCTGCCGAAGGCCCGGACGAGAGCTTGACCCCGTGGTTCAACATCATCTTCCTGAGCTTGCTGGTGATCGCCATCCTGGTGATCCGGCGGATTCTGATCATCCTGCGTAAAAAGCATGTGGACCCTGTGGTCGACAAGATTGATGCGGAGATCGAGGAGACGACAAGTTTTTGGCGCCGGGTGTTCCGAGGAAAGAAGTAACGCTCGAACGGTAGAGATCGAAAGATCGGACACAAAAGGTTCAAGGGATGAAACGCGCGCTCGGCACGATCTTTCTGGGAGTTGCCTTGCTCTGGCCGCAAGCGGAGACGCAAAGCCACCCGCACGTCTGGGTGACCGGTGGCGCGGATTTCGGTCTGGACGAGCAGGGACGTCTGGCCCGGCTGCACGTGACCTGGATCTACGACGAATTCGCCTCGCTCTACATGGTCAACTACCTCAACGTGGACCAGGACAAGGACCAGGTCTTCACCGACGAGGACAAGGCGATCGTGCTGGCGGATCAGACCACCTGGCCCGAGGATTTCGAGGGCGACAGCTACCTCTACGTCGACGGGCGTAAGCGTGCGCTGGGCGGGCCCCAGGACGCGGACACCCGAATCCTCGAGACAGGTCAGGTTGAGGTCACCTTCGTGCGTGAGGTCAAGGAGCCCTTCCGTCCCGGTGCCGATGGACCGGAGGCCGTGGTGAAGGTCTATGATCCTGTATTCTATTATGCCTACGAGCTGGAAGAGCCGGCCAAGATCATCGGCGACAGCAGTGGCTGCACGTCCCAGATCCGTCGCGTCGATCCGGACGATCAAGACCTCGCTGCACTCCGGGTGCAACTCTCGGCCCTTGGGCGGGACGAGACACCGGACATGCCGGATGTCGGCGCGCTCTTTGCGGACGATCTGGTGCTGACATGCGAATAGCGCTGGGGCTCTTCGTCCTCTCGGTCGTCGCAGGCGCTATCTGGCTATGGCAGACGGGTCATTACGCAGACACGATGCGTTGGGCCGTGGCCCAGCAGCGCGGTTTCCAGAACGAGCTGGCGCAGTTCATCATGGCCGCACGGCGCGGGGAGAGCGGTGTCGTCTGGGGGCTGATCGCGGCCTCTGCGCTCTACGGCTTTGTGCACGCTCTCGGGCCGGGGCATGGCAAGTTCCTGATCGGCTCGGCCGGGCTCGGCAGCCGGGCGACGGCTCGGGCGATGGCGGCACTCGCGCTGACGTCGTCGCTTGCACAGGGCCTGACAGCAGTGCTGCTGGTCTACGGGGGGCTGGCGATCCTGTCCGTCGGGACCCGGTGGGCCGAGAACGTGACCAACGACGTTCTGACGCCGATCAGCTATGGCGTGATTGCGGTGATCGGGATGGTGCTGATCTGGCGGGGATGTCGAGCAATCCTGACGTACCTGCGGGCGCAGCGTCATGCTCACGAACACGCGCATGAGCACCACCATCACCATGGCCATGCGCACGACGAGGAGTGTGGCTGCGGGCACCGCCATGGGCCCACTCTCGACGAAGTAGAGAAAGTCCGCGGTTGGCGCGATGCACTGGCGCTGATTGCTGGGATTGCCGTGCGCCCCTGCACCGGTGCCGTCATCGTTCTGGTCATCGCATGGCAGACCGAATTGCACGCACTCGGTCTTGGCGCGGTCCTTGCGATGTCGTTGGGCACCGGGGCGTTCACCGCCATGGTCGCGCTGGCGTCGGTCTACCTGCGGGAGGCGAGCTTTCTTGCGTCCGGCTCCGGAGGCGCCGTGTCGCTGCTCGCGCCGGCGTTGCAATTGCTGGCGGGGGGGCTGGTGCTGATCTTCAGCCTTGGCCTCCTCTTTGCCAGCCTGAGCTGATGGCTAGCTGCACCCCACCAGTTGCTGGCGGTACCGACCGGCCTGCGCGGTGACTTTCCGCGCAACTTCCCGAAGCCAGTTCTTCGCGTTGTAGGATCCGCGCCGGTGCCCGGCGTGCCCCTCGTGATACGCGAGGTACTGGTTGTAGGCGTCCCACATGCCGATCCCGTTCTGGGACCGGCTTTGCGCCATGTACCAACCGACGAAATCCGCGGCATCCTCGAAGTCCGTGCGGTCGGCGCCAGATCGCCCGGTGTCATTCTGATACCAGTCCCAGGTGCCGTCGATGGCCTGCGCATAGCCAAAAGCCGAGGAGATGTGCCCGTTCGGGATCACGCCCATGATGTACTTCTTTGGTGGTCTGACGGCTGCCCGAAAGCTCGACTCACGCCAGATGATCGCCATCTGTACGGGAACAGGCGCCCCCCAGCGACGCTGCGAGGCCTCCATCGCATCACGCCACTCCGGGCGTTCCGCGAAGATCGCGCAGATGTCATTCTGCGATCGCGGCGGTCCCGAGTAGTCGGGACCACCGCATGCCGACAATACCACCGCCGCCAGCACCAGAGGTGCTGCGACCGACTTGCTCAGGAGAACCACTGCTCTGCCTCCTTATTCTTGTTAATTGGTATACTACCAAATTGCCGCAGGTTGGGGAAGAACAGTCGATCATCCGGCGCCGACGGTGATAGGTACATTGGACGGTGCGGGGAAAGAGGTTATGTTCTGCGCGCGGGGGCGGTCTTGGAAGACCGATGCGAAGGGAATATGGTAGTGAGTGGCAAGGCGAAGTTCAGGATCGGCGAGGTTGTCCGGCACCGGATCCACCCGTTCCGCGGCGTGATCTTCGACGTGGACCCCGAGTTCTCGAACACCGAGGACTGGTGGCTTTCGATCCCCGAGGAGATGCGGCCCCGCAAGGATCAGCCATTCTATCATCTCTTCGCAGAGAATGAGACCAGCTACTATGTTGCGTATGTCTCGGAGCAGAACCTGCTGCATGATGAGACGGGCATGCCCGTAGATCATCCGAACATCGGTGATTTCTTCGAGGACTATGACGGTCGCACGTACCAGTTCGACCGCACTCAGTGTCACTGAAGTCTGCGCTCAGGGGGCCCTTCGCTACGTCTGGTGGGGGCGACACTGGCAACGCTGAGACCCCTGAGGCAGGTCGCTTATGAAAGCGGGCTATGGCGACGGATGGGCGAGGGTGAGGCTTTTTCGTGGCGCGGCGCACAGTAGGCTTTTCGGTTGCAATCGCCGTTACGTGGGTGTCATCATCTGACCATGGACATGGAGCCTTCGGATCCACCCGCTATCGTGACCTTGGGCCAGCCAGCGGCGCGCTCAAAGGTCCAACCAGCCATAACAAGCTTCGATCGGCGTGAGCTGATCCTCATCAACGGGCTCTATGGGCGCATGCTGGCACTTGGGCTGGCCCGCGACTACGCGATCGACCACATGCGCGATGTGGCGGTCTTCTCGATCTTTCGCCGGACATCCGAGAACCCGCTCTACAGGGTCGAGAAGCGCCCGAAGGACGCAGCACGTCAGGGCGCCTGGTCCGTGGTGAGCGCATCGGGCGGGATTCTGAAGCGCGGACGTGATTTGAAACAGGTACTGAAGGTTCTGGATCAAAAGCTGATCAAGAGCGTCGACTAGGGGGTCAGCGGCGCCTCTTGCGCGCCATCTTCGCCTTCTTGATGCGGTCCTTGCCGAGCTTCCGGCGGCCTGTTGACCCCCGCCCGCCACGGCCTGCTGAGGCCATGGATGTCCCGTCGATCTCCAGAAGCTCGAGTATGAGTCCCCCCGCCACCGGGGCGACTTCCCGCAGGCGAACGGTCACCGGCATGCCCAAACCAAGCACCCGTCCCGTCTTGTCGCCCGTCAGGGTCTGGCGGTCGGGATCATGCCGGAAGTAATCTGTCCCGATGCTCGAGATCGGTACAAGCCCGTCGGCGCCGGTCTCATTCAATTTCACGAAGGCGCCAGCGCGAGAGACGCCTGCAATCCGGCCAGTGAACTCGCCGCCAACACGGTCGGCGAGGTACGTGGCAAGATAACGATCCACCGTGTCGCGCTCTGCTTCCATCGACCTGCGTTCGGTCTGCGATATGTGCTCGGCCGTCTGATCGAGGCGCTCGATCTCATCGGGCTTCAGACCGTCGTCCCCCAGCTTCATGGCCTGGATCAGCGCCCGATGGACGACAAGGTCGGCATAACGCCGGATCGGTGAGGTAAAGTGGGCGTAGCGCGGCAGGCTCAATCCAAAGTGTCCGAAGTTCCGTGATCCATAGTAGGCCTGCGTCTGGGTCCGCAGCACCGACATCTGGACCGTCTCGGCATGGGGCGTGCCACTTGCCGCGGCCAACAGCCGGTTGAAATGCGCGGTCTTGAGGACCTGTCCCTTTGCAAGGGTGAGGCCCAGGCTCTCGACCGTTTCGCGCAACGCATCCAGCTTGTCGGGGTTCGGCTCTTCGTGCACGCGGTAGAGGAGGGGCGTCCGCTTGGCCTCGAGGGTCTCGGCGGCGCACACGTTCGCGAGCACCATGAAGTCTTCGATCACACGATGTGCATCCAGTCGGTCGCGAAAGTCGACCGACACAACCTGACCCGCGTCGTCGAGTTTGATTTTCCGCTCGGGCAGATCCAGATCCAGCGGGGCGCGTCTCTCCCGCGCACTTGCCGCCGCCTGCCATGCCGCGAAGAGCGGACGTATGGCCGTTTCGAGCAGGGCGTCTGGCAGGGGCTCGTCGTGGTCGATGGCGTTCTGGACGACCTCGTACGACAACGAGGCGTGTGATCGCATGAGCCCGCGGGTGAAGCGGTGAGACCGCTTCTCGCCATCCGCGCCGAGGACGATCCTGAGCGCCATGCAGGGCCGGTCGGCGCCGTGGATCAGCGAGCAGAGATCAGCGCTGAGCTCCTCTGGCAACATGGGGCTGACGCGATCCGGGAAGTAGGTCGAGTTCCCGCGCGTCCGCGCCTCGCGGTCCAGCTTCGACCCCGGGCGCACATAGTGGGCGACATCGGCGATGGCGATCCAGACGACGTGGCCACCGGCGTTCGCCGGATCATCGTCGGGCGCAGCGCACACTGCGTCGTCATGGTCGCGGGCATCTGCAGGATCGATCGTGAGCAGCGGCAGGTGGCGAAGATCCTCGCGCGCACCGAGCGTATCAATGGGCTCTGCGGCGGCGGCTTCGGCCAAGACCTCTGCCGAGAAGGCGTAAGGAATCTGGTGCTGGACCATCGCGATCAATGAAACCTGGCGCGGCGCGCCCGGGTTCCCGTGTCGCGCGACGACGCGCCCGCGCATCAGGGCGGTTCGGCCACGTTCCAGCGCCTCGACCTCGACAAGCTCACCGTCCGTCGCACCGTCCGACTGCCCGGCCGGGATCATCCACTCGCGGTTGGCGCCCTTCTCGATCATCTCCAGCCGTCCACCGGCGGAGGTCTCGCGGAATATGCCAAGCGTTCTCGGCGCCTCCCCGCCCAGCTTCCGGATGGGTCTCGCCTCGTAGCTGTGATCCTGCCCCTGGACTCTCTGTAGCTTGGCGAGAAGCCGGTCGCCCGGACCGAGTGCCGGGTCGCCGAGGCGCTGCCGAACCAGCAGCGTTGGCGGATCACCGTGCCCGTCCCATTGTTCCGGGTTGGCAAAGAGATCGCCGTCGGGATCCGCATGGTTCACGCGCAGGACGGCAACGGGCGGCAACTCACCGGCCGGGCGCACGCGGCGGCGACGGCGTTCGATCTGACCGCCGTCCTTGAGTTCCGCAAGCAGGCGTTTCAGTTCGACCCGCGCGGCACCCTTCAGGCCGAAGGCGCGCGCGATCTCGCGCTTGCCCGCAGCACTTGGATTGTCGCGAATCCACGCCAGCACGTCTTCCTTGGTGGGCAGCTTCGCCATGCGGCCCTCCCTCGGGCGTGCTCGATCCGGTCAGGCTTTCTTCGCGGTTGCCTTCTTGGCAGGGGCTTTCTTGGGTGCGGCCTTCTTCTTGCCGCCCTTCTTGGTGGACGCCTTCGCGGCGACCAGCTCAAGTGCTGCATCAAGGGTGATCGTGTTCGGATCAATTTCCTTTGGAATGGTCGCGTTGACCTTCTCCCATTTCACGTAAGGCCCGTAGCGCCCTTCCATGACGTTCACTGCCCCGCCGTCGGGGTGAGCCCCCAGTTCGCGCAGCGGCTTGACCGCCTGGCCGCGCCCGCCCCGGGCTGCCTTGCGCGCAATCAGCTCCATCGCACGGTTCATGCCGACAGTCAGCACATCGTCGCCGGTCTCAAGGCTGGCGTAGGTCTTGTTGTGCCGCACATACGGACCATACCGCCCGATCCCGGCTTCGATCAGGGCGCCGTCTTCCGGATGGGCACCAACCTCTCGCGGCAACGACAAAAGCGACAGCGCCATCTCGAGCGTCACATCCTCGGGCGCGGTCCCTTTGGGCAGGGAGGATCGTTTCGGTTTCTCGTCGCTTTCGGCTATCTGGTCACCAAGTTGGACGTAAGGGCCGAACCGGCCCGAGCGCAGCCTTACCGGCAGGCCCGCGTCGTCATAGCCCAGCAGCTTGCCGTCTCCGGAGAGTTCGGCGTCCTCGTCGCTGCCCCCCAGCGGCCGGGTGTAGCGGCACTCCGGGTAGTTCGAGCAACCCACAAAAGCCCCGCCCGATCTGGCTGTGCGCATTGACAGTCGCCCGAGGCTGCATTTCGGGCAAAGCCGCGGGTCCGACCCGTCG
>JBCCDA010000025.1:0-46229 GCA_039033215.1 Pseudomonadota bacterium | reverse complement strand
TGCGGTTTCCGCTGTCAATCGGGACATGGACGGAACACCTCCGGGAGCCGAGCGCCGCCCGCTTTTGCTGGGCAACCAGGTGGTCGCGGACGAGCTGATCCAGACATCGGAAGTCGGCTCGGGTCAGCTGATGTTCCTCGATCAGACCTCGCTGACGGTCGCGCCCAATTCGAACATTGTGCTCGACACCTACGTCTACGATCCCGTGGAGCAAACCGGCGACATGGCGATCAGTCTGACCCGGGGTGTGCTCCGCTTCGTCGGCGGACGGATCTCGAAATCCCGGGACGTCGAGGTACGCACACCAACGGCGACAATCGGGATCCGCGGCGGGATGGTGATGATCATCGTTGGTGAAGACGGGGCGACACGGGTGATCTTCACTGCCGGCGAGTATGTCGTGGTCACAGATGGTGTCGGGACCGAGGTCGCGCTCAGCCGCCCGAACGCCATGGCCAACATCCCGGTTGGCGGCATCGCCGAATTCATCGGCCTTGCCACCAGCGCCGACTATGGCCGCGCTTATGCCCGTCTCGAAGGCTCGGGCGATGGAGGGTCCGGGATCGCAGCGGCGCAGGGATCTCCCGGCGCCACCGACCCCGACGCTGCAACCGGGGAGATTGCCGCCGTGAACTCGGCCGTTGAGGGAGGGGAGACCAATCAGCCGATCTCGACCAGCGGGGAGCAGCCGGTCTCGGAGCCGGAAGAGGCCATCACCCTGGGCAATCTTGCCCTCGACCCGAACAGCGACGTGGGCCTGCAACCTCCAGTCCAGGAGGACCCTGCAATGGGCCCACCTCCACCGCCACCTCCGCCTGCCACGACGGTCCTGGGCGGGGGTGTCTTCACGGAAACGCTGGATCTCCAGACGTTCACGTCCGTCACGCAGGGCTCGCTGATCGGCACGACCGCATCCGGAGAGGTCATCACCGTGCCGGTGCCCGAGACGCCGGGTGACTTTGTGGCCGACTTCTCGAGCGGTCCGACCCCGACCTTCTTCGCCGAGAGCATCGCAAACAACTCGGGGTTCTTCGAGTTCGGGCAAACCCCTGGGACGGCAGGAAGCTCGACGACCCTGGGCTCGCTGTCGGGTGTCGGTTTTGCAGATCTCGACGAAGAATTCTATTTTGCCGAGATCACAAGCGGCTCGTTCGAGCGAGGTGTGGTCATCTTCGGAGAACCGACACCCGGACAGCAGTCGGTGAGCTCGCTCGAGAACGGGAGTGTGCCAGCCAGCGCGAATACGGTCTCGGTCTTCCAGGCCGAACCCACTCTGGTCGATGGCGGCTCGACCGACATCCCGGTTCTGGTGATCGCCAACGGCGGGGAGGCGCGATTCCCGCACCCGTCACACACGTTGGCATCGAACGGCGGGCAGGTGCTGATCACCAGTGCCACCATCCGGAACGACCCGAGCCTAGGGCAGGTGTCGACGTTCACCGTGTCGGCGCCGGTCCTCTTCCAGGACGGTACTGGTGGACTTCGGTTCGGCGGCAAGGCCTTCGCGACAACGGTGGATGGCACCGGCTTCTTCGAGATCTCCGAGCCGACGGTCGGTACCTTCGAGAACATCAACGGCGACACCGTGTTCGGCGAGGACAATCAGTACATGTTGCTGACATCGCTGCGACGCGCCGCGAACGGGTCGCCCAGCGGTACCGCCGACTTCGAAACTGACAATTTTGGCACCCAACGCCTCCTCGGAGGGACAGACTCGCCGGAAGATCCCTTCGCCAATGTGGCGACACTCAACCCTGCGGGCGAGGAACTCGTACTCGACCCCTTCCCCCGCGCACTGGGGCCGGCGACCGCGGTCGCAGCCGCGCAAGCACAAGGCCTGGCAGTCGAGCCACTGCTGACAGGCTACGCAGCAGGGGTCGCCCGGTGCTCGGACGGGGCGTGCGGCAGCCAGCTCACGACGACGGGCGACAGCGGCGTCATCGGGGTACGCGGTGAAGCTGTTTCACAGTTCCAGACCACTGCAAGCGGGCAGGACAGCAACACGATGCTGTTCGCGCTCGACCTGGAGTACGACGACCCGACCGGCCAGGGGCAGGCACAGACCGACCCGGACTTCATCGCGTTCTCGACCAATGAAGAGCGGTCCGTCTACGCGGACGATTCACGCTTTGGCGGCAGCTTCGCCTTCGAGTCACCCGATCCGTCGGCGCCGTCCTACACGTTCGGCTACTTCGCGATGACGCCTGAGAACGCAGGGAGTCTCGCATCCCTGTTTCCATCAGGAACGCTTCCCCAATCCGACTATCTGACCTGGGGCGTCTGGAGCGCGACCTATGACACCAGCAGCGCGGCGGGCGCCCCCCGGGAAGATGGTATCCAGCTCGGCTTCTTCGTCCAGGGTGCGCCACCCGATCCGAACCTGATCGGCCCGACGCTGGGCACCGTCAGCTACAGCGGTTCTGCCGCCGGAGAAAGGGTGCTCTTGGGGAGTGGATTCTCCGAAAAGGTCGGAGGGACATTCAGCGCCACCTACGATTTCGAGGTCTCGCGCGGGACGTTCGACATTTCGATCGGCAATGGGGCGATCACGGGCGCAAGCATGGTCGGCGACCCGTCGAACCTGGCCGCCTATACGGTGACGGGCGCGGGCGCCGGACTGCAGCTTGAAGCAACCGGCGGCTTCTTCGCGGGCGGGAACGATCCTGTGGCGGCGACAGCCGGGGACTTCCGCATAGAGGATCAGCTCAACAACGCCGTGACCACGGGCGTCTTTGGCGGCGACCGGCAGTAGCGGCGTTCAGACGCCCCGCGCTTCCGCGAGCTGGCGGCTGGTGGCCTCCAACCGGTCGGCGAGGACCTTGACGAACTCGAGCGAGATGTCGGGGAACTCGCGGAGCATCTCGAGCAGGCTCTTGCGATCGATCCGCAGGACCTTCAGATCCGTCTTCGCGGCAATCGCGGTCGAGCGCGGCTGATCGCAGAGCACCGCCATCTCACCGAAGATCTGCTTGGCCCCCAGCGCTGCGACCGAAACTTCGTCCCCGCCGATGGGGATCAGCACGTCGACCTCACCCTCCAGCACGACATAGGCAGCATCGCCATCGTCGCCCTTCTCGAACAGGCGCTCTCCTGTCCGATAGGACAGCGTCTCGCCCAGCATGGCGAACATCTTCAGCCGCTTGGGATCGATGTTGCGAAAGAGCGGTGTGTCCCGCATCACCGCGACGACATCCTTCAGGTTCATCTCACGCTCATCCCCCTTCATCCGCCAGCGGCGTGACAGGCCCGCTGGTGACGGTTCCGTTCTCGGTGATCCGGATGACCAGATCGCCGCCCTGCGCGGCCTCCTCCTTGCCGGCGGCATACAATATAGTCGCCTCGGGCAAGGCTTCACGGATCGCAGCACGCAAGTCGGCGTCCGCCTCGCTTTCGGCGCCGGCGATCCCGTCCAGCACAAGCAGGTGGGGGCGCTTCATCAGACCACGAACAAGGGCGATGCGCCGGCGCGCCGCCGACGATAACCCGCTGCCCGAGCCAAGATCTGCTGACAGGCCGAGCCGGATCAGATCATCACGAAGCTCTGCCGCCTCGATCGCCTCGCGCATCATGTCCTCCAGCCGTTTCCACGCAGACTTCCGGTCATACCGGCGCTGGCCGTGCAGGATGTTGCCGGCGACCCGCCGGGCCGGACTGAAGCGATCCTCGTCAAAGCCGACGAAGTCGTCGCGTCCGGCGAGTTGTGCGCGCACCTTGACCCGGCAGGCAAGCAGCTTCTCGATCCGGTCGTCGTCCAGCACGTCCAGGCGGTCCCGCACAGGTACAAAGCCGAACGCAAGCTGATAGAGCGCACGGCGATCGCCCTCGGCCAGCTGCTTGTCACCCTGCCCGGCGCTGGCAACCACCAGCTCGTGCGCCGCGATGATGTCGCCGCGGGCATAGCCATCGAAGCTATCCAGCACCGCACTGCCTTCTTCCAGCGTATCGACCAGCTCCGAGAACTCGCGGGCAATGTCCCAGCCGATGGCCAGAAACTCGTCCAGCGCCCCGCTCTCGGTCAACGCCTTGCCGATCAAGGGATCATCCAGGTAGTCCGTCAGCCGTTTGCGGACCGTCACCGGCAGGCCGTAGAGCACATTGTCCAGGAGACGCGCGTTCATGTTGAGCACGTCGGGGTCCCAGTCCTCGACCAGATCCGAGAGATCATGTCCATCCTCGCGGAGATGGCGCCGCGCCTCGAGGATCCGCGCATCCCATTCCGCCGCGCGGTCGGCATCGAGACGCATATCCAGGGCGCCGGAGTACAGATCCCGCGACAGGCCCACCGTCTCGATCAACTCGAGCAGCCGCGCGTCGAGCGCCACCGCATTGTCGACCCCCGCCATCTCGTAATCGACCCAATCGCCTTCGGGATTGCCGGTCGAGTTGCCGGTGCGCCGGGCCTCGTCCAGCATATCGACAAGGTCCGCGGTGCTTTGATCCGCCAGTTCGGGGACGTGGCGAAAGAGGCCATAGAGAAGGTTCTCCCGCATCGAGCGCGCCACGATTCCGGGATCCGCGCCCACGTAGGCGACCGACGCACCCACCTGAGCCATCGTCGCGTCGACCAGGGGTTTTGACCCGATGCAGACCCGCCCCGCCGTGGGCGCCTGCAAACCGGCCGCGAGCTTGAGGAACGCCTCGCGCCCGCCACCAAGCCCGCCGAGCACGCCGGCCATCAGGCCTTGCGGGATCGTCAGATCATCGACCGTCAGGCCGCTTGTCCCAGGCCCACCCTCGACATCAGAGAAGCTCAGAGTCCCCGTCAGCGGCGCGGCATCCGCACCCTCGGCGTAAAGCCGCGTCTCGGGCATGACATCATCGCCCGAAAAGCTCTCGACCACGAAGACATACCGCGAATTGAAGTCCGCCCAGCGTTGCACGTAGTTCAGCACCGCCTTCCAGGGGGCCGCGACGTCCTTGTACGCGGCGAGCACTGCGACAAGCGAGCCGAAGTCCATATCTCCCTTGATCACAAGATAGCCGCCCGCCGAATAGAAGAAGAACGGTGTGAGCTGGTTCATGAAGTTGTTGATGAACTTGATCGTGAATTTGCGCTTGTAGAGATCGAGTCGGATAATCGTGTTGGTGTAGAGCCGTCCCGCGACCTGGGTCATGTGCCAGCGCGCCGTATCGTTGGTGTGCACTTCCTGGATAAGGCTCACGGTCTCGCCGATCGTGTCGGCCAGCTGACGGGTGTTGGCCGCGCGTTCCTTGTTCAGCCGGACGATCTTGCGCTGCAGGATCGGGATGATCCACGCCTGGATCGGATAGAGCGACACCGCCGCCAGTCCCAGTATCCAGTCCTGCACGAAGATGAAGGTGACATAGACGGCCAGCAGGCCGCCCTGGAAACATGGCGTTGCAATCACCTCACCGATGAACCCGCCCAGGGGCTCGATCTCGCCAAGGATCGACTGGATGACCTCGCCGGGTTTGGTCTGACGGAAGCGCTGCATGCGAAAACGCATGACCCGCTCGAACAGCATGTAACGCAGGCGGCGCAGCATCCGCTCGCCCGTCATGCCGATCTGGACATTCATGAGCCACTTGATGCCGTTGATGGCCACGACCAAAAACAGAAAGCTGAGACAGAGCACCAGCAGATAGGGGATCTGCTCAAGCTCGAGCCCGAAGAAGTTCTTTGGGAAGTCCGTGCCCGAGATCGCCTCGTTGATGATGATCTTCGGGATTTCCAGCGAGATATAGACCAGCGGGAACGAGGCAATTGTCAGGGCCAGAATGATGAGCTGGTCCCGTTTGGAGTAGCGCCACACGAACGCGAAGAACTTGGAATCCATACCTGCCCCTAACTCCTGGAGCATTTTCGGGCATCGGGTCGAAAGGATCAAGAGGGCCTGACACTTTGAGTGTCAACTTAAGCTGCGTTAGTCGCTCAGCAAGTGCAGCGCGATGCGGCGCCGTTGCGGCCGATCGCGATGTTCCCAAAGGTAGAGGCCCTGCCAGGTTCCCAGCATCATGCGCCCCTGTTGGACCGGAACCGCCAGATGCACCCCCGAAAGCACCGTTCGGATGTGCGCCGCCATATCGTCCGGCCCTTCGAGATGGTGGCGATACCGCTCGGCCCCACCATGGGGCGCAAGACCCGCGATCGCATCCTGCAGATCCAGCCGCACGTCGGGATCCGCGTTCTCCTGGATCGTGAGCGACGCAGATGTGTGGCGGACCAGCAACGTCAACAGCCCGTCCCCCGGGTCCACGCCTGCCAACCAGCCGGTGATCAGATGGGTGATGGGATGGAGCCCCGGCCCGGGGCTTGCCACCTCGACTTCTCCGACGCGCTGCCACATATCCAGTGCCTAACCTGTCCGCACCAGACAGCATAGAGGCAGTTCATGGATCTCGACCCCAACCTCGCCTGGCGCTTCGTCAGCGACAGCGGCTTCAACAGCCATCTTGGGCCGATTCGCTTCGTACGCCTGAACGAGGATGCATGGCAGGGGTGCCTGGACCTTCAGCCTCGGCACATGAACCTCGGCGGGGTCTGCCACGGCGGCGTCTACATGAGCGTTGCGGACACGACGATGGGGATTGCTGCCTACGAGGCCTCGGGCGGAAATCGATGCGCGACGGTCGATTTCCGGTCGCATTTTCTGGCGGCGGCGAAGCTCGGCCAAACCCTGCGCTGCACGGCACGGGTCAATCGGGTGGTCAGCGGCATCGCGTTTATGGAATGCGAGCTTGAGGCTGGCGGACGGCTCTGCATGAAAGCCAACGGGATCTGGAAACAACTGGGGGTCCAGAACACCTGAGCGCCACGCCTGTTTCCGTGCTCGGAACGAAAAACGCGCGCCAGTTGCCCGGCGCGCGCCAATCACTCAGAGTAGTCGCCCTTTCAGGCAGCTTTCGCCTCGAGGACCGAACCGACCTTCTTGGCCGCATTCACCTCGTCCATCCGCTCGACCGCCGCCACTTCGCGGGTCAGCCGCTCCAAAGCGGCCTCATAGAGCTGACGTTCGGAGTACGACTGCTCCGGCTGATCTTCGGCGCGGTGCAGATCGCGTACCACTTCGGCGATCGAGATCAGATCGCCAGAGTTGATCTTTTGCTCATACTCCTGCGCACGGCGCGACCACATCGCCCGCTTGACCTTGGCCTTGCCCTTCAGTGTCTTCAGGGCTTCGTCGACCAGATCAGGGCTGGACAGCGAGCGCATGCCGACCGAGCTAGCCTTCGCGGTGGGCACGCGGAGCGTCATCTTGTCCTTGTCGAACGAGATCACGAACAGCTCCAACTTCATGCCGGCCACTTCTTGCTCTTCGATCGAGACGATCTTGCCGACACCATGCGCCGGGTAGACAACAAAATCGTTCGCACGAAACTCCAGAGCCTTATTGGTTTTCTTGGCCATTTTCTCTCCTGGTCAGCAAAGTTCCCGCGCTCATAGAAGCATGGCGCAGGGTCAAAAAAAGGGCGCCTCCGTTTTGGTCCAGAGGCTGCCGCTATCGTCTCCTTATTTTAGTTCCAGCGGCGCATGCGCACGACAAAGAACGTCAACTGCTTTCAGTTGATGACAATTCTATAGCATGAAAAACGCCGATTCTCTAGGGAGTGAGAGCGCTTTCGTAACCAAACACCGTCGCATTCGGCTAAAAAAATCGCATTACCCTACGTAAAACTGGTCAATTCGGCTCAATCGCCTTCGCCGGGCTTCTCCGAAAAGTGCTCGGCCAGCTTGTTCTCCTTGCCGTCGAAAGCCTCTGCTTCCGGCAAGGGGTCGCGCTTGGTCGTTATGTTGGGCCAGGCCTCGGCATACTTCTGGTTGAGGGTGATCCAGCTGTCGAGACCTGACTCGGTATCGGGCCGGATCGCATCGGCCGGGCATTCCGGCTCGCACACCCCGCAGTCGATGCATTCATCCGGATGGATCACCAGCATGTTCTCGCCTTCGTAGAAGCAATCCACGGGGCAGACCTCGACACAGTCGGTGTACTTGCACTTGATGCAGTTGTCGGTGACGACGTACGTCATGCGGGGCTCTCCGGGATACCTGAGTCAATCTGTCTATTAAGGGGCTGCGTGCTGCGCATCAAGGGTCGCGCTGGCGCAAGGCGTCGATGTCGCGGCGTGCGCGCTTGGTGGGGCGTCCAGCCCCCGGTTCACGCTCGGCGTGGAGGTCCTTTTCGGCGCGGGGCTGGGCCTCGGGCGGATCGAGATCGGTGTAGAGCGCCTGTGCTTCCGTGGCCGGACCGCGCCGGGTTCCGATCCCCTCGATCCGGATGACCCGGACATCCCGCTCCTTGACGAAGGTGAGCACATCACCGGGCCGGACCACCTGGCTCGGTTTGTCGACGGGCGTGCCGTTGAGGCGCAGGTTGGACGTGGCCTCCCCCGCAAGAGAGCGCGACTTGAAGAACCGTGCGTGCCACAGCCACTTGTCGACGCGGATCTTCTCGGGGACAGCATCGGCCAAGGATCAATCGCGCTTGAGCTGCTGGAGCACAGCGAACGGGTTGTCGGGATCGATGGGCCTATCCTTCCGGGGCGGGCGCGCCTCCATCCGGCGGGGGCCGTCCTGGTTCTTCGGGCCGTTCGGTTTGCCCTTCGGCCCCCCCTTGCCCTTTGGGCCGCCCTTGCCCTTGCCCCGTCCCGGCCTCTCGCCCTGCGCAGTCTTCTCACCCGGCGGGCCACGCCGCGGGCCACGCCCCTGCTGGCGGGGGCGGTTGCCCTGCTTGAAGGTATAGAAAACCTCGGTCTCGGATTCAGCGGAGCCTTCACTGTTGGCCGCTGGTTCGGGTGAGGGATCACCCTCGCTCTCGGGTGCCGCTGGCGCAGTTGCCGTCACCTCGGGGTCCGCAGGCGCAGTGGCCGCCTCAGCGGAGTCGTCAGGCGCAATGGCCGCAACGTCGGCGTCCGGAGGCGACTGCTCGGCTTCGGGCACTTCCGCTGCCTGCGGTTCCTCAGCCATTGCCGGCGCCGCTTCTGCTTCAGCGTCCGGCGCAGGGGTCTGGTCACCTGGGGCGTCAGAAACCTCCGAAGAGGCACCATCGTCCCCGACCGCATCAGGCGTTGGCTCAACGGTAGCCGCGCTTTGGTCTGGTGCATCCGTGGCAACAACCGCGGCAGAAGACGGCACCGTGCGGACAACCTTCGCCCGCTCGCCCTTCTCGGCCTGGTAGCCCAGTCCCTGCATCAGACCCGCGAACTGCTCGAGCGTGCACCCGGTGATCGAGAGCATGTCCTGCGTCGCCTCGAACCCGCCGCGCGCATCCTGCTGGCGGATGAGATCGGCCAGACGCTCCAGCATATCGATTCTGAGTGCGCGCTCACCCGCGGGCCGGTAGCCAGCCATCTCGTAATAGCCCTGCGGCAAGGCCGTGTTCACCGGAACCGTGACGAGCCCGGGCGGCGGTGCTTCGGGGAAGTCCTGATGATCGTTCGCGAGCGACCAGAGCAGCAGCCGCATCCGCGTCGGCGCCGGTTTCAACAGGGCGGGCATGAAGATGAAATGCTGGCCGAAGCGCACGCCGTGCTTGCGCAGGAGTGCCCGGTCCGTCTGTTCCAGCGATTTGATGTCCTGCGCGATCTGGCCGCGCGGTACGATCCCAAACCCTTCGGAAAGCGCAAAAGCGACCCCGCGCGCGAGCCCCGTGATCGTCTCGTCGTCGCGCATGGCGATCAGCGGCTCGAAGAGCGCATTGACGCGCCGGTGCAGCCAATGCTTCAGACGCCGCTCGACCTTCTCGGCCACGGGCGTTCCAGCCATGTCATCGACAAAAACGGCGACCCCTGGCTCGAGCGACTTGTCGCCCTTGATGACTTTGCCAACAGCATCCGAGCCCCACATGAGGCCGCCCTGTTCGGTCACGTCCATCTCGGTATCGGGGCTGAGGTACAGCTTGTCGGCACGCCGACCGAACTCGGCCTCCAGCGCGCTGAGCGACGCCGAGCGCAGCGTCTTCAGCTCTTCCGAGGATGCGGTCTCGTCGAACGTAAACCGGAACCCATCGAGGCGACCGAGGAAATGGCCCTCAGCCGTCACCTCGCCCTTGTCGTTCACTTCGGCCACCAGCCGCTCCTTCTGCTTCAACCGGCGCATCAGGTGTGAAGTGCGCCGGTCGACAAATCTCTGGGTCAGCCGCGCATGCAGCGCGTCCGACAGACGGTCCTCGACGGCGCGCGTCTCGTCCCGCCAATGAGCTGCGTCCTGAACCCAGCCCGACCGGTTCGCGGCATAGGTCCACGTCCGTATGAACGCCAGCCGTTTCGAGAGGACATCGATATCGCCCTCCGTCCGGTCCAGCCGCTTGACCTGCCCTGCCAACCAGTCGGAGGGTATACAGCCGTCTTTCGACAGCAGAAAGCGGTAAATCCCGTTCAGCAGGCTCGCGTGCTCCATCGGCGACACCTTGCGGAAATCGGGCACCTGGCAGACATCCCAGAGCAGCCTTACGCGGTCTCCGCTGGTCGTCATGTCCTGGATGTCCGTGTCGATCCAGAGCGTGCGGAGCGCCAGCTGATCCTCGGCCTCGCGCGACCGGGTCAGATCCTCGTGCGGCGAAGGGGCATCCAGCGACGCCAGCAGCGCGTCCACGCTGTGGAACTGCAGATCGCGGTTGCGCCAGCTCAGACGCTTGAGCGGCTTGAAGCGGTGATTCTCGATCGCGTCGATGACTTCCGCGTCCGGCGCGCTGGCCTCGCCCGTCACGCCAAAGGTCCCGTCCTGGGTGTAGCGCCCGGCGCGCCCCGCAATCTGACCAAGCTCGTTCGGTTGCAGCGGGCGATGGCGCCAGCCGTCGAACTTGGTCGTGCCCGCGAAGGCCACATGGTCGACATCCATGTTCAGCCCCATGCCGATGGCATCGGTCGCGACCATGTAGTCGACATCACCGTTCTGGTAGAGCGCGACCTGCGCGTTGCGTGTCCGCGGGCTGAGCGCGCCCATGACCACCGCGGCGCCACCGCGCTGGCGCCGGATCAGCTCGGCGATTGCATAGACCTGATCGACCGAGAAGGCGACCACGGCCGTCCTGGGCTTCAGGCGGCTGATCTTCTTGGGCCCGCCCCAGGTGAGCGTCGAATACCGCTCGCGCCGGTCGAACCGGGCCTCCGGCACCAGGCTCGCGATCCGCGGGCGAATGGTGTCCGAGCCCAGGAACAGCGTCTCATAGCGCCCCCGAGCGTGGAGCAGGCGGTCGGTGAACACGTGCCCCCGGTCGAGATCGGCGCAGAGCTGGATCTCGTCGATCGCCACGAAATCGGCCATCTCGTGGAGCGGCATCGCCTCGACCGTGGCCACGTGGTACTTGGCGCGCGGTGGGGAGATGCGCTCTTCGCCCGTGATCAGGCTGACGGCGTTGGGCCCGCGGATCTGGACGATCTTGTCGTAGATCTCGCGCGCCAGCAGGCGCAGCGGCAGCCCGATGATCCCGGTCTCGCGGCTGAGCATCCGTTCGATCGCATAATGCGTCTTGCCGGTGTTCGTCGGCCCCAGGATCGCGGTGATCGTGCTATCGGCGCGGTCGTACATCGCGGGTCCTGGTGTGATCGTAGGTTCTGAATAGGAAGTTCGTGCAATGGTGGCAACTGCCCCTAGCGCGTGACGGGTACCTTGCCCATCAGCGCTAGGTCGCGCGTTGCGGAACAGACGGTCCGGCCCTGAAAGATCAGCCGCAGATCAGCACCCACCAAGCCGCGTCGAGCTGACATGCGTTGCACGGCCCCGGTTTGCTCGGGCGAGCCATAGAGGACGTCATCGGGCACTGCTGCATTGATCATCTTTGCGGCCTTTGGGACGGGAGACGCAGAGCACATGAGGAGGTTACCCAGATCCGAGAAAGAGCTGAAATCGATTATATTTCAGCATCTTGCTTCATGTGAAGCATGTTGATGAAGGTCTACAGGCGTCGGCCTTCGACCTCTTTCTCAAGCTTCTTGATGCCGTCCTGGGCACCCGGCAGGTTCGGGTGGATGCGGACGGCACGGCGATACGCTTCGAGCGCGCCTTCGCTGTCGCCTGACCGGTCAAGGATAACGCCCAGCCCAGCCAGCGCACCGAAATGCCGGGGCTCGAGCTTCAGCGTCCTAGCGATATCCTCAAGCGAGCGGCCGTAGTCGCCCTGGACGAAGTAGAGCGTGGCCCGCTTGTTCCATCCCTCGGCATAACCCGGGGCAAGACGGACCAGATCGTTCAGGTGGAGGAGCGCCACATCATACCGCTCGGCCTGCATGGCCCGGTCAGCACGGCGCGACAGCAGATCCATCGAGTCCGATCCCGACTGATTCCAGAGCGCATTGATGCGGTTCTGCACCTCTTCCCAGTCCTGGGTCTCGGGCTTTGACAGGCGCTCGAAGAGCGTATCCAGCAGCTCCGCACGGACCTCTTCTTCGGACAGGCCCTCCAGGTCCATGCCTTCGGACGTGGCCGCGGGTTCGGCGCCCTGGGTTTCGAGCTCCGGCGCGGGGTCACCCTGCCCCTCCTGCGCCAGTGCGGCGGAGGACAGCGATGACGCGACGATAACACCTATCAGGATGCGGATGATCATTGCCGAAACATAGGGCGCTAGGCTAGCCCTGCAAAGAGTGAACCGGACAGAAGGGACCTGAGGATGAGCGAGAAGCTTGATACAGCGCTGGCCAAGCTGAACGAGCGGCTGGCCGGACGGTCGTTCGAAGACACCGTCAAGTTCGATATCGAGAACGCCGGCGTGATCCGGATTGTCGATGGCGCGGCGACGGCGGAGGACGGCCCGGCCGACTGCACCGTGACCGCTTCGATCGACACGTTCGAGGAGATGTTCGCCGGCGATCTCGACCCCACGGCGGCCTTCATGACGGGCAAGATCAAGATCGACGGCGACATGGGCGTCGCGATGAAGCTGGGCCAGATCCTGGCGTGAGCGGCGAAGAGCCTCCGTTCCACGGCACGCCCCCGGGCGGTCGGGCACCGGACCGCACCTGGTGGGTGACGACGCCGGACGGGGTCAGATTGCGCGCAGGCCTTTGGCACGCGACGTCGCCGCGCGGCCATGCGTTGCTGCTGCAAGGTCGGACCGAGTTTCTGGAGAAACTGTCGCTGCCTGCCGCAGGGCTGGTCGATCGCGGCTTCTCCGTTCTCTCGCTCGACTGGCGCGGCCAAGGACTGTCGGATCGCTTGGCCGAGCCACCTTCGAAGGGACATGTTCAAGACTTCGCCGAATATCAGGTCGATCTCGATACCCTTCTCGCCAGCCCTGAGGCCGAGGCGATGCCAGGACCGCGGATCATGATGGCACATTCCATGGGCGGGCTCATCGGCTTGGCGGCGCTCGACCGCCCGCCCTGCCGCGATACGGTGGCGGCGACGGTGCTGAGTGCGCCGCTCCTCGGTCTTCAGATGCCATGGATCATGGACGCTCTCGCCTGGGCCGGGTTCAGGATCGCCAGCCTGATCGGGCGGACGGATCGCTGGCCGCCCTTCGGCGACGTCCGCACCACCTATGTGCTGACCGATCCGCCAGAGAACATCCTGACGTCCGATCCCGTGATGTGGGACTGGCTGGTCGACACCGCCAGGACCAACCCCCAGCTGACGCTTGCCATGCCCAGCATCGCCTGGGTCGGCGCCTCGTCGCGCGAGGTCAAGCGGGTCCTCGGCCTGCGCCCGCCCGCCTGCCCCGTTGCCTTTGTGCTGGGTACCAACGAAAAGCTGGTCTCTGCGATGGCGATCCGGGACTGGTCCGCCCGGCATGGCGCTGACCTGATCGAAGTCGAGGGCGGCCGCCACGAAGTACTGGTAGAGACGCCGGCAAAGCGTGCGCTGGCCTGGGACGGGATTGATGGCTTCCTGAACCGCGTCGAGCTTCTGCCGCGGTCAGGCTGAGTTCAGAAGCTCCAACGCCTCTGCGTGCAGGGCTTCGCTTCCCGCGGCCACGACTTGCCCGCCCCATCGGCAATCTCCGCCCTGCCAGTTGGTAACAACGCCGCCCGCGGCCCGAATGATCGGGATGTGTGCGGCGATATCGTATGCCTGGAGCCCCGTCTCGACCACAAGATCGACATGGCCCAGCGCGAGCAATCCATAGGCATAGCAGTCAATCCCGTAGCGCATCAGGCGAACCCCAGTGCGCAATCGCTCGAAGACAGACCACTCCGGTCCCTGGAACAGGAAGGGGTCTGTGGTGAAGCACCCTGCCTCGGCCAGTTCCACACCCTTGCGGGTCACCAGCGGTTGCTCTGTGCCTCCGCGGTGTAGCCAAGCCCTGCTGCTTGTCCCATCCCAGATGCCGCAATACCGCTCCCCAAGGAACGGCTGGTCAATGATCCCCACGCGGCCCGTTTGTCCGTCGTCGAGCGCGATAAGCGTGCCCCAGACCGGCAGTCCGAGAATGAACGCCCGCGTGCCGTCGATCGGATCCAGCACCCAAGTGAGACCAGAGGTCCCATGCGTCTGCGCCTCCTCCTCCCCCAGGATGCCGTCGTCCGGACGTTCCGTGGCGAGGACAGCGCGCATGGCCGCCTCGGCTGCCTGATCGGCTGCCGTGACCGGGTCAAAGCCCTCGCCCTTGTCCTTGTCGTCGGTCGAGAGCGCGGGATCGCGAAAACGCCTCAACGTTTCGGTGGCGGCTGCGTTGGCCAAGCGGTCAGCAAGCTGCGCAAGGCCGTTCAGATCAAGCGGGGGTGTGGAGTTCACAAAAAAAGGTCCGGGCTGGGGAAGCTGTCGCTCCCTCATGCGCCCGGACCATCTATCTCGTCAACCGTGGCGGCTTAGGGACCGCCAGGTTTTCAGGCAGCGTCGCTCAGGACCCGTGCCAGATCAAACAACCGGCGACGTTGTGTCTCCGGTATCGCGTAATACGCGCGCACGAGTTCCAGTGCTTCTTTGTCGGTCATGATATCGCCACCGGCTTCGAAGTCAGCTTCGCTGCCTCCGGCAAGACCTTCGAAAAAGAAGTCGACCTTGACGTCCAACGCCGACGCAATATCCCAAAGCCGGGACGCCGAAATGCGGTTCGTCCCTGTCTCATATTTCTGGATCTGCTGAAACTTGATACCAACGCGGTTACCCAACTGCTGCTGCGTCATGCCGACCATCCACCGGCGTTGACGCACCCGCTGCCCCACGTGAACATCCACAGGATGCTTCATTGAACTCTCTCCACTATAACAGCCCTCACCTAACGTCCCAGGAGATATGCAGGGATCGGGCCAGTTCGCGAAGAAACCCTAAACTTTCTCAAAAAAAATTTATCCGGACTCAAAAAAACCCTTAAGCTGCAATGGCATGCGGGATTGAGCGCTTTGGTCGAACACAGGGTCTGATCAGGGCCGCGCCGGTACAATCTCTGCGATTTGCAGAATGCAAATTGCAACTATCGCGCGAAAGTTGCATTCTGCCAGCTTATCGTTTGCAAATTGCAAAATGCCACTCATGCCGACCGGGCCCGCGCCTGACGTTTGCGCTCGTGTGGATCGAGGAAGCGCTTACGCAAGCGGATCGCTTTGGGCGTCACCTCGACAAGCTCGTCGTCGTCGATATAGGCGATCGCCTGCTCGAGGCTCATCCGCGTCGGCGAGGTCAGCTTCACGGCATCATCCTTGCCCGCGGCCCGGATGTTCGTGAGTTGCTTGCCCTTCAACGGGTTCACTTCCAGATCATTGTCGCGCGAGTGCTCGCCGATGATCATGCCCTCGTAGATCGCCTCCTGCGCGCCGATGAACATCTTGCCACGATCCTCGAGGTTGAAGAGCGCATAGGCGACCGACGTCCCCGTCTCCATCGAGATCAGGACCCCCGCGCGACGCCCCGGGATCGGTCCCTTGAACGGCGCCCAGTCATGGAAGACGCGGTTCAGCACCCCCGTACCGCGGGTATCGGTCAGGAACTCGCCATGGTAGCCGATCAGCCCTCGGCTCGGCACATGGGCCACGATCCGGGTCTTGCCGACGCCTGCGGGCTTCATCTCGACCATCTCGCCGCGACGCGGTCCCGTGATCTTCTCGATCACCGCGCCCGAGTACTCGTCGTCCACGTCGATCGTGACTTCCTCAATCGGTTCAAGGCGTTGACCGCCTTCCTCGCGCATAAGAACCTGTGGTCGGGAGATGCTGAGCTCGAAGCCTTCGCGGCGCATGTTCTCGATCAGCACGCCCATCTGAAGCTCGCCGCGGCCGGCAACATCGAAAGCCTCGCCGCCCGGCGTGTCGCTCACCCGGATTGCGACGTTCGATTCGGCCTCGCGCATCAGGCGGTTGCGGATGACGCGCGACTGTACCTTCTCACCGTCCCGACCCGCCAGCGGGCTGTCGTTGATCCCGAACGTCACGGAAATCGTTGGTGGGTCAATGGGTTGGGCGGGGATCGCCGTCGTCACCGAGATATCGCAGAGCGTGTCCGCCACGGTCGGTTTGGTCATGCCGGCCAGCGCCACGATATCGCCCGCCTCGGCCTTGGCAACTGGTTGACGGCCCAGCCCACGGAAGGCCAAGACTTTGGAGACACGGAACTTTTCGATCTCAGCGCCATCGCGGGTCAGGGCCTTGATCTGGGTGCCCGAGGTCAGCGTGCCCGCCTCGATCCGCCCGGTCAGCAGACGGCCGAGGAAGGGATCGGCCTCGAGCGTCGTCGCAAGCATCTGAAAAGGCTCGTCTTTCCGCGAAACCTGCTCCGGCTCGGGGACGTGACGAACAACCAGATCGAAGAGCGGCGCGAGGCTCTCGCGCGGGCCATCCAGCTCGACATCCGCCCAGCCGTCGCGGCCAGAGGCATAGAGCGCGGGGAAGTCCAGCTGCTCCTCATCGGCGCCCAAATTAGCAAACAAATCAAAGACTTCGTCCAGTGCGCGGTCCGGCTCTGCATCCGGCTTGTCGGCCTTGTTGAGCACCACAATGGGCCGCAGCCCCAACGCCAGCGCCTTCGAGGTCACGAACTTCGTCTGCGGCATCGGCCCCTCGGCGGCGTCGACCAGCAGCACGACCCCGTCGACCATCGAGAGAATCCGCTCCACCTCGCCGCCGAAATCCGCGTGGCCAGGCGTATCGACGATGTTGATCCGCGTGCCCTTCCATTCGACCGAGGTACACTTGGCCAGGATGGTGATACCGCGCTCACGCTCCAAGTCGTTGGAATCCATGGCCCTTTCGCTCACGGCCTGGCCTTCGCGGAAGACGCCCGACTGCTTGAGCAGCTCGTCCACCAGCGTCGTCTTCCCGTGGTCGACGTGCGCGATGATCGCGATGTTTCTCAGATCCATAGCGTCCGCTCCTGGGGAATACGCGCTGCATGTCGTCTAAACTGCGTGACAGGGGCGCCGCGTCAATGCTGCACCCGCGAACGCCCGTTAACGCACCTTGCGCCGGGATTCCACCCGTATTGCAGGCGTATGGCTTGTGTATTGCTCGCGTATTGCAGGCGTATTGCAGCTGTATGTACAGAGACTCGACGCAAATTCGTTAACGCGCGCTACTCCGCCGCCAGCGCAGTACCCCGATACGATCGCCGAACCATGTCGCCGAGCACGTCGGTAGGCTCACCCGTCGCCGTGCGCGCGCGGTACATGTTGATTCGCGTCGACGGCAGGTCCGGCAGGGCGCCGCCGTGGGAAATCACCTCCATGCCGGGCGTCTTGGCATGCTCCAGCACCGCGTTGACGGCGAGATCGGCCAGCACCGTCGCCTCGACCGTGCGGGTCGAGCCTGTGTCCACCGCCATCTCCCAGGCGATCCCGACCCGGTCGAGCGCCTCAAGGACCCAGGGCCGGAACAGACACTTGCGCTCGAACGCGAGGCGCAGCGGACGGTTGCGCCAGGCCACGCCATCGCGGGCACCGACCCAGAGCAGCGGGACCTCGTCGATGCACTCGGCATCCGCCGGGGTCTCGTTCTCGGTGGTGAGGATCAGGTCGGCCTCGCCCGCCTCCAGTAGTTCCTGGAGCTTGAGCGTGTACGAAGAGATCAGCTTGACGCGGACGCGCGGAAACTCGCGGTCGAACCAGCGCAGGATGTTCGGCACATGCGGGTAGACGATGTCGGCGGGGACGCCGAAGCGGATCTCGCCCTCGTAGGCGGTGTCGGTCATGCGCGACCAGACCTCGTCGTTCAGCGCCATCATCCGGCGGCCATAGGCAAGGAGCTGCTCGCCCTGCGCCGTTGCCTCGACGCCGCGGCCCGAGCGGTCCAGCAGAGGCTGGCCCAGCGCTTCCTCGAGACGTTTGAGCTGCATCGATACGGCGGATTGCGTCAGGTGAAGCTGATGCGCCGCCTTGGTAACGCCGCCGGCTTCGAGCACGGTCACAAAACTGCGGAGCGCGGTCAGGTCGAGGTTCCGGGGCATCTATCACCTCCCGTGATGGGTTAACACAGAAACATTCATTTTACTTATGTCAGGACGATTGCGATATATCACCACATCGAATGCAATCACGCAATACATCAATGCCAGTGATGGAGGATATTATGAAGATGCACGCTGCAATGATCCGCTCCACCGCCGCGCTCCGGCCGGCATTCTCGTTGGCTGGCATGATCAAGCGCGCCTTACTGGCCTACCGCGTGTCGCGCGAGCGCCACGACCTGGCCGATCTCGCCCCCCATCTGCTCGACGATATCGGGGTGACCGAAGCCGATGTCTCGCGCGAGACGGGACGGGCCTTCTGGGATCTGCCCGCCGGGCGGTAGGGAGCTGTTCGCTGGCAGGTAGGTGACTGCCTGCCGGGACGTCAACTGGCGTTGGCCGAGAGCGGATACTCGGCCAATGCCTCGTAGATGGGGCCGTCACCGCGCAGATCCGACCGGTAGAGCGCGAAGCTGTCGGCCTTGAAGCTGGCTCGCGCGGCGGCCATGCGCCGGGTGATGTGGATGTGGATCTCGCGCGCGTCCTCGAGCGCCGCGCCCTTCCCGAAGCGCGCCAGCGTGATGTGGGGAACAAACTTCTCGGCCGACAGCTCGATCTTCGCCTCGCGGGCGGCCCGGCGGACCTTCTTGCGCAGGGTCGTGAGCGCATCGTCCGGGCGGATCGCAGCATAGAGCGAGCGCGGGCTCTCGGCGCCGAACGTCCCCAGCCCGTCAACCGACAGATCGATCGCTGCAAGCCGGATCGTCGACAACAGCGAGTGCACATCTTCGAGCACCGGTTCGGGATGCTTGTTCAGGAACGCTAGCGTCAGGTGGAAGTTTTCGGGCGGGACAAGCCGCCCCGCCCGCAGACCGGCCTGGACCCCTTCCAGCACGCGCGTGACCTCTGGAGGGACGGGGATCGCGACGAAGGCACGGATCAAGGGCGGGCCCGGTCGAGAAGCTCCATCACCTTGGGACCGATGCCCTGGACGATCGCAGCCACCCCGTCCGCGTTGGGATGGACGCCGTCGGGTTGCATCATCGCCGCCCCCTCGATCTCGGCCAGAAAATCCGGGTAGAGAACGGCGCCATGGATTTCGGCGAGGTCCACGTACATCCCCTCGAACGCCTCCTTGAAGTCGGGGCCGTAGTTCAGCGGCACCTCTAGCCCGGCCAGCAGGACGGGGATGCCCTGCGCCCCAAGCTCGGTGAGCATGGCATCGAGGTTATCGCGGCTGAACGCAGGGTCGATCCCGCGCAGAAGGTCGTTCCCCCCAAGCTCGACGATCACGGCATCGGCGCCATCGGCCAGCGCCCAGGCCAGCCGCGCGCGGCCCCCGGAGGTCGTATCCCCGGAGACACCCATGTTGATCACGTCCACATTCCGGCCCTGCGCCTCGAGCCACGCGTCAAGCTGGGGCACGAAGCCCTCGGCCTCGGGCAGGCCGTAGCCGTGGGTCAGGCTGTCCCCGATGGCGACGAGGCGCACAGGCTCGGCGGCCATGGCGACACTGAGCCACATCTTGCACAGGATCAGCACCGCCACATATGTCGGGCTGCGCAGGCGGCGGGCGAGAGACATGAGCGAACCACAGGTCATGCTGAAAGACGTCGGCCTGACCCTGCCAAGTCAGGCGGGCGATGTCGAGATCCTCAAGGGCGTCGATCTCACGGTCCACGCGGGCGAGCGGGTGGCGATCACGGGGCCGTCGGGCTCTGGCAAGTCGTCGCTTCTGATGGTGACGGCGGGGCTCGAGCGCGCGACGGCGGGCCTGGTGCAGGTCCTGGGCGAGGATCTGGGCAAGGCCGGCGAGGACGAGCTCGCCCGGTTGCGCCGGGCGCGGCTGGGCGTTGTCTTCCAGTCATTCCACCTGATTCCCACGATGACCGCGGCCGAAAACGTGCGCGTGCCGCTGGAGATCGCCGCAATGGACGGCTCGGAGGCGCGCGCGCTGGAGATGCTGGACGCCGTGGGGCTCGGCCATCGGCACGACCACTACCCCGCTCAGCTCTCGGGCGGCGAGCAGCAGCGCGTCGCACTGGCCCGGGCGCTTGCACCCAGCCCGCAGTTGCTGCTGGCCGATGAGCCGACGGGCAATCTGGATGGCAAGACCGGCGACGCGGTCACGGATCTGATGTTCGACCTCGCCGACAAGACGGGCGTCACGCTTGTGCTGGTCACCCACTCCACCACCCTGGCCCAACGCGCCGAGCGGGTCGTGCGGATCGCCGACGGGCGGATCGCCGCATGAACCTCGCTTTTGCCTGGACGGTGGCGCTGCGCGAATTGCGCGGCGGACTCGCGGGGTTCCGCGTCTTCCTCGCGTGCCTGATCCTGGGCGTCATGGGGATCGCGGCTGTGGGGTCCGTCACGACGGCGATCGAGCGCGGCCTCGCCGAGGAGGGGCGGACGATCCTGGGCGGCGATGTTTCAATCGAATGGGCCTATCGCGGCCCGACCGACGAGGAACGCGCCTGGATGGAGGCACGCGGCGAGATCTCGGAGATCGTCGAGCTGCGCTCTCTGCTGAGGTCCGGTGATGAACGCGCGCTGGTCGAGGTGAAGGCGGTCGACGGCCCCTATCCGTTGTACGGGACCGCATCGCTGACGAACGGCGCGATCCTGCACGACGCGCTGGAGGGGCGCGGCCTGCCCGGTCTGGTCACCGAACGCGTGCTGGCCGAGCGCATGGGCCTCGAGCCGGGGGATCAGGTGCGGCTGGGCGCGGGCCTCTTCAACTTCGAGGGCGTCATCGCGGAGGAACCCGACAGGGCCTCCGGCGGGTTCGCCATGGGCCCGAGGGTGATGACATCAGTCGAGGGACTGCGGGCCGCCGGCCTTCTGGTCCCGGGTGTGGTCTACGAGACCGAAGTACGCATTCGCACGCCCGAGGACATGGCGCTCGACGCAATGGAGGACAGCTTCCAGGACGCCTTCCCCGAGGCGGGCGCCCGCTGGTCGGACCGCCGCGCCGCAGCGCCCGGGATCAGCCGATTCGTGGACCGCCTGTCGTCGTTCCTGACGATTGTGGGCATCGCGGCGCTGGCGGTCGGCGGCGTCGGCATTGGGTCGGCGGTGCGGGGCTACCTCACGCGCAAGGTGCCGGTGATCGCGGCACTCAGGACACTTGGGGCGACGGCCAGCACGGTTTTCGCCGCCTACATGATCCAGGTTGGCATCATCGCAGTGGTCGGTGTCGCGATCGGCGTTGCCGTCGGCGGCGGGTTGGTCGCGGGGCTGGGGCCCATGCTTGCGGGCACCCTGGCGATCCCGGCGAAGTTCGGCCTCTATGCAGCACCGTTGGCCGAGGCAGCTCTTTTCGGCGTGCTGGCAGCGGCGCTCTTCACGTTGTGGCCGCTCGCATGGCTCCTGCAGGTGCGCCCGGCCGAGCTTTTTCGTGGCGACGGGGCCGACAGCGGGACGCGACCAGCGCGCGGGGTGCTGATCGCGGTGGCCGGACTGGCCCTGGCACTGGTCGGCAGCATCCTCTTGCTCTCGGCGACACCCATCCTCGCGGCCTGGTGCCTGGGGGCAATCGGGGTGGCCTTCGTGGCATTGAGAGCCCTGGGATGGGTCGCGGCCCGGTTGGCGCGGCGCCTCTCCCATGGGACGATCGCCCGCAAGCGCCCGGGGTTGAGGCTGGCGCTGGGCGCCATCGGCGCACCGCAGGCAGGTACGCCGGGCGTCGTGCTGGCACTGGGGCTGGGGCTGGGCGTGCTGGCGGCCATCGCGCAGATAGACCGCAACATGCAGTTCGTACTGAACGACCAGTTGCCCGAGAACGCGCCCGCCTTCTTCTTCGTCGACATCCAGTCGGATCAGCTGGAGAGCTTTCGCGAGACGGTGCTGTCCGAGGACGGTACCGAAGACCTGACCACAGCGCCCATGCTCAGGGGCGTGATCACGCGGCTGAACGGGGTGCCAGCGGACGAGGCGGTGATCGATCCCAACGGCGCCTGGGTCCTGCGGGGCGACCGCGGGGTGACATACTCGGCCTCGCCGCCACCCGGTACCGTGGTGATGGAGGGCGATTGGTGGGACGCGGACTACAGCGGCCCCCCGCTCGTCAGCTTCGCCGAGGAGGAAGGGCGCGAACTGGGCCTTTCGATTGGTTCGACCCTGACCGTCAATATCCTTGGCCGTCCCCTGCAGGTCGAGGTTGCGAGCTTCCGCAAGGTCGAGTGGCGGGGCATGGGGATCAACTTCCTGATGGTCCTGTCCCCGGGAGCACTCGCGGGCGCCCCGCACACGCATATCGCGACGCTCTTTGCCGAACCGCGGGCCGAGGCGCCCTTGCTGCGACGGCTCGGCCAGGAGATGCCGAACATCACACCCATCCTGGTGCGCGACCAGATCACGCGCGTTTCCCAGGGGTTGGAGCGCCTGGGTTCGGCTACCCGCTGGGGCGCGCTCGCGGTGTTGCTGACGGGCCTTGCCGTGCTGATCGGGGCGGCCGCCGCCGGTGAGGAACGCCGCCGGGCCGAGGCCGCGATACTCAAGGTCCTTGGCGCGTCGCGCGCGGCGATCCTGGGGTCCTTTGCGCTGCGTGCCGCGCTGACCGGAGCGCTGGCTGCCAGTGTCGCGCTCCTGTGGGGCACGCTTGCGGCCTTTGGTGTCGTCACCTTCGTCTTCGAATCCGACTACATCCTGCCCATCACCAGCACGCTCGCGATCCTCCTCGCGGGCACGGGGATCAGCCTGCTGGCCGGATTGGCCTTCGCCCTTTCCCCACTGAATGGAAAACCTGCACGCGTATTGCGGGCTGCCGCAGGTTAACCATCGAAACTGCTTGAAACCCGGGGCAAGGCACCCGATATTCCTGAGCGTATGCGTCGGCTACCGTCGGCGTAGGGGCTTCATATTGAGATAAGGGTGACCGATGGCACAAAGAGAGTATCTTCGCAGCCAGGCCATTCCGCGGACGGCCGAAATCGACGCGGGCCTGCGCGCCTACATGAACAAGGTCTACGCGCTGATGTCCGGCGCGATGATCATCACGGGTCTGGTGGCCTACATCGTAGGCATGGACTACAAGGCGGCGTTGAACGGGCAGGAAACGACGCTGCTGTCGTACGGCCTTATCAACGCGATGATGACGTCGCCGATCGTCTACGCGATCATGTTCGCACCGCTGATCTTCGTGTTCGGCTTCAGCGCGATGATCAACAAGATGTCGGCAAGCACCGCTCAGATCATGTTCTGGGTGTTCGGCGGCATCATGGGTCTCTCGATCGCCTGGATCTTCGCGGTCTTCACCGCAGTTTCGATCGCCCAGACGTTCTTCGCCACCGCTGCTGCCTTCGGCGCCATGTCGCTCTACGGGTACACGACGAAGAAGGATCTCAGCGGCATGGGCACCTTCCTCTTCATGGGGGTGATCGGGCTGATCATTGCGTCGGTCATCAACCTCTTCATCGGGTCCGATGTGCTGACAATGGCGATCTCGGCCATCGGCGTGCTGATCTTCGCGGGCCTCACGGCCTACGACACGCAGCGCATCAAGAACGAGTACCTCACCATGCGCTCGGTTCCGGGCGGTGAAGCGTACCTCGAGAAGGGTGCCGTGATGGGGGCGCTGTCGCTCTACATCAGCTTCATCAACATGTTCATGTTCCTGCTGCAGTTCCTCGGCAACCGCGAGTAACACTGGCGGAATTGAACAAGAAAGCGCCCCCGGGTTCTGCCCGGGGGCGTTTTTCTTTGCCCGGAAGGGATTTGTGGTCAGGGCGCAGGACACGCTTGGGGATGGCTTGGAGGCTGAGCCTTGCCGGAACGTTACTAGGAGCGCGAGGCGCCCCGTCAGATATCGAAATCTGCCAGCACGGGCGCATGATCGGACGGCTTCTCAGCGCCTCGCCAATCCTTGAGCACCCGGCTTGACCCCGGCACATGGGCATCGCCGCCCCGAACCCAGACATGGTCCAGCCGTCGCCCCTTGTCGGCGGCAGCCCAGTCCGCTGAGCGGTAGGACCACCACGAGAACAGCTTTTCCGGCACCGGGATGTCCGCCCGTGTCGTGTCCTGCCAGCCACCAGCCTCCATCAGACCCAGCATCCCCTCGGTCTCGACCGGGGTATGGCTGACAACCTTCAGAAGCTGCTTGTGGTTCCAGACATCCTCTTCGAGCGGGGCGATGTTGAGGTCTCCGACTACGATGTGCAGCCCGTCGAGACCGCGCGACCATTCCGTCATCTCATCGATGAATCGGAGTTTGTGGTCGAACTTGCGGTTCGCCTCGCGGTCGGGCACGTCGCCACCTGCTGGTACGTAGTAGTTGTGGATCACGGCCTTGCCCACGCGCACCGCACAATGGCGGGCATCGTCCTGGCCGCACATCTCCATCGGGGCGACTTCCTCGGCCGGGCCACGCGCGAAGACGGCCACGCCGTTGTAGCCCTTGAAGCCCTTCGCCGTGACCAGCCGGTAGCCTATCGCCTCGAACTGCTCGAGGGGGATCTTGTCCACCGGTGACTTCGTCTCCTGCAGACACAGCACATCAGGCCGCTCCCCGGCCAGAAAGGCCTCGACAAGGCCAGCGCGGAGCCGCACCGAGTTGATGTTCCAGGTTGCGACAGTGACAGGCATGACTGGCTCCTCAGGTTTCTCGCCGTGCTATAGGCACCGGCGCGCCGAAACCAGACCCACCAGCGAAAAACGGCACGGATTTGCCCCGAGGGCCTGCCTGGACCGTGTGGATATCCGCCTTGCTCGAAAAAGAAGCGCCCGGTGTGGGGATCCACCGGGCGCTGCCCTAACAGGGCTTTCGGACGGACGAGGGGGGAGCCGTCCGAAGGGCAGCGGTTATGTTTGGGGGAGCCGCTGCCATGCCATACCAAATGGGTCGGAGATTAACGCTCTTCAAGGGCTCAGGGTCAAACTGATAGCCGATATCCACCAGTTTCGGTCACAACAATGCGAGCCTGTGCGGGGTCCGGCTCGATCTTCTGGCGCAGCCGGTAGATGTGCGTCTCCAGCGTGTGTGTGGTGACGCCCGCGTTGTAGCCCCAGACCTCCCGCAGCAGGGTGTCTCGCTCTACCGTGCGGCCGCCCGCGCGGTAGAGGAACTTCAGGATGTTCGTCTCTTTTTCGGTCAGGCGGATCTTCTTTTCGGACTGATCCACCAGCATCTTGGCGCCCGGGCGGAAGCTGTAGGGGCCGATCGCGAAGACCGCGTCCTCGGACTGCTCGTGCTGGCGCAGCTGCGCCCGGATGCGAGCAAGCAGAACGGGGAACTTGAACGGCTTCGTGACATAGTCGTTGGCACCTGCGTCCAGGCCCAGGATGGTGTCGGCATCCGAATCATTACCGGTGAGCATCAGGATCGGGCATTTCACACCCGACCGCCGCATCATCCGGCAGACCTCGCGCCCGTCCATGTCGGGCAGCCCGACGTCCAGGATCACCAGGTCATGCATTTCCTCCTTGGCCTTCTCGATGCCCATCACCCCGGTCTCGGCCTCATAGACGTCGAAGTCCTCGATCATCATCAGCTGCTCGGCCAACGCCTCGCGCAGGTCGCCATCGTCATCGACCAGGAGTATTCTCTTCGCAACGCTCATGTCGTTCCCTCTAGGCTCGTGTTCTTGTGTGCCGACAACATGGGTGAGGCGCCCGAAAGCCCTAGGAGATTTGTCATTCCCTCACCCTTCTGTGTTGGATGGCCGGATTTGCGTTACCGAAACGTGGGATTTTACGTCCAATTGTTACTATATGAAGCTGCGGGACCGCAAAGGAACGATGATGGCTCTGGAACTCACAGCCGAAGAAGCCGTGGCACGGGCACGCGCCGACCTCAGGATCGGGGCGCCCGTGGCGCTCGTCTCTGCCGCAGGCGGCGCGCTGGTCCTGTCGGCGGAGACGTGTTCGGCCGCGCGGTTGTCCGATCTGCGGGATGCCGCCCCGGATGGCGTCGACCTCGCCATCTCGCACCGGCGGGCCGACACCTTGCGCGCACGGGCCTATGACAGCGATCTCGCGCGGGTCGTTCTGCCGGAGGAGGCGGATCTCAACTGGGTGCGGGCGACTGCCGATCCCTCGCTCGATCTCGCACATCCCCTGCGGGGCCCTTACCGGACACGGCGGGAGGGACCAGCGGATCTTCACCGGCTCGGAATAGCGCTGGCAAAGCAGGCACGGCTGCTCCCGGCGGTCCTGGTGGCGCCCTGGCCGCTTGCGGAGGTGAAGGCACTGGCCGCTGATGCGGGCTTCAGCCTGCTGGACGAGTTCCTGGTGCAGCGCGCATCCGGCGCGGCCATCGAGCTTGACCGCGTATCTGGCGCCCGGGTCCCGACCCACTTCGCCGTGAAAGGCAAGGTTCATGTCTTCCGCCCCCGTGACGGGGCCGAAGAGCACTATGCCGTCGAAGTAGGCCAACCGGACCGCGCGGTCCCCGTGCTCTCGCGGTTGCATTCGGCTTGTTTCACCGGGGATGTCATCGGCTCGCTCAAGTGCGATTGCGGTCCGCAGCTTGCGGCTGCCATGTCCCAGATCGCCGAGGAAGGCGCCGGCGTTCTGCTCTACATGAACCAGGAAGGCCGGGGCATCGGACTGGCCAACAAGATGCGCGCCTATGCGCTGCAGGACCAGGGGTGGGACACAGTCGAGGCAAATCACAGGTTGGGCTTCGAGGACGACGAGCGCGACTTCCGCCTGGGGGCCGAGATTCTCAAGAAGCTCGGGTTTTCGCGCGTTCGGCTGATGACCAACAACCCGGGCAAGCTGGCAATGATGGAGGCGTCGGGGGTCGGCGTTGCCGAGCGGGTGCCGCTGCACGTCGGTCAGACGGATCAGAACCGCGCATATCTTGCAACCAAAGCAAAGAAGAGCGGCCACCTGCTGTGATGCCGACGCCTCGCGCCGCCGCTCCTGCCCGCGGGTGGGGGCGACAGTGTCCAAGACCGTTTGACCTTGTCGTCGGCCCCTGGGGCGCCCGCTTCGGGAGGCGCCGCTTTCCCTGTGCGGTCGGGCGGGGAGGTGTTCGCCAGGACAAGTGGGAAGGGGATCTGGCAACGCCCGAGGGGTCTTGGCGTTTGCTCTGGATCTATTGGCGCGCTGATCGGAGTGCAGCGCCAGTAACGTCTTTGCAATCCCTGCCGCTCGGACCGCAGCAGGGTTGGGCGGAGGCGCCGGCCGATCCGGCCTACAATCGACCTATCCGCCATCCGCATCCCTATCCTGCGGACCGCATGCGGAGGGGCGACCCGCTCTACGACATCTGCGGGATCACCGACCACAATGCCGCTTGTGTTCCCGGCGCCGGCAGCGCCATCTTTGTGCATCTCTGGCGGCGTCCACGATGGCCAACCGCAGGCTGCGTCGCCTTTCGACGTCGCGACCTGGAATGGATCCTTGCTCGATGGTCCCCGCGCAGCCAGATCGTCATCCGCCCGCGTGGCGGTCTTTGAGGAAGCCGCATGAAGATCACGCGTATCGCCATCCACCAGGTCGACCTGCCACTTGTCGAGGGGAGCTACTCCTGGGCGGACCAAAGCTACCCCGCCTTCGATTCCACCGTGGTCCTGATGGATACCGACGAGGGGATCACCGGCGCCGGGGAGACGTGTCCGTTGGGCTCGACGTACCTCGCAGCCTACCCAGACGGCGCGCGCACGGGGATCGCCCACCTTGCTCGTGACCTTATCGGTCTGGACCCGCGGGCCACCGATGCAATTGCAGACAGGATGGATCGCAGTCTCAAAGGTCACCCATACGCAAAGTCAGCGCTCGACGCCGCGTGCTGGGACATTGCGGGCAAGGCGGCCGGCATGCCGGTCTACGCGCTCCTTGGTGGCGCCCGGCAGGAACGTGTCCGGCTCTTCAAGGTGGTCACCCGGCAGGATCCGGGCCTGATGGCAGAGCGCACGACGGAGTATCTTGCCGCCGGGTTCACGAACCTCCAGGTCAAGGTCGGCGAAGACCCCGACACCGATATCGAGAGGTTCCATCGCGTGGCCGCCGCCATGAGCCCCGGCACCGTTATGGATGCCGATGCCAACTGTGGCTGGCGACAGCACGATGCCTTACGGATCGCGGGCGCAATCGACGGGCTGGCGGAAGAGCACCGCATCCGTGTCTATCTCGAACAGCCCTGCCCGTCCTACGAGGAGTGTCTGGTCGTCCGCCGCGCGACACGCCATCCGTTCATTCTGGACGAATGCATGGATGGCCTTCCTGCCCTGCTGCGCGGCTGGCAGGACGGCGCGATGGATCTCATAAATCTGAAGATCAACCGCTTCGGGGGCCTTACGCGGGCGCGGTTGATCCGCGATCTCTGCGTGCAGCTTGGCATCTCGATGACCATCGAGGACAGCTGGGGCGGCGAGATTGCAACCGCTGCCATCGCCCACTTGGCCCAGTCGACGCCTGCGGCCTTTCACTTCCAGTCGTCCGCCTTCCATCAGTACCATACCATCGCGATCGCCGACGGCGCGCCCGAGGTTGAAGGTGGCTGGATGCGGGCCTCAGACCGGCCCGGATTGGGGGTCGAGCCGGATCTGGATCGGCTCGGCCCACCTGTCGCGGTAATCGAAGACTGAGAGCTTCAGGCCTCTAGGATCTCGTCATCCTCGACGTGCTCGCTCGGCGGCAGGTCGAAGTCGAGCCCGTGAGCCGCGCGGATCTTGTCTTCGATCGAATGGGCAATGTCTGGATTGTCGGCGAGGAACTGCTTGACGTTCTCGCGGCCCTGCCCGATGCGGTCGTCGCCGTAGGAGAACCAAGAGCCCGATTTCTCGACCACGCCTGCCTTCACGCCAAGGTCGATCAACTCACCTGTCTTCGAGATGCCCTCGCCATACATGATGTCGAACTCGACCTGCTTGAACGGCGGTGCGACCTTGTTCTTGACGACTTTCACGCGGGTTGCGTTGCCGACGACCTCGTCGCGGTCCTTGATCGCGCCAATACGGCGAATGTCCAGACGAACGGACGAGTAGAACTTCAGCGCGTTGCCGCCCGTGGTCGTCTCGGGGCTGCCGAACATGACGCCGATCTTCATGCGGATCTGGTTGATGAAGATGACCATGCACTTCGAGCGGCTGATCGAGCCCGTCAGCTTGCGCATCGCCTGGCTCATCAGGCGGGCCTGCAGCCCGACCTGGGCGTCGCCCATGTCACCTTCAAGCTCGGCGCGCGGGGTAAGTGCTGCCACAGAGTCGACGACAACCATCGACACCGCACCCGAGCGGACCAGCGTGTCCGTAATCTCCAACGCCTGTTCACCGGCATCGGGCTGCGAGATCAGCAGTTCGTCGACATCGACGCCCAGCTTGCGCGCATAGACCGGATCCAGCGCATGTTCGGCGTCGACAAACGCGCAAATCCCGCCGTTCTTCTGTTCCTCGGCCACCGTGTGCAGCGCCAGGGTGGTCTTGCCCGACGATTCCGGGCCATATATCTCGATAATCCGGCCCTTAGGCAGGCCGCCAATACCCAAAGCAATATCCAGCCCCAACGAGCCGGTCGAGGTTGCCTCGATGTCCATCGACGCCCGTTGACCGAGCTTCATGATCGAGCCCTTGCCGAAGTTCCGCTCGATCTGCGCAAGCGCCGAATCGAGTGCTTTCTGCTTGTCCATGTTCCGCCTTTCAGCCAGCTTCAAGAGGTTGTCGGTCATTCGGCCTGCTCCTTATTCCACATCCCCTTTGAGCGCGCAAACACCCATGAGTTCCCTGAACGTTCTCATAGTTAACAGGACAAATAAAGAACAAAGTCGAGTCTTACACGCAGGAGTTGAACCGAGGCAGAGTTTACGAACGGTTAAACGCCTCGTATGAGTTTGGCGCTGTTGCGGCAACGAGGTTTCATGCTGATCTCCGTCAAACATCGCCTGGTCATCATGGCAATGCCTAAGTGTGCCTCGACGTCGCTCGAGGTGGCATTGGCCCCCCGTATGGACGTGATCACCCGGGGTCAGCCGTCAGTGAAGCACACATCTCTGCGGAAGTACGAACGGTTCATAGCGCCTTACTTGAGCAGCATGACGAAGGAGCGCTTCGAGGTTGTGAGTCTGATGCGAGACCCCATCGACTGGCTGCATTCATGGTGGCGCTATCGTTCGCGTGACGCCATCCCGAGCCCTGAAAACTCGACTGCAGGCCTCGATTGGGCTGCCTTTGTCGAGGTGTATCTGGACGGAGAGCGCAAGCCAGCCGATGTCGGGCGGCAATCGCGGTTCATGACGGGCAAGGACGGCACCTTGGGCACCGACTTGATCTTCCGGTACGAGCGGCTGAGCGGGTTCGTAGACTGGCTCGAGCCGCGGATCGGAGGTGGAAAGATCAAACTGGGCCAGGAGAACGCTTCGCCCAAACGGTCGAGTCCGCCCCTGCCCGATCGCCTGTCCCAGGCGCTGCAGGCCGATCTGGCGTACGACTACCAGATCTACGACACCCTGGCGCGCTAGGCGCTCCGAGCAGCCTCCGCCCCTCTCGAGGCTTCGTCCATGGCAATCTTCACCGTGGCCGTCAGCTCGTTCAACGAGAACGGTTTCGATAGGAAGTGGAAGTCCTTGTCCTTCAGGTTCCGGCGGAAACTGTCCTCGGCATAGCCCGAAATGAAGACGACACGCAGCGCAGGACGCAGGGCTCTTGCCTTCGCGGCGAACGTCGGTCCATCCATGCCGGGCATGACGACATCAGAGACCAGCACTTCGACATCCTCGGCACCGTTGTTCAAAAGTTCCATCGCGGCTTCGGCCGAGTCGGCCTCAACAACACGGTAGCCGCGCAACTTGAGCGCGCGGGATGCGAAAGACCGCACCGGCGCCTCGTCCTCGACCAACATGACAGCACCCTGCCCGGTCAGATCCGGCGCATCCGCGACGACTGGCTCGTCCGGGACCGTCTGCTTCGCCTCCTCCCCGAAAGCCCGGGGCAGAAGGATGGTGAACTGGGCTCCCCCGCGGTCGAGGTTCATGGCGTAGATGTAGCCACCTGACTGCTTCACGATGCCGTACACGGTGGAGAGCCCCAAGCCCGTGCCCTCGCCCTGCGGTTTCGTCGTGAAGAAGGGATCGAAGACCTTGTCGATCGCCTGCGCGTCAATGCCCGTGCCATCGTCGCTGACCGAGATCTCCACATAGTCGCCCGCCGGCACCGACACGCCGCGGTATTGTTCCGCCACGGCCAGGCGCCGGTTGCGCGTCGAGATCGTGACCATACCGCCACTCGGCATCGCATCCCGGGCGTTGACGACCAGATTCATCAACGCCTGTTCCAGCTGCTGGTTGTCCGCCCGAACCGAGCCAAGATCCCGGCCGTGGTCCAGCGACAGTGTAATCGTCTCGCCGATAAGCCGGTCCAGCAGGTATAGGGTGTCCGACACCACATCCTGCACCGACAGCAGTTTGGGCTGCAGGGTCTGCTTGCGCGAGAACGCCAGCAGCTGGCGGACCAGGGCCGCCGCCCGGTTCGAGTTCTGGCGGATCTGCGTGAGGTCCGAGAAATCCGGATGGCTGGCATCCTTGCGCAGCAACAGAAGATCGCAGTTTCCCGAGATCGCGGTCAGCACATTGTTAAAGTCGTGTGCCACACCGCCCGCGAGCTTGCCAACGGCCTCCATCTTCTGGGACTGCGCGAACTTGTCCTCGAGCAGGCGCAGTTCGGACGCATCGGTCAGCACGGCGATCAGCGATGGCTGACCCTGCACCGACATCCGCGTCAACGAGACCTGCGCAAAACTGTCGAACTCACCCTCGCGCAGGCGCACCATCTCGCCAGAGCTATTGTCGTGGCCGCTTTGCACCTCCAGCAACATGCTGTCGATCGAGCGGCCCAGCGGTTGCAGGATCTCCCCCAGCATCTGACCGATGCGGAACGTCGGCCCAAGCATCTCGCGTGCCTGCGCATTGCCCCAGAACACGCGCCCCTCGATATCGAGATGCAGAAGCGAAACGGGGATCGCCTCAAGCGTCTGCGAGGCGTTCACCTGCGTCGCCGTCTCGCTGTCGGGCACGAAAAGAAAGACTTCGTGACATTCACCTGCCAGGGTTTTCTGAACCCGGATGGCTGTCAGCGCCAGCCGCTGGATGCCGTCCGAACCAGGCAGAACGATACGGCCCGCAGACAGTACACCCGCATCGACCTGTTCACGCAGGATCTCGAGCGCCTCCGGCCCCAAAAGCTCATCAAACAGATCGTTGGTCTGCGGACCCTCTATCGCATCGAAACTCGCATACGCGAACGGGGCGCCATCGAACCGGTCACCCCAGCCGTCTTGCTGAACCGCCGCCATCTGATCCTTTGGGCGAATTTGCCAGACCAGTTTGTCCGCAGCGCCCAGATGAACGCTGAGGATCGCGTCGGAGTCACGTCGCCGTTGTCCATCGATTGCGAAGCCATCGTTCACACCCAGGCGCGAGAGACGATAGATCTCGGCGGCCGAAACCCCAAGTACCGGACCGACGGATTCGACGACGTTCCTGCGATCCTCGCACATCTCGCGCCACGCCGAATTTGACGCCAGAATGCGACCGTCCAGAGCGCCGATCGCAATCGGCCAAGGTCGCCGCGCGATCAGCCTTTCCAACTTTCCCGCGGGGTGACGGCTGAGCCGGTAGATCAGGAACGCAAGCGCACAGATAGCCGAACCGGCCAGAAGACCAATCACCGCTGGGAGAATAGCGTCAGACCCGATCATCGTCGCCTCACAGTCGCGCATGACGACTTTCGCCGCGGCCCAGATGGTCCGCAGCGCTTCGGTCGGTGTTCCCTCACCGTTTCTGGGGTCATCCCACAGCCAATCTTACGGCGAAATCCAAAGCTGAATTCGTCTGACAAGCTTAGGCTATAGGAAACATTCGTAAACGGAAGGTAAACAGCCATCGGCGCGAGAGGCAGCTCATGCCTGACCCATCACACAGACGAAGAACGCGTCTCCGCCATCGCTCAACATCAGCTGACGGCGTTCGAGCTCCCTCCAGGCAGGGCTGGCCGCCAGAAACCGCTCCACCTGCGCCGCGTTCTCGGACGCCAGAAGCGAACATGTCGCGTAGACAAGCCGTCCGCCCGGAGCCACGAGCGCGGCCCCGCTGCTCAGCACCTCGGCCTGTGTCGCCTCCAAGACGGCGAGCCGCTCGGAATCGAGCCGCCACTTCGCATCCGGGTTGCGCCGCCAGGCACCCGACCCCGAGCAGGGCGCATCCACCATGACGAGATCGTAGGCTGGCCCGGATCGCGCCAAGGCCGTCGCATCAAGACAGCGCACTGTCAGCCCCGCACGTTCCGCTCGCCGAGGCAGATCGCCCATACGGGCTGGTGCGATGTCATAGGCGTCGAGCACGCCCTGCCCGTCCATCAAGGCCCCCAAAGCCAGCGTCTTGCCGCCGCCACCGGCGCACAGGTCCAGGACCCGGTCACCGGGTCTGGGCGCTGCGATCTCGGCCACCGCCTGGCTGGCGGCGTCCTGGATCTCGATCAGACCGCCAACGAACGCCCGGCTCGTTGACACGCGGGCCGCACCCTCGACGACGCGCAAAGCCGTCTTCGCAAGTGGCCCAGGCTCCGCCACGATCCCATCGGCCGCCAGCTGCGCAACGGCAGCCGCCGGGTCCGTATTCAGCAAATTCACACGCAGATCGACCGGCGCCCGCGTGCGCAAACGCTCCAACTCCTCATCCGGGATCTCGGCGACCAATCCGGCCAGCCAATCTGGCAGGTCCAGCCGTACGAGACGCGGCGCCTCATCAAGCGCACACATCGGGGTACGCTCCCACTCCTCCAGCGCGGCCGGGGCATGGCGCGAGCCATCAAACAGTCCCACCAGATCGACGGCGTCCAATAGCAGACTTCCGCGGATCAGATCCCTACCCGCATCGGCAGAGCCCCCGGCAACCCAGGCCGCCGAGCGACGCCGCCGTATCGCATCATAGGCCAGATCAGCGATGGCGCGGCGGTCCTTCGATCCCGCGAACCGGTGCGTGCGGCCCCAGGTGGCCAGAACCCTATCCAGCCCCTCACTGGCCTCGAGCCATGTCTCCAGAACCTCGATGGCCGCCTGGACCCGGGCACCAGGTCTCATGCCCCGACGGTTCCACCAGGCGCCCACACCCCGTCCTGCCGCGCCCCGCAGTGCTGCTGAATGGAGGACGACGTTCCACGCGGCTGGGCGGGGGCATGGCGTGCGCGCACGGGCCGACAGGCCCCGGCCGCGCTCCGTCTACCCTGACTAGCCACCCCTCACTGACCCCGGTAGTTCGGCGCCTCTCTGGTGATCTGCACGTCGTGAACGTGGCTCTCGGTCAGACCCGCATTCGTGATCCGCACGAACTCACATCCGGTTCGCATCCGCTCGATCGTCCCATGCCCGGTATATCCCATGGCCGCTCTGAGGCCGCCGACCAGTTGGTGCAGAACCGCACCTGCCCCCCCCTTGTAGGGCACCTGCCCCTCGATCCCCTCGGGAACAAGCTTGTGGCTCTCGGACAGTTCGGACTGGAAGTAACGGTCAGCCGAGCCGCGCGCCATCGCGCCCACGGACCCCATGCCCCGGTACGACTTGTACGACCTGCCCTGGAACAGGAAGACCTCGCCTGGCGCCTCATCCGTTCCCGCAAGGATCGAGCCGACCATCGCACAGTGCGCACCGGCTGCAATGGCCTTCGCCAGATCGCCCGAGAACTTGATGCCACCGTCCGCGATGACCGGCTGGCCGGTCTTGGCGGCTTCCTCGGCGCATTGCATCACGGCTGTCAGCTGCGGCATGCCGACACCTGCGACCACCCGGGTCGTGCAGATCGAGCCGGGGCCGATGCCCACCTTCACGGCATCCGCGCCCGCGTCGATCAACGCCCGCGTCGCCTCGGCTGTCGCCACGTTGCCCGCCACGACCTGCACGGAGTTGGAGTACTTCTTGACGGCCTCAACTGCCCTCGCCACTGACGCCGAGTGCCCATGAGCCGTGTCGATCACCACGAGATCGACCCCTGCGTCGATCAGCGCCTGGCTGCGCTCCAGCCCCTTGTCGCCCACCGTCGTGGCCGCCGCCACCCGCAGACGGCCAAGTTCGTCCTTGCAAGCATGGGGGTTCAGCACGGCCTTCTGCAGGTCCTTGACGGTGAGCAGACCCGTACACCGGCCGTCCTCGTTGACAACAAGAAGCTTCTCGATCCGGCGCGATTGCAGCAGTCTGCGCGCAGCCTCCAGATCAACCGGTTCGCGGACGGTGGCCAGGTTCTCTGCCGTCATCAGCGTCCGCACCGGAACAGATGGGTCATCGGCAAAGCGGATGTCCCTGTTGGTCAGGATCCCGACCAAACCGCCATCACTGTCGACAACCGGGAACCCCGTGATGCCGTGAGCCTTTTGGGCCTCATGCGCGTCGGCCAGCGTCTGGTCGGGGCGGAGCGTGATCGGGTTGTAGACAATCCCGCTCTCGAACCGCTTGACCCGCGCCACCTGCTCGGCCTGCACCGCGATATCGAGATTGCGGTGAACGACACCCATGCCGCCAGCCTGCGCCATGCAGATCGCCATGTCGGCCTCGGTCACCGTATCCATCGCCGAGCTCAGCAACGGGATGTTGAGCTCGATCGCCTTGGTCACCCGCGTGCGCGTCTGGGCGTCCGCGGGCAGAACCTCCGAGGCGCCGGGCACCAGCAACACGTCGTCGAATGTGAGCGCCTCACGAATCTCCATGGCTTGCCTCCGGAGTGATCGTTCTTGGCGGCCCCCTATCTCATGGCAGAGACGAAAAGGAAAGGTGTCTGGGCGCGGCACGATGGCCGAAACGCATTCACCTGAGCTGCTTGGCTACAAGGAGATCTCGCGGACCGACCGTTTGCACTCCTTAGGCTGCTTGTTGTCCGAGGTATAGGCGTCCGCACCGCAGGCCTTGCAGACCCATCGCACCATTCGTCGATTCTGTCCGCGCCAGTTGTCCTTCGACCAACGACACGGCTTTTGCGGTCGGGCAATGCGACCAGCTATCAACCAGATAACGGCCCCGAGCACGAAGACACCTGCAACCAGCCACACCACTGGTTCATCTAGGCCACGCTTGACCAGACCCATCTGAACCAGCGCTTCTAACGCTTCCGCGGCAGTCGCTAGCCAGTCCTCCGCTGGTTCCGGCTTGCTGGCAGGTATGGGAGATGTCTCATCCGACACGGTGCAGCTGCGTTTTTCTTTACGTCACAAGTCCGGTTCTTCCCCTCGGAACCCCGTCGCAATCACGTACATCTCGGCGCTATCGGCGCGGGAGGCTGGGGGCTTGATGTGGCTGACCTTGGCGAAGCGCTGTTTCAGCAGTGTCAGCAGCGAACCCTCGGTGCCGCCCTGCAGAACCTTGGCGGCAAAACTTCCGTCCTCGGCGAGCACATCGAAGGCGAAGTAGGCCGCGGTTTCGGCGAGCGCCACGATCCGCATGTGATCCGTCGCCCGGTGACCACTGGCCGACGCCGCCATGTCCGAGAGCACGACATCCGCCTGCCCGCCCAACGCGGTCTTCACGGCCTCGTCCGCTCCGTCATCCATGAAATCCAGATGCAGGATCTTGCTGCCCGCGACCGGTTCGGTCTCCTGGAGGTCAACGCCCAGCACAGTCCCGACGGCCTTGCCCTGCTTCTCGCCCAGTGCATTGACCCGTTTGACCGCCACCTGGCACCAGCCTCCCGGCGCACAGCCGAGGTCGACCACGCGCGCGCCCGGCACCAGGAACCTGAGCTTGTCATCGATCTCGATCAGCTTGAACGCAGCACGGCTCCGGTATCCTTCGCGCTTGGCCCGCACGACATAGGGGTCGTTCAGCTGCCGCTCCAGCCACCGGGTTGACGACAGCTTGCGCCCCCGCGCCGTCTTCACCCGGGTCCTCAGCTCGCGCTGACCACGGCCCGAAGTACCTTTCCCGGTACCTGAGCCAGTGCCCTTCTTGCCTGTCATTGGCGCCGGTCCTTCCGCTCCTGGATCAGCCCATAGAGGATCCCCTCGCGCAGTCCCCGGTCCGCGATGCGCAGACGCGGCACTGGCCAGAGACGCAGGATCGTCATCAGAATCGCCGCCCCTGAAATCACAAGCTCGGACCGTCCGCGACCGATCCCGGGGTGGCACGCACGGCCCTCCCGGCTCATCCGCAAGAGATCATCGGCGACCGCGTCCGCGCCGTCAGTAGGTAACCAGAGCCCGTCGACCTTGGCCCGGTCATAGCTCTTGAGGCCAAGATGCAATGCCCCGAACGTCGTTGCCGTCCCCGAGACGCCAACGATCTGCAGCGCCTCGGTCATCTCCACTGGCGCCGCCTGTGGACCGAAAGCCGCCAGCCGTTCCTCGAAATGGTGCGACATCAGCTCGAACCGCTCACCGTCATCCGCAATCGCCGCAAAGCGGTCGTGCAGCGTCGAGACGCCCATGGGCACCGAGATCCAGTCCGCAATGTGGGCTGCAGCCGCCCGCGCTGTCGCCGTCTCCTCCTTGCACTTGCCAAGTGGCGCCAGCGCCCGGATCAGGCTTTCGCGGCGGCTGGACGGGGTGCCGGACATGTCGATCCAGATCAGCTCGGTCGAGCCGCCGCCGATATCGAAGACCAACAACTGCTCGGCAATCGGCTCGATCAGTGGCGCACACCCTGCAACGGCCAGCCGCGCTTCCTCCTCGGGCGAGATGATATCGAGCTGCAGCCCAGTTTCGCGCTGCACCCGGCGCACGAACTCGCGTCCGTTTTCGGCGCGGCGGCAGGCTTCGGTCGCAACGATGCGGTGATCTCGGACACGGTGGTGGCGGATCTTGCCCGCGCAGATGCGCAGGGCCTTGAGCGCGCGGGCCTGTGCCTCGTCGCTGAGGCGGTTGCTGCCCTCGACCCCTTCGCCCAGGCGCACCGCACGGCTGAACGCGTCGACCACAGCAAAGCTGCTCCCGTCGGGTTTGGCCACCAGCAGGCGGCAGTTGTTGGTGCCGAGATCCAGCGCCGCGATCGGTCCGTCGCCCCGACTCTGGGCACTCCGGCGTCCGCGCGACGATGGCCGGCGGTCCCGCCGTCCGCCCCCCGGGTCTCCGCCTTTGGTGTTCTGCCCTTCGCCCACGCGTTCGCCTCCTGCCTAGCAGAAGTACGTTGCACGCCGTCGGGCGGCAAGGCCCCGATGGTGACGGAGCCAGAATAGCTTAGGCAGGATGAGTGCTGAGGGTCAGCCGCCGCTGGTGGCCGCGATCTGCATGGCGACGGGCGAGACACCCAGTGCGCGGCAGACCTGATAGGGCAGGTCGGGCTTGTTCATCGTGTAGAGATGCAGCCGATCGACCCCTTCCTCCAGCAGGTCGTGGCACTGTTCGGTCGCGATCGTGACCGACAGAAGATCATGCTCGTCCTCGTCAGCGGCACGGTGATAGGCCTTGTGCATCCACTGGGGCACCGTGGTCTGGCAACCCTTGGCGAAGTTACACATCTTGCTGAAGTTCTCGACCGGCATGATCCCCGGCACAATTGGCTTGTCGATCCCCGCCTTGGCGCAGGCATCGCGGAAGCGCAGGAAGATCTCGTTGTCGAAGAAGAACTGCGTAATGGCGCCTGCAGCGCCCGCGTCGATCTTGCGCTTGAGGTGATCGATATCGTCCTGGGTGCACGAGGCTTCCGGGTGTTTCTCGGGGTAGGCACCCACCCAGATGTCAAAGCCACCCATTTCGGCCAGGGCCGATACCAGTTCGACCGAACCCGCAAATCCGTCGGGATGCGCCGCGAACGTGTCGGCGCCGTTGGCAGGATCCCCCCGCAGCGCCACGATCCGGCGGCAGCCAAGTTTCTTGTAGGACCGCGCCACGCTAAGCACGTCGTCTTTCGACGCGCCCACGCAGGTCAGATGCCCTGCCACGTCCAGGCGCGCGCGCTCACGGATCGCGAGGATAGCCGACAGCGTGCGGTCCCGCGTCGTCCCGCCCGCGCCATAGGTCACAGACACGAAATCAGGCCCCAGAGGCGCCAGCCGCTCAACCGCCGTCCACAGCGCGAAAGAGGACTTCGGCCCCTTCGGTGGGAAGAACTCAAAGCTGATTTTGGGCGCCGTCGAGGGCGAGGTCATGAAAGGTCCTTTCGGGTACGCGACGCCAGAGAATGACGTGCCACACTATACGTCTTCGCAATGCGACAACTCAACAGCGAAAAACGACATCGGTGTCGCAGTGGCCATGTTGCGCTGCAAAAATAACACGGCGGTTTGAACCAACCTTGAGCCAGATCAAACAAACACCAATTGTACTGCATTCGACTCGTTTGTCGCATCCAGACAGAACGAAGTCGAAAATCGTCCGTGATTCGCTGCTGAACACGCGTAGTTTTGGAAACGAGAGCGAGAGGACAGACGCGGCATGCCGAACGTGACTATCGTCTACTGGCGGGACATTCCCGCGCAGGTGATCGTCGGCAAGGGCCGCCGCGCGGCGAAGGCACCTCTGCCCGAGCGTTTCGAACAGGCAATCGACCGCTGCGCGATGAAGGTCGGCGCCCGCGATGACGATGCCTACATGGCGGGTTTCCGCAAGGTCGACACAGGCGAAGCCGACGGCGATCCCGCCGACGCTGCCGCCGCCTGCGCCGCCGAGATCGATACGACTTACGACACCGACCGGATCAAGACCCTCATTGCCAACGACGGATGGGCAGACGCCCCCGCAAATGCAGAGTGACGCTGATGTCCAAGATTGTCTCGCTGTTCTCCCGCAAGCCTGCCACCCCGGTGACGGCACATGACGACGTAGCCAACTTCATCGAGGGTTTCTCGATCGAAGTGATGCCGCGCACGGCGGCCAAGATCGAGAGCTTTGCCGAGATCCTGCCCAAGGGCACGCGGGTCTACATCGCGCACATCGAAGGCACGCCCATCGAGGACATGGTCGCGACCGCCAGGCGCATTGCGGACGAAGGCTTCCCGGTGATGCCGCACTTCGCCTCGCGCGGGATCAAGGATCGCGCCGAGCTCGAAGACATGATCGCCCGCTACCAGGGCGAGGCCGGCGTCGACCAGGCGCTGCTGCTCGGCGGGGGCTACGATCAGCCTGTCGGCGATTTCGACAGCTCGATGTCGCTGATGGAAACGGGCCTCTTCGACGGCTTCAAACGCCTGCATGTCGCCGGGCATCCGGAAGGCAACAAGGACATCGACCCCGACGGCTCGGACCACTGGGTGATGGAGGCGCTGCGCTGGAAGCAGGCCTTCGCCGACCGCACGGACGCCGAGTTCGCGATCGCCACGCAGTTCCTGTTCGAGGCAGACGCCGCGATCGCCTGGGCCAACCGGCTGACCGAGGAAGGCATCGCCATGCCCATCCACATCGGCATCGCGGGCCCGGCCAAGCTCAGCACGATGATCAAGTTCGCAATGGCCTGCGGCGTCGGCCCGTCCCTGCGCGTTCTGCAACGCCGCGCGATGGATCTGACCAAGCTGGTCCTGCCGTTCGAGCCGACCGAGATCCTGGCCGAACTGGCCGCGCACAAGGCCGCCAACCCGGACTTCAACATCGCCCAGGTGCACTTCTTCCCGCTGGGCGGCATCACGAAGACCGCCGAGTTCGTCGCCCAGTATGGCCGCCCGGCGGGCTCCACCCGCGCCGCCAGCGCCTGATCAACCACCAGATTTGCAATCGCCTGTAGGGTGGGGTTTAACCCCGCCCTATCGTCCACCTGCACGAGGATCATCATGACCCGCACCGTCATCGAGTCGAAGACCAAGACCGTCGTCATGGGATTTGACGAGCCCTTCTGCGTGATCGGCGAGCGGATCAACCCGACGGGCCGCAAGAAGTTGGCGGCCGAGCTGGAGATGGGCGATTTCTCGACCGTCGAGAAGGACGCAGTCGAGCAGGCCGCCTGCGGCGCCACGGTGCTGGACATCAACTCGGGCGCCGTCTTCTCGAACAAGATGGCCGAGGATCCGCGCTACGCCGACAACAACTTCGTCGAGCCGCCGCTGATGAAGGAACTGGTCGAACGGGTGCAAGCCATCGTCGACGTGCCGCTCTGCATCGACTCGTCCGTCCCCGGCGCGCTCGAGAACGGGCTCGAAACCGCGGAGGGCCGCCCGCTTCTCAACTCCGTCACCGGCGAGGAAGAGCGGCTGGAACTCGTGCTCCCGCTGGTCAAGAAATACAATGTGCCCGTGGTCGCGATCTCGAACGACGACACCGGCATCTCCGAGGATCCGGAGGTCCGCTTTGCGGTGGCCAAGAAGATCGTCGAGCGCGCGGCCGATTTCGGCATCCCCGCGCATGACATCGTCGTCGACCCTCTGGTGATGCCCATCGGTGCGATGGCGACAGCGGGGCATCAGGTCTTCACGCTGGTCCGACGCCTGCGCGACGAGCTGGGTGTCAACACCACCTGCGGCGCCTCGAACATCTCGTTCGGCCTGCCCAACCGGCATGGCATCAACAACGCTTTCCTGCCGATGGCCTATGCCGCCGGGATGACGTCGGCGATCATGAACCCGGTCCACCTGCCTGTGAAGCAGAAGGACTATGACGAGCGTCTGGCCGCGCTGGCCACCATGGGCGTCGTCATCCCCGAGGGGATCGACAAGGACGCGCTGGTGCCGCTTCTGGGTCTCGGCTCGACCAAGGGCACACCGTCCAAGGAGATCGAGGCGATCAAGGCCGCCGACTTCCTGCTGAACCACGACGATGGCGGCGCCGCCTGGATCCGGTTCAACAAGCAGCCGACCAAACCCGGAGAAGAAGGCGCCCGAGGCGGCCGCGAGCGCCGTCGCCGGAGAGCCTGAGCCGCGGCCCCCCCGGATGCGCGGCACCTGAATCTCAAGAAACCATCACCCGACCGCGGTCGGGCCTTGCGTGACCGCCGTGCCCTTGGCCTTCTGGCCGGTGTCACCGGAGGGCAGCTGGCAGCCATCCACCCGGTGATGTGAGCAAGGTCTTCTGACCCGGCGATGAGCAGTAGGCTGCCGGGTCAGAGTCAATTTTCGGTAAACGCGCAGCGGATTTGTGGAAAATCCACCGCAAGTGCTCCGCTGCGCCAGGTCGACCTTCTGCGTCACACTTGGCATACGTTTGTCATACGCAAATCATACGTTTGGCATACAGTCGGAATCCCAGCGTCAAAGCCCCACGGCGGGTGCCGGAAGCTTGATCGGAAACGCCTCGCGCGCGGCCTTGTCCCGGGCAAAATCCACATGGTTTGGGAAGCATTCGGACAAGATCTGGTTCTTCCGCTCGATGGCTTTGTTCACCAGATCCGGACGGCCGATCTCGACCCATTCCTTGGGCGAGGTCCGGTCGCCGCAAACGGGGTAGACGTTGTCGCGCTGCATCCGGCCCAAGGTCTGCTCGGTGGCAAGATAGTGCCCGGTGCCGCCGAGGCAGACCTCACGGATCTGTTCGACCGCGCAGGTCTCGTCGTCGACCTCGATCCCCCGCACGCAGCGCAGCGCCTGGCCGATGACATCGTTGCCAAGTATCAGGGATTCGTGGCAGAATCCGAGCAAGCTGGCATGCATGCCCGCCGCCTCGTAGACCATGTTGAGCCCCGATAGACCGGCCATCACGTTCGAGCACATCTGCTCCCACCCGGCCTGCATGTCGGGCATCTTGGAGTCCGAAGCCCCCGCCGCGGCGCCACCCGGCAGACCGTAGAACTGGTGCATCTGGGCACAGCCCGAGGTCAGCAGCGCCTGCTCGCCCGATCCGATCGACATCGCCCCGGTGCGCAGGTCCAGCCCGAAGGGCCAGGTGCCGAAGATCGCCGGGTGGCCGGGCTTGATCGCGTTCACGTAGACGATCCCCGCCAGGCACTCGGCCACCGCCTGCGTGATGGCTCCTGCCACCGTCGACGGCGCCGTTGCTCCCGCCATCCCGGCCGACAGCAGAAGCACGGGCATACCCCCCCGAATCGAGGCCTCCATGACCTGGCAGCTCTCGGTGGCGAACTTCATTGGGGGGACAACGAAGCAGTTGGAATTGCTGACAAAAGGCCGGGCCCGCCAGGCATCTTCGCCACCCGCCAGCATATGAAGCAGCTCGAAACACCCTGGCATGTGCGACGGGTCAACGAAGCTGGTCCCGATATGCTTGGAGGTGCCGCGGACGCAGGCATAGACGCTGTTGAGATCCAGCTCGTAGCTGTCCAGGATATCCCGGCAGACGAGCGGTCGCTGCAGGAAGTGCACGTTGTCCAGCTGCTCTACGATCCGCGCGGCATCGTAGAGGTCCTGCAATGTCGACTCCCGATATTCGCGTTTGTCGACGTCGACCAAGTGCACCGCAGCCCCGGCGGTTCCGTAGTGGACCCGAGTGCCCGTGAGTTCCAGGTCATGCTTTGGGTCCTGGGCGCACAGCGTGATCCCCCGCGCAGCGACGGCCAGCATGTCCTCTACCAACGCGCGGGGAAATCGAATGCGCCCGTCGTCGCCCAGAATGGCACCCGCGCCCGTCAGGATCTCGACCCCCGAGGGCGGTGCGTCGGCCAACCCGATCTGTTCCAGCGCATCCAGCGCGGAGGCATGGATCTTCGCGACGCCCGCATCTGTTAGTGGGCGGTAGGTGCCGCCCGGCAGGCCCGCCCGCACGGGGCGTATGTCTTCGGCCAGTGGGGCCGCACGCAGCGCCTGGCGTGCCGCGCGGCCACCCGACCGGCGTGTCTTCCGTGGGATGTCGATATCTGCCTGGTTCATAACTGTCCTCCCAATCCTGGCAATCTGACGAAGGGATCAGACGATGGGAGGCGAGCCCCGAGCGGCACGACCACGCCCGGCCCCGATGGTCCGGTCGCGTAGGTTCAGCAGATGGTCATTATCGGTCATGCTCAACCCGGCAGCGATCGCTCAAGCAGTCACAGTTCGGGGTTGGGAGGGCAATTTCGCGTCTGTTACCGACCAAAGCGTCGCTTTCGAACACCGCTCCTACGCCAGGCGGGCAGCGAACTCCGAAATGAGGCGGCACGCGAGCACAACGTCGTCCTCCGCCGTATCCCACTGGCCCACGCTCATGCGGATGACGAACCGCCCGTCGTGCATCGTCTGTGTCAGATAGATCCGCCCGTCGTCGTTGAGCTCGGAGATCAGCTGTTCGGTGGCGGCATCGCCCGCCCTGTGCGCGAAGGTGAAGAGCGAGAGCGAAGGCTCGGTCACGATCTCAAGGTTCGGATCATCGCCCAATCGGGCGGCGGCGTCACGGGTCCATGTCACATGGTTGCGGATGCGCGTGCGCAAACCCTCGAGCCCCTCGGACCGCAGCAGAAACCAGACCTTCAACGCCCGGAAGCGGCGGCCAAGCCCGATCGACCATTCGTTGTAGTTGGTGACCTCGTCTTCCCCCAAGGTCTGCAGGTAGCCGGGGCGAAGGCCGACCGTGCGCACCAGCGCCGCCGGATCCTTCACAAGATGGAGCGAGCACTCGAACTGCGCGCCGAGCCATTTGTGCGGATTGACGACGAGACTGTCTGCCCGGTCGACCCCCGCCCACAGATCCCGGTACTCGGGGCAGATCATCGCGGCGCCTGCCCAGGCGGCGTCGACATGGAGAAACAGCTCCTCAGCCGCGGCAAGGTCCGCGATATCGGCGATCGGGTCCATTGCACCGATCCCGGTGCCACCTGTACAGGCCACGATCCCACAGGGTTGGAAGCCCGCCGCGCGGTCGTCGGCAATCGCTGCCGCGAGGGCATATGGGTCGAGGCCATGGTCCGCGCCCGTGGGGATCTTCACGAGGTTCGCCTGCCCGATGCCTACCAGTCTGACAGCCTTGTCAATCGAGGAATGGTTCTGTGCAGAGGCATAGACCCGCAGCCGGGGGCCATCCGCCAGCCCGGCCTCGTTACCCGCCCAACCGAGCGCCCGTTCGCGCATTGTAAGAACCGCACAGGTCGTGGCCGTCGTAGCCGTATCCTGAAGCGTCCCCGAGAAAGCGGGCGGCAAGCCAAATGCCTGGCGCAGCCAGTCGACCATCACCGTTTCCATCTCGGTCGCGATCGGGGCCGTCTGCCAGAGCATGCACTGCGCGGCCATGGCTGTGGCAAGCTGATCAGCGATCATCGAGGCCGGGGCCGCGTTTGCCGGGAAGTAGGCGAAAAAGCGCGGGTGCTGCCAGTGGGTAAGCCCGCCCGGAACAAGATCCTCGAAGTCCTGAAATATGGCCTCCATCGGCTCAGGTGTCTCGGGAGGTGACGGCGCCATCCGTGCAACAAGCTCCCCTGGCTGCACCTGCGCGCGCACAGGGCGGTCCGAAACGCCGGCGAGGTAGTCAGCCGACCAGTCAGCCGCGCGATGAGCCCAATCTCTGAAATCGTCCCGGTCCACGGCGTCCTCCAGTGTTGCAACACTGTGAGCGTATTCAATTCAGGACAGAAAAGCGCAAGGTCTTCCGGCGGCACGCATGCTTGCGCGCCGCCGGGCCCCTCCCTCCGGATAGCGCAGTCGCTATCCGAATTCGAACCAGCTTGCCTGGACCTCCGCTGCCGCAATACCGGTCAGGATCACGACGTCGCCCTGGTCATAGGCAACCGCAGCATCGCCCTGAAAGGTCGAGATCGTGAGGTCGCCAAAACCGGAGATGCCGGTGATCCGGATGGTGTCGGCGCCGATCTCAAACTCGTTGATCCGGTCGATCCCGTCATCAATGTGGAATACGAAGGTATCCGCCCCTTCGTAACCTTGCAGGATGTCGTTCGCTTTCAGTCCGATGATCGTGTCGTCGCCCGCGCCGCCGCGGATCTGGTTCACACCATCATCGCCTTCGAGCGTGTCTGCAAACTCCGACCCCCAGACAAACTCGATATCGACGAGCAGATCGTTCAGGGCCTCGCCGCGCGTGCCGGTACCGTCCTTCAGGCTGACATCCACGCCCGACGTGGCATCGTTGTAGCGAGCCCAGTCGTTGCCGCCGCCGCCGTAGATCGTGTCCTGACCCTCGCCGCCATAGAACGTCTCGCCGAAACTGCTGCCGATAATGAGGTCGTTGCCTTCGTCGGCCCAGACGACATCGTTGCCGCCGGCGGTGCGAATCTCGTCGTCACCCGCTTCACCCAGGATGAGGTT
>JBCCDA010000024.1:0-46916 GCA_039033215.1 Pseudomonadota bacterium | reverse complement strand
GGACTTCCGGCGCGACGGCTGGCGGGTCACCCGCTACGGTGATCGCTGCTTCATCGAGCGTTTCGGGGGCTTGGTGCTGATGAGGGATATCGGACCAGTCATGGCACGCCAGGAGATCGACTTAAGCGCGTTCGAGGCGCTTAAACGCCGCGACGTCCGGGTTCAGGATCTGATCCGAGACCCCTACATCGCGCGCCGCGATGCACCAGCTTGGCTGGTTGTAGGTGCGGGGGTGCTGATCCTGGGTACGTTCGCCCTGGCGATGTTCAGCGGCATAAAGATGTTCGAGGGTTAAGGTCTTATGGAAGCTGACTATGTGATCGTGGGCTCTGGCTCGGCGGGGTCCGCGCTGGCGGCCCGTTTGTCCGAAGCAGGCGAGGATGTGCTGGTGCTGGAGTACGGCGGCACCGACATGGGTCCGTTCATCCAGATGCCGGGTGCGCTCAGCTATCCCATGAACATGAAGACCTATGACTGGGGTTTCCAGACAGAGCCCGAGCCGCATCTGGGCGGCCGCAGCCTCGTCTGTCCGCGCGGCAAGGTCATCGGCGGGTCGTCGTCGATCAACGGGATGGTCTATGTGCGCGGCCACGCGCGCGACTTTGACCACTGGGCGGATCAGGGCGCTGACGGCTGGGCCTATGCCGATGTCGCCCCGTATTTCGACCGGATGGAGAGCTGGCATCCCGGGCCCCATGGCGGCGATCCGGACTGGCGGGGTACCGATGGGCCCCTGCACGTGACGCGTGGCTCGCGTCAGATCCCGCTCCACCAGGCGTTCGTCGCGGCCGGGGAGGCAGCGGGCTTCGAGGTCACGGACGACTACAACGGCGAGAAGCAGGAGGGGTTTGGCCCCTTCGAGATGACAGTCTGGCAGGGCCGGCGCTGGTCGGCGGCCAACGCCTACCTGAAACCCGCGCTGAAGCGCCAGAACCTGTCGCTGCACCGCTGCCTCGCCCGGCGCGTGATCATTGAAGAGGGTCGCGCGACGGGGGTCGAGGTCCAGCGTGGCGGGGCGGTCGAGGTGGTCCAGGCCCGCAAGGAGGTGATCCTGGCGGCCAGCGCAATCAACTCGCCCAAGCTGCTGATGCTGTCCGGGATCGGCCCCGGGGCGCATCTGGCGGACCACGGGATCGGGGTGGTTGCGGACCGTCCCGGCGTGGGCGCGAACCTCCAGGATCATCTCGAGCTCTACATCCAGCAAGCCTGCACCCAGCCGATCACGCTGTTCAAGTACTGGAGCCTGCTCGGCAAGGCCTGGGTCGGCGCGCAGTGGCTGTTCGGCAAGACCGGCCCGGGGGCATCGAACCAGTTCGAGAGCTGCGCCTTCGTGCGCTCGAGACCGGGGGTCGAGTACCCGGACATCCAGTACCACTTCCTGCCGATTGCCGTGCGCTATGACGGGCAGGCAGCGGCCGAGGGGCATGGCTTCCAGGCGCATGTCGGTCCCATGCGCTCGCCGTCGCGGGGGCACGTGACGCTGCGGTCGGCCAACCCCGAGGACGCGCCGAAGATCCTGTTCAACTACATGAGCACGGAGGAGGACTGGACCGACTTCCGCCATTGCATTCGCCTCACCCGGGAGATCTTTGCCCAGGCGCCGTTCGATCCCTACCGCGGCAAGGAGATCCAGCCGGGCGCGGATGTGCAATCCGACGATGAGCTCGACGGCTTCATTCGCGAGCACGCGGAATCGGCCTACCACCCGTGCGGGACCTGCAAAATGGGCCGCGCCGATGATCCGATGGCGGTGGTCGATTCCGAGCTGAAAGTGATCGGTGTGGAGGGGCTGCGCGTCGTCGACAGCTCGATCTTCCCGCGGATCACCAATGGTAACCTGAACGGGCCCAGCATCATGACGGGCGAGAAGGCGGCCGACCACATCCTGGGTCGCCGCTTGCCGCGCTCCAACCGCCAGCCCTGGATCAATCCGCGGTGGGAAAGCTCGGACCGCTGACGGAAGGCAAACTACAGCCGTCTGGTCAGTTTATTTTGCGCTTGTGTCAAAGGCCGCGTCTCAAGCTGCTGCTGGCGTGGCGCCCACGATACGTCCCGCGGCGCGTGATGGGACCACGAGCCGAGGCCACTCTGGGGCGGATGCCTCGTGGACCCTTCCGCCCAACCTGATGGAGACGCCTCTGGACAGGGGTGACCGCGGCTGGTTTCCTGATCTCAAACCAAAACACGGGGAGAGACGCCATGGCCAGCCTCAGCGACGCCGAGAAAGCCACCTACGATGAACAGGGCTACGTGATCCCGGAATGGCGGCTGCCGCCCGACCGGGTCGCGGCCCTGCAGCAGGCGCTCGACGATGCGCTGGCGGCGAACCCGGATGTGCGGCCCGAGCATCTGGTGTCCATCCACGTCAACGGCAAGAACGCCGAAGGGGTCGTGGGGTCGGACGCCTTTCTCGACCTTGCGCGGGACCCCGACATCCTGGATCTCGTGGCCGATGCGATCGGCGAGGACATCGTGCTCTGGGGTTGTCACCTCTTCTGCAAACCCGCGGGCGAGGGGCTGGAGGTGCCCTGGCACCAGGACGGGCACTACTGGCCGATCCGGCCTCTCGCGACGTGCACGGTCTGGGTGGCGCTGGAGCGCTCGGATCGTGGCAACGGCTGCCTCCGGGTTGTCCCCGGCACCCACCGCCCCGCCGTCCTGCAGGAGCATCTGCGCGAGGAGGGTGGGGCCCTCACCCAGCGCCTGGGCGAGGATGCGTTTGACGAGGCTGCCGCCGTGGATGTGGAACTGGACCCCGGGCAGATGTCGCTCCACGACGTCTATATGATCCACGGCTCGAACCCCAACACGTCGCCCCGGCGCCGGGCGGGGCTGGCGATCCGCTACATGCCCGCAACCAGTCTCTTCGACCGGCAGATGTTCCAGCGCAGCAACTCGTCCGGCTTCACGGTCGACTTCTCGACCCGGCCCCTCTGGCTGGTCCGGGGGCAGGACCGTGCGGGCAACGACTTCGCGGCAGGTCACGCGTGACCGACCCCGGCACCATCACGGGCTGGCACGCCCATGTCTATTTCGACGCGGCCGAGGTCGACCGTGCCCGCGCCCTCTGCGAGGCGGTGCGCGACCGCTTCGGCATAGAGATGGGGCGCCTGCACGCGGCGCCTGTAGGCCCGCACCCGACGGGCTCGTGCCAGCTCTCGGTGCCTGGCGACAAGTTCGCCGAGGTGACAGCCTGGCTGGCGCTGAACCGCGACGGCCACACGGTCTTCTGCCATGCCGAAACCGGGAACGTGATGGCCGATCACATGGACCATGTGCTTTGGCTGGGCGAGAGCCAACCGCTGCGCCTAGACGTGCTGACGGCCATTGTCGAAAAGGGCTGAGACCGCGCCTTTGGATCGCTCACCGGCCGCAGCGACACCCGTCTGTTGCCTCTGGTCAACGCTGCCCTGATCGGCCAGAAGAGGCAAAACGTCTGACCGGAGGACCTCATGCAGCACATCCTCGATGAACTGGAACAACGCCGCGCGGAAGCGCGCCTCGGCGGTGGCGAGAAGCGCATCGCCAGCCAGCATGCCAAGGGCAAGCTGACGGCGCGCGAACGCGTCGAGCTGTTGCTCGACGAAGGCTCGTTCGAGGAATACGACATGTTCGTGGCCCATCGCTGCACGGACTTCGGCATGGAGGCGCAGAAGTTCCCCGGTGACGGCGTGGTGACCGGCTGGGGCACCGTGAGCGGGCGTCAGGTCTATGTCTTCAGCCAGGACTTCACGGTGCTGGGGGGCTCGGTCTCCGAGACGCATGCGCGCAAGATCTGCAAGATCATGGACATGGCGATGCAGGTGGGCGCCCCCGTGATCGGCATCAACGACTCGGGCGGTGCCCGGATCCAGGAAGGTGTGATGTCACTTGCCGGCTACGGCGACGTCTTCCAGCGCAACATCACCGCCTCGGGCGTCATCCCGCAGATCTCGGTGATCATGGGGCCGTGCGCCGGGGGGGCCGTCTACTCGCCCGCCATGACGGACTTCATCTTCATGGTGCGCGACTCGTCCTACATGTTCGTCACCGGCCCCGACGTCGTGAAGACCGTCACCAACGAGGTCGTCACGGCGGAGGAGTTGGGCGGCGCCAAGACGCACACGTCCAAATCCTCGGTCGCGGACGGGGCGTTCGAGAATGACGTCGAGACGCTGGCCGAGGTGCGCCGCCTGGTGGATTTCCTGCCGCTCTCGAACCGCGCAGCACTGCCCGAGCGGCCCTTCTTCGACGACGCAGGACGCATCGACCGCAGCCTCGACACCCTGGTGCCCGAGAACCCCAACCAGCCCTACGACATGAAGGAGCTGATCCTGAAGACCGCCGACGAGGGTGATTTCTTCGAGATCCAGCCTGATTTCGCGGGCAACATCATCACGGGCTTCATCCGGATCGAGGGGCGGCCTGTCGGGGTTGTCGCCAACCAGCCGATGGTGCTGGCCGGCGTGCTGGACATCGACTCGGCGCGCAAGGCCGGGCGCTTCGTGCGCTTCTGCGATTGCTTCAACATTCCGATCCTGACCTTCGTGGACGTGCCGGGCTTCCTGCCCGGGACCTCGCAGGAATACGCCGGGATCATCAAGCACGGCGCCAAGCTGCTCTATGCCTATGGCGAGGCGACGGTGCCCAAGGTCACGGTGATCACGCGTAAGGCGTACGGCGGCGCCTATGTCGTCATGAGCTCCAAGCACCTGATGGGCGATGTGAACTACGCTTGGCCCACGTCCGAGATCGCAGTGATGGGGGCCAAGGGCGCGACCGAGATCCTGTATCGCAGTGAGCTCGGCGATCCCGACAAGGTGGCCGCCCGCACCAAGGAATACGAGGACCGCTTCGCCAACCCCTTCGTCGCCGCCGAGAAGGGGTTTATCGACGAGGTGATCATGCCCCATTCCACCCGGCGCCGGGTCGCCAAGGCCTTCGCCTCGCTCCGCAACAAGGACGTGGCAACGCCCTGGAAGAAGCACGACAACATTCCGTTGTGAGAATGGTCTATCGTCTGTGCTGCCTGCTGGCCGTCCTTCTTCTGACGGGCTGCTCTCAGACGTTCGAGCAGCAGGTCGCGGCCAACCCCTTCAAAACGGGTGATGCCCGGGCGTTGGTCTTGGTCGGGATCGTTTCCAGCGATGCCCGGGGAGCGCCAGTGCAAAACCGGATCAGCTGGTCTGGGAGCCCGAACGGTGCGCTTAGGCAGTTGATCTTTGCTGACATGGACATGCTGCCCGGCGGGGCAGTGGGGTTTCACTACTTCTTCGCCAACCCTGGGCCGCTGTCGCTCTCCGGGTTCGCGATGGGCCCGGACAGGACCACGATGGCTGGCGGGTTCATGGTCAATGGGATGTGGGTGCCGAACACCGTTACGGTGAGGGAGTGGCTGGTCAGGTTCAGGCGGTCGCAAACCGGTCGGCCCGCGCTCGATGCGCGTTTCAACACGCCCTTGCATCAGGTCGAGGCGGGTGCGGTGAACTACGTTGGTACCTACACGATCCAACCTTCGGGGCAGCCACGGCACTGGTCCGTGATCTTCGAGAACTACGCCTACGGCGACGCTTGGAAACCCCCGCCGCGGCTTCCCCACGCACCGCACCTTGTCGCGGTGGACGTGGATGAGGAGGCGGCGCGCGCCTTCGTCGAGGCGTCCGGCTATGGGGCGTTTCCCTATCGGATCGCCAAGCCGAACGCCCACCTGGAATAGGCGCTATGGGGCATTCCCCGGCAACGCGTGGGGCAACTGGCTGTTGTGCAGTACCTGGCTGACACCTTCTGTAACCCGATGTCAGCAACGGAGCGTTCTCCCGTCGACGTGTAATCGTGCGGAACCAGCGCGGGCCTCAAGAGTTGTGAACTCAACCAACCGATGCTGGATAGGAGAAAACGATGCGCACTCTTATTCTGACGACGGCTCTGTGTGGTCTGCTCGCCGCGTGCGGCGGAAACGGGGTGAACACACCGCTGGAACGTGGTGCCGTGGGTGCCGGTATCGGCCTTGGCGCCGGCGCCGTCGGTGCCGAGGTATTCGGGGTCGACCCGGTTACTGGCGCGATCCTGGGCGGTGCCGCTGGTGCGGCTATCGGTGCCGCGACATCGGATCGCTATAACTGACGCCCAAAAACCCGGCTTGACCTGCAAGGAGCCGCGCCCAGACGGTCGCGGCTCTCTCGTCCTGGTCGGTGTTGCGTACCCGGATGTGACCGGTGCCGATGCGATAGGGCGCGACCGGCCAATCGTGCCACGGTGTCAGCTGCGAGCAAGATAGAAGTACCAAACGCGTCTTTGCATCCGGTATAAGCCACCGACTCGCTGGCAGGGTAGATGATTCCGAAATTCCACATGATCTCTGGCGGTCCACGCCCGGTGGCCCCGTTCTCCCACGCGGTAGAGACGGGCGGTTGGGTTCTGCTGACCGGACAGATGCCGACGGACCCCGCGGCACCCGATGCGACCCTGCCCGACGGGATCGCGGCCCAGACGCGCCGGGTGATGGATAACCTCGAGATCGTGCTCAAGGGCGTGGGCCTCGACCTCAGCCACGTCGTGCAATGCCGCTGCTACCTCACGGCGTTCGAGCGTGATTACGAGACTTTCAACCAGACATATCAGAGCTACTTTCCGGAAGACCGGCGGCCTGCGCGCACGACAATCGGTGTGACAGCTCTCGCCGTCGGCGCCCTAGTCGAGGTCGATTGCCTGGCCCGCAGACCGGAGGATGCTGATGACCACCCGCCCCCCTGAGCGCAAGCCCCAGGACCTGCGCGTTCCCCTGACCGTCGGCATCGGCGCGCTGGAGGGGATGATCGCGGGCTGGATCCTCTATGACATCCTGATCTGGATAGACTTCGCGGGGCTCGGTGGTCTCTTCGACCGTGTCGACGTGGGGCGGCTGATGTTCTGGCTGGGGGCGGCCTTCTTCGGGATCACCTTCGGAATGCTCGGCATTGCCTGGCGGGTAATGGTACTGTTACCGGGCGACGACGACTGAGGCGGGGGCCGATCTCTGGGCCCGAGCACGGGGAGGAACACCATGAACGACATGTGGAAGGGGCAGGCCTTCACGATCTGCCATGCGGATGCGGGCCACTTCGTGGGCCGCGGGTTGCGCGCGTTCTTCGAGTACCGCGGGCTGGGGATCGCCGAGGCGACCCAGGGCAAGTTCGGCGCGCATGTCATCCGCGCCGTGCCGGGCATGCATTCTGAAGGCCAGTGGCACACACACGACCTCGATTTCCAGATGGTCTACATCCTCGAGGGCTGGGTCGAGTTCGAGTACGAGGGGCAGGGCACTCACATCCTGCGCAAGGGCTCATGCGTCCTGCAGCCGCCGGGGATACGCCACCGCGAGGTGCGCCACTCCGACGATCTCGAACTGATCGAGATCATCTCGCCCGCCGATTTCGCCACGCATGAGGCCGAGGCGCCGTGAGCGCAAAAAACGACGGGAATAAACTGCCGAATCGTTTGTTGTTCAATCGAGAGCAACACGATGGAGGCAAGGAATGCGCTTCTTTACGGTTATCGGGCTTGTGGCGGTCATGGGGTTGGCAGCCTGCGGTAGCAGCACAACCGACCGGGCGATCTCGGGCGGTGCAATCGGCGCAGGTGTCGGCGCCGCAGGCGCGGCCGCGGCTGGCGGCAGCATTGGCACCGGGGTCCTGCTGGGTGGCCTTGCGGGTGCTGCGGCGGGCGGACTTACCGACGCTGATGACATTGACCTCGGCACGCCTGTCTGGCGACGCTGACCTCGGCCCGGGCGCCGGGTGACCGCCTGGCGTCTGGAGGATGACGGGACCACGGCGGACCTGAGGGCCCGCCACGCGCCCGACAGATGGGACGTCGCCGTCGCGGCGACGCTCCCGCCCCAGCCGCCGTCGGCCCGTCTGCGGCGGCGTCTGGTGCACCAGATCCGACAGGATCTCTGGCGCGCGGCGCAGGCCGTGCGCGGCTTCACCCCCCGGGTCTCCGTGGCCCAGACGCCGGACGCCATCCAGATCACTGCAGGCGGCGTGATCCTTGTTCGTGGCGCTCTTGGCGCTGGACTGGACGAGAGGCTTGCGTCAATCCTCGCCGATGATCAAAAGAGGCGGCGCTGGCTGGCGCACGCCCGTGCTGCGCCTAGGGGGACACGAGCATGTTTCAGAAGATCCTGATTGCCAACCGGGGCGAGATCGCCTGCCGCGTCATCAATACCGCCCGGCGCATGGGGATCAGGACGGTGGCCGTCTACTCCGATGCCGACCGCGGCGCGCTGCACGTGTCCATGGCGGATGAGGCGATCCACATCGGCCCCCCACCCGCCGCGCAATCCTACATCGTGATCGACAAGATCATGGACGCCATCAAGCAATCCGGGGCCGAGGCCGTGCACCCCGGCTATGGCTTCCTGTCCGAGAACCCGAAGTTCGCGGCGGCGCTTGATGCGGCCGGGGTCGCCTTCATCGGTCCGCCCCAGGGCGCGATCGAGGCGATGGGCGACAAGATCACCTCGAAGAAGCTCGCGGCCGAAGCGGGCGTGTCCACGGTTCCCGGCTACATGGGCCTGATCGCCGATGCGGACGAGGCCGTGAAGATCGCGGGCGAGATCGGCTATCCGGTGATGATCAAGGCCTCGGCCGGCGGCGGCGGCAAGGGCATGCGCATCGCCTGGACCGATACGGAGACGCGCGAGGGCTTCCAGGCCTCGAAGAACGAGGCGGCGGCGAGCTTTGGCGACGACCGGATCTTCATCGAGAAGTTCGTGACGCAGCCGCGCCACATCGAAATCCAGGTGCTCGGCGACAAGCACGGCAACTGCATCTACCTGGGCGAGCGGGAGTGTTCCATCCAGCGGCGCAACCAGAAGGTCATCGAGGAAGCCCCCAGCCCCTTTCTGGACGAGACCACGCGCAAGGCGATGGGTGAACAGGCCGTGGCACTGGCAAAGGCCGTCGACTATGCCTCGGCCGGGACGGTCGAGTTCATCGTGGACGGGGATCGGAACTTCTATTTCCTCGAGATGAACACGCGCCTGCAGGTCGAGCATCCGGTAACGGAACTGATCACGGGCCAGGATCTGGTCGAGCACATGATCCGCGTTGCGGCGGGGGAGACGCTGTCGCTGACCCAGGCGGACGTGAAGCTGCACGGCTGGGCGATGGAGAGCCGCCTTTACGCCGAGGATCCGTACCGCAACTTCCTGCCCTCGATCGGGCGGCTCACGCGCTACCGCCCCCCGGCCGAGACCGACAGCTACCAGCCCGGCGTCACCCCGGACGCCCCCGTCGTGCGCAACGATACCGGCGTCTTCGAGGGCGGCGAGATCAGCCGCTTCTACGACCCTATGATCGCTAAGCTCTGCACCTGGGGAACGGACCGCGCCGAGGCGATCGAAGAGATGCGCACGGCGCTCGACACCTTCGAGGTCGAGGGGATCGGTCACAACCTGCCGTTCCTGTCGGCGGTCTATGACCACCCCCGTTTCATCTCGGGCGAGATCACCACGGCCTTCATTGCCGAGGAGTATCCCGACGGGTTCCAGGGGGTCACCATGGGCCCGGACGTCCTGAAGCGGCTGGCGGCGGGCGCGGCGGCGATGCGCCTGGTCGCGGCCCGGCGCGCGGGTCGTGTCAGCGGTACGGTCAACGGCAAGGATCAACCAGCCGGCACGGACTGGGTTGTGACCGCTGAGGGACAAAGCTTCGGCGTGACGACTAGGCGCCTGGTCACCGGGCACGTTCGCACTCAGGAGGGCGAGGAGCTTTCCCTGACCTCGAAGGGTGCGGACCCGCGCCAGCCGCAGGTCCTGATCCACGGGCAGGGCGCTGTCGAGGTCGTGTTCGACGATGGCCATAGCATGATGGTCGAGGGGGATTGGACCCCGGGCGACACGCTCACGACAGCGATGATCGACGGGGTGCGCATGTCCGTGAAGGTCGATCCCGTCACCGACGGGTTCCGCATCCGCTACCGCGGCGGCGACGTGGTGCTGAAGGTGCGCTCGCGCCGGGCTGCGGAGCTGGCAGAACTGATGCCCGAGAAGATCCCGCCTGACACCTCGAAGATGCTGCTCTGCCCGATGCCGGGTCTGGTCGTGTCGATCGCCGTTGCAGAAGGCGAGGAAGTGCAGGATGGACAGACGCTTGCGACCGTCGAGGCGATGAAGATGGAGAACGTGCTCCGCGCCGAGAAGAAGGGCGTGGTCAAGAAGATCAACGCCGCCCCGGGCGCGTCACTCGCCGTCGACGACGTGATCATGGAATTCGAATAGGTGCCATCGCTCTGGCGGCGGATCGGGTATCATGTCGCGGGGGTGCTGTTGGGTCTTCCAGTTACTCTTGTGCTGACGGGAGTCGCTTACGCCATTGCGGCCAGCAATGTCGTCAGATTGACGACTTCGACCGATCTCAATCCCTACGTATTCCTTGCACTGCTGCAGGCACCCGCTTGGCTCGGGGCGATTGGAGGCGTGACCGTCTACAGGGTTGTTGCGGGCTTGGGCTGGGATCTTCGGATGCCCTGGAGTTGGACCGGGGTTATCTGGTTTCTGACAATGACCTGCTGGCTGACAATTGTTCTGTTCCTTCGCGGAAACCCGACGGCCACTGTCTTTGGGCTTCCATCTGGCCTCGAGCGCATCGCGATCTTGGCGGCTCTACTGTTTGGTCCGGGCTTCTGGTTAAGTGACTATGCTCATCGGCGCAGCATACGCCGTGCCGAGAGCAAGGCCGTTTCTGCCTTCGACTGATCAACTGCTCCAAAAAGCACTCGGCTTCCAGACATCCAGTTTGTCAGCGTGCGACAGCAGATCATCGTCTGACGATACCAAGGGGGCACCCGTGGCCAGCGACAGCGCCGCGAACTTGCGGTCCTCGGCATCCTCGACAAAGCTGACCGCGGCCAGATCCAGGTCTCCGTCAAAGGCGCCGGCGGGCAGGAAGAGATCTGCGACGGCGGCGAAGCTGAGCCTGGGGATCTTGTTCAGAATGCGTTCGATTTCGCCCCGGGTCGACGGGTCCCAGACGAGAAGGAGGCGCCCGTCGCGCGCGGCTTTGACAAGCCGGGCCGAGGCAGAGCCACGATTGAACCCGCCGCCCACGAAGACATTGGTGTCCAGGATCGCACGGACAGGGCTATCGGCATCGCGATCGCCTCCCTGCCTCACGTTCCTCTGTCCCGGCTCATGGTGGCGTTCGTGCTGAGGTCGTCGCGCTGCGACGCCGGTGTCGGTATCCACGCCGGGGCAAACCTCGGATCGTTCAGCGGGAGTTGCCGCCCTGGGTGCGCATCTCGTTGCGCCGCATCGGCATGGTGTCGATCAGGGCGTTGAGCTCACCTGGGCGCACCAGACCATCGCGGCGGAACTTCTCCCCGCCGTCAAGCCCGACAAGGATCACCGTGAATTCGCCCGGGCTGAAGCGGTCACGCAGCGGCGAGGCCGGTGCAGTGTCGAGAACAACCAGGTTGTCCCGGTCGATCAGCTCGGGTTCGGCCGCCTCCAGCAGATCTAGCTGCTCCTCCAGGCGGGGATCATCCTCGTCGGCGAAAATGACGATGGGGCGGTACTCCCATCGGAACCCCTCCAGCGAGGGCGCGTCGACCGGGCCAATGGACATCGAGCCCGCGATCAGTATAGCCGTCATACTCATAAGTCTGTCTCCCTTTCCATCAGGTGGTATGGTGCGGGCGGGGGTCAAGACCTGGGCTGTGACGGAGACCTGAGATGAGCGACAAGCTGGATAGCTGGAAGGCGTTGGCCGAGAAGGAACTTCGCGGGCGCCCGCTGGACGATCTCACCTGGGCGACGCCCGAGGGGATTGCCGTCAAGCCGCTCTACAGCGAGGACGATCTGGAGAGGGTTGGCCATCTGGGTACGGTGCCGGGGATAGCCCCCTACCTGCGCGGGCCGAAGGCGACCATGTACGCCGGCCGGCCCTGGACGATCCGCCAGTATGCGGGGTTCTCGACTGCCGAGGAATCGAACGCGTTCTACCGCCGGGCGCTGGCGGCGGGGCAGCAGGGCTGTTCGGTTGCCTTCGATCTGGCCACCCACCGGGGCTATGACAGCGATCACCCGCGGGTTGAGGGGGATGTCGGTAAGGCCGGTGTCGCGATCGACAGCGTCGAGGACATGAAGATCCTCTTCGACCAGATCCCGCTGGATCAGGTGTCGGTGTCGATGACCATGAACGGGGCCGTGATCCCGGTGCTGGCGTCGTTCATCGTGGCGGGTGAAGAGCAGGGTGTCTCGCGGGACAAACTGTCGGGGACCATCCAGAACGACATCCTGAAGGAGTTCATGGTCCGCAATACGTACATCTATCCGCCCGAGCCGAGCATGCGGATCGTGAGCGATATCATTGCCTACACGGCCGCGGAGATGCCCAAGTTCAACTCGATCTCGATCTCCGGCTATCACATGCAGGAGGCGGGGGCGAACCTGGTGCAGGAGCTGGCCTTCACGCTGGCCGACGGCAAGGAGTATGTCACCGCGGCGATTGCCAACGGCATGGACGTGGACGCCTTTGCGCCGCGGCTGAGCTTCTTCTTCTGCATCGGCATGAACTTCTTCATGGAGGCGGCCAAGCTCCGCGCGGCGCGCCTGCTGTGGCACCGGATCATGGAAGGCTTCGGTGCGCAGAAGCCGCAGAGCCTGATGCTGCGGACGCATTGCCAGACGTCCGGTGTCAGCCTGGCCGAGCAGGATCCCTACAACAACGTGGTCCGGACGGCGTTCGAGGCGATGTCGGCGGTATTGGGCGGCACGCAGTCGCTCCATACCAACAGCTTCGACGAGGCCATTGGCCTGCCGACCGAGCACTCGGCCCGGATCGCGCGGAACACGCAGCTGATCCTGCAGAACGAGACCGGGGTGACCAATGTCGTCGATCCCCTGGCCGGGTCCTACTATGTCGAATCGCTGACGCAGGAGCTGGCCGATGCTGCCTGGACGCTGATCGAGGAAGTGGACGCGCTTGGCGGGATGACCAAGGCCGTCGCCTCGGGCATGCCCAAGCTGCGCATCGAGCAGGCGGCCGCCGAGAAGCAGGCCCGCATCGACCGCGGCGAGGAAGTGATCGTCGGCGTCAACAAGTTCCGCCGCGAGGAAGAGGACGTGATCGATATCCTCGACGTCGACAATGTCGCCGTGCGGGCCTCGCAGATTGCGCGGCTAGAGAAGATCCGCGCCGAACGGGACGAGGATGCCTGTGCGGTTGCCCTGAAGGCTCTGACCGAGGGTGCGGGCGGCAATGGCAATCTGCTCGCGTTGGCCGTCGATGCAGCACGGGCGCGCGCGACGGTCGGTGAGATCTCGGACGCGATGGAGGCGGTGTTTGGCCGCCACCGTGCGGAGGTGAAGACGATGTCTGGGGTTTACGGCGCGGCCTATGAGGGCGACGAGGGCTTTGCCCAGATCCAGCGCGACGTCGAGAGCTTCGCGGAAGCCGAGGGCCGCCGTCCCCGCATGTTGGTCGTCAAGATGGGTCAGGACGGCCACGACAGGGGCGCCAAGGTGATTGCGACAGCTTTTGCGGATATCGGCTTCGATGTGGATGTCGGACCATTGTTCCAGACGCCCGCCGAGGCTGCGCAGGACGCCATCGACAACGACGTTCACGTGGTCGGGATTTCCAGCCAAGCCGCGGGCCACAAGACGCTGGCCCCCCAGTTGGTCAAGGCGCTGGCCGAGCAGGGCGCCGAGGACATCATTGTGATCTGCGGCGGCGTGATCCCGCAGCAGGACTACGACTTCCTCTATGCCTCAGGGGTGAAGGCGATCTTCGGTCCCGGCACCAACATCCCCGATGCCGCCGCCAACATACTCAGCCTGATCCAGGCGGCGAGGCAACCCGAAGCGGCGGAGTGAGCGAACTGCTCCCCGTTAGCGGTTTTCTCTGGCTGGGGCCCGGTTGAACCGAATTCAAATCGGTCGGAGCGGGTGAGGTTAAGAAGCGGGCTTACACTGCCGCCAGGCTTGTCAGGCCGGGGTCTTCCGCGCCCTTGCGATTGTTGCTGACGGCAACGGGCGCGGTGTTCATGAACGCGACCGTGTCTACGGGCCCTTTCCTAAGATTTCTCTAAATTTCGACATGTTCTTTGCGGCAGTCTCCTCCCAACCTCCCTTCATTCTGGTGGCGATTCTGGTTAACAGGCCGTGAAGGGTGCGGAGACGTGCGGGTCTCCGTCCAGGACGGCGCGCCGCAAGGACCGCCGCCACGACGATGGGAGAGCGCCGCATGAGCTGGGCCGAAGGACGGGAGGGCGCGCACGAGGTGGTCTCGGAGACGGACCGGCACGGCAGGCCATTGCGCACCGTCCTCGACACGGACACCGGGCTGGTGCGCAACGATCCGATCCCGAACGACGCGGAACTGGCGCGGTTCTACTCTGAAGATTACCGAACCTCCTACAAGGGCGCCGCCACGCCGCGCAAACGCCAGATCCTGCGAAACTTCCGGCGGGTGGCCGAGCACGTGCGCACGTTTCGCGATGTGCTCGGGCAAGCGGACCAGGTGCTCGACGTGGGCGCGGGTTCAGGCGAGTTCGCGTTTCTGATGGGTCAGCTTGGCAAGACTGTCACCGGGATCGAACCGAACGCGGGCTATGCCGAGTACTGCCGCAATGCGCTGGGTCTGGACGTGCGCACCGCGCATCTGGACCGGGCTCTCTTCGAAGAGGGCCAGTTCGATCTGATCCGTCTCAACCATGTGCTGGAGCATTTGAACGATCCGGTACGCTATCTCGCCATGATGCGCGATTGGCTGAAGCCGGACGGCGTGCTCTACGTCGAGGTGCCGAACATCGAGACCTATGCCCGCGAGAAGAGCCGCGGGAACATGTTCCACTATGGCCATATCTTCAATTTCAATCCGTGGACGTTGCGCACGGCAGCAGGTCTGGCGGGTCTCGAGGAGTGCGCGGAGACGGCCGAGCGCTCACGCGATACTACGGGTGTCTTCTTTCGCTGGGGCCCGGTGTTGCCCGTCGCTCAGGCGACGAACCGCGAGAACGCGGCCCATGTGCGCGACATGGTTGCCGGCCACTACGCTGGCGCCTTTCGCAAGGGCAAGGCGACCAAGCCGATCACAAAGCTGGCCGCGCGGATCGAGGAGACGATGACAGGGCTGGCGGCGGGCACACCTGAGGCGATAGGGTTGCGTGTGGCACGCACGCTCCAGGAGCCGGGCCACGACACGCCGGGGGCAACCCGGGGAACAGGACCGTCCGGAGAGGGGCACCGATGACCGATCACAAGGCCGCCGAGCAGGCGCTGAAGCAGCAGGCGCTTGTCTACCACGAGCAGCCGACCCCGGGGAAACTGGCGATCCGCGTCACCAAGCCGATGACCACGGCCCGGGATCTTTCGTTGGCCTACTCTCCCGGCGTGGCTGAGGCCTGCATGGAGATCTACCGCAATCCGGCGGATGCCTTCCGCTACACCGGCAAGGGTAACCGTGTGGCCGTGATCTCGAACGGTACCGCGGTGCTGGGTTTGGGGAACATCGGGGCGCAGGCCTCCAAGCCCGTGATGGAAGGCAAGGTCGCGCTCTTCAAGAAGTTCGCCGAGATTGACGGGTTCGACATCGAGGTCAATGAGCTCGACCCCGTGAAACTGGCCGAGATCGTGATCGCGCTGGAACCGACGTTCGGCGCCGTCAACCTCGAGGATATCGGCGCGCCGGCCTGTTTCGAGGTCGAGCGTATCTGCAAGGAGCGGATGTCTATCCCGGTCTTCCACGACGATCAGCACGGGACGGCGATCGTGGTGGCGGCAGGGGCGATCAACGCGCTGCACATCGCGGGCAAGGAGTTCGACCAGATCCGCATCGTCTCGACTGGCGGTGGTGCCGCCGGGATCGCGTGCCTGAACATGCTGATGAACCTCGGCGTCCGCCGCGAGAACATCTGGCTGGTGGACGTCGATGGCCTGGTGCACGAAGGGCGTGACGATCTGGACGCCACCAAACGCTCCTTCGCGCAGCCCGACCAGGGCAAGGTCGTGAAGCTGGGCGAGATCATCGCTGGCGCGGACATGTTCCTCGGCCTCTCGGCCCCCGGCATCCTGACGGCCGAGATGGTGGGGCTGATGGCGTCGGACCCGATCATCATGGCGCTGGCGAACCCGACGCCCGAGATCATGCCGCACGAGGCCCGCGAGGCGCGGGCGGATGCGATCATCTGCACGGGGCGCTCGGACTATCCCAACCAGATCAACAACGTGCTCTGCTTCCCGTTCATCTTCAGGGGCGCGCTGGACGTGCGCGCGACGCAGATCAACGAAGAGATGAAGGTGGCGTGCGCCAACGCCCTGGCCGAACTGGCGCGCAAGACCTCCTCGGCCGAGGCGGCGGCCGCCTATCAGGGCGAGCGGATGGTCTTCGGGCGCGACTATCTGATCCCGAAACCCTTCGATCCCCGCCTTCTATCCGAGATCGCCACGGCTGTCGCGAAATCGGCGATGGATACGGGTGTCGCGCAGGGCGCGGTCGATCTCGAGGAGTACCGCCTGACGCTCGAGGGCTCGGTCTTCAAGACGGGCATGCTGATGCGCCCTGTCTTCGAGGCCGCGCGCAAGGGCAGCCGCCGCCTGATCTTTGCCGAGGGCGAGGACCCCCGCGTGCTCCGCGCCGCACAATCCGTGGCCGAGGAAGGGGTCGACAATCCGATCCTGATCGGGCGCCCGGAGGTCATCGAGAGCCGCATCGAACGGGATGCCCTTCCCATCCGGATGGGACGCGATTTCGAGATCATCAACCCCCAGGACGATCCGCGTTACCGCGACTATTGGGAGACCCTGCACACCATCCTGCAGCGAGAGGGCGTCACGCCAGACACGGCCCGGACCATCATGCGCACGAACACGACCGCGATTGCCGCCGTCGCCGTGCGCCGGGGAGATGCCGACAGCATGATCTGCGGCACCGCCGGACAGTACCGCTGGCACCTCCAGTACGTGCAGCAGATCCTCGGCGGGATGGATGACGGCAACGGGGGCAAGCTGCACCCGGTGGGCGCGCTCTCGCCGGTGATCCTGGAGAACGGGGTCATCTTCATTGCCGACAGCCAGGTGCACCTGGACCCCGAGCCCCATCATGTCGCCGAGACCTGCATCGGCGCCGCGCGGCACATCCGTCGGTTTGGGTTGGAGCCGAAGGTGGCGCTTCTCAGCCACTCGGTCTTCGGCTCGCTGGACACGGCGTCAGGGCGCAAGATGCGGGCGGCCTTGGCGCTTTTGGACGGGATGGGCGTCGACTTCGAGTACGAGGGCGAGATGCACGCCGATCACGCCCTCAACCCCGAACTGCGGGAGCGCGTGTTCCCGAATTCGCGGCTCTCGGGTCAGGCGAACTGTCTGATCTTTGCCAACGTCGATGCGGCGTCCGGATCGCGAAACATCCTGAAGCAGCTGACGGGTGGATTGGAGATCGGACCCATCCTGATGGGCATGGGCAACAAGGCGCATATCGTCAGCCCCTCGATCACACCGCGGGGGCTCTTGAACATTGCGGCGCTGGCGGGGACGCCGGTGGCGAACTACGGATAGAGCGGTGGGCCGGACGAGAGCAATTGCCAGTAGAGCCGGATCGGCGCTGATGTGCCTTGTTCTTGCTGGGTGTGCCTGGGGTTGGCCAAACGCGCGGTTCATTCCGACACAGTACACGGGCGTGTGGAGCGTCGCGTTGTGGTCAGAGGCATGCGGGGTGGAGTCGCTTGAGACATACACTTCGACAGGCCAAATGTCGTTCAACGCATACGACGGCACGTACTACTTTCGATTCCCCCGGCAGGGCATCAAAGATCGCCGAGCTAGTGGCAACGCGCAAGCGAATGTGGAATTCACTCGTGAGGGTGAGGGCGTAGTGGCAGTGCGTGAGGCTCCGCAGTTCGAGATCGAGTTCGAATCCTCGGAGTATGGGAGAGGTCATTGGAGCGCTCAGGACTGCGAGGGGACGATTGAGCTTCGCAAGATCCGGGGATACAGGAGCTAACCGGGGAGGGGTCATTGAATATGGCGGCGTGCGCTGGCAAGTCGGCCTCGAGCTGTGTTTGATTGGGACGATGGGCCAGGGGCTCACCCTACAGATTGAGACAGATCAACAACGAAGCGCCCGGGCCCGGTCTTGAACACCGACAACCGCGCGTCAAAGACAGAGGGAGGCACTATGGCCAGCTACGGTGAGGTCTACGACGGGTGGCGGGCCGATCCCGAGGGCTTCTGGATGGAGGCCGCGAAGGCTATCGACTGGACCGTCCAGCCCACAAAGGCGCTGGATGGCGAGGCGCCGTTCTACACCTGGTTCGCGGATGGCGAGGCCAATACCTGCTGGAACTGCGTGGATCGCCATGTCGCGGCCGGGCGCGGTGCTCAGGACGCCATCATCTACGACAGCCCGATCACGGGTGCGAAGCGCAAGATCACCTACGCCGAACTGAAGGATCAGGTTGCCGCGCTGGCCGGCGGCCTGGCCGGCCAGGGAATCACCAAGGGCGACCGGGTGATCATCTACATGCCCATGGTGCCCGAGGCGGTGATCGCGATGCTGGCCTGCGCACGGCTGGGTGCCATCCACTCGGTCGTCTTCGGGGGCTTCGCCGCGAATGAGCTGGCTGTGCGCATCGACGATGCACAGCCCAAGGCAATTCTCTCTGCTTCCTGCGGGGTCGAGCCTGGCCGGATCGTGAAGTATGAACCGCTGCTCAATGGTGCGATCGAGGCGGCAAAGCACAAGGTGGACTTCTGCGTGGTGCTCCAGCGCGAGCAGGCGCCGTATACGCTGATCGAGGGGCGGGACCACGATTGGGCAACGTTCGTCGAAGGGGCCGAGCCCGCCGATTGCGTGCCCGTCGGGGGCGCCGACCCGCTTTATGTCCTCTACACCTCCGGCACGACGGGTCAGCCCAAGGGCGTGATCCGGCCTTCGGGCGGGCACATGGTGGCACTGGCCTGGACCATGAAGAACCTCTACGGCGTCGACCCGGGCGAGGTTTTTTGGGCGGCCTCGGATGTGGGCTGGGTCGTGGGTCACTCCTACATCTGCTACGCGCCGCTCCTGACCGGGAACACGACGATCGTCTTCGAAGGCAAGCCGGTCGGGACGCCGGACGCGGGCACGTTCTGGCGCGTGATCTCGGAGCACGACGTCAAGGCGTTGTTCACGGCACCCACGGCCTTCCGTGCGATCAAGCGGGAGGACCCCGACGGCAGTTTCATCCGCAAGCATGACCTGTCGGGTTTCCGCACGCTGTTCCTGGCAGGCGAACGCGCGGATCCTGCGACGATCGAATGGGCGCAGGAGAAGCTGCAGGTACCGGTGATCGACCATTGGTGGCAGACCGAGACCGGCTGGGCCATTGCGGGAAACCCGGTCGGCGTGGAACTGCAGCCGGTGAAGCTAGGCTCACCCACGCTGCCGATGCCGGGCTATGACGTACAGATCCTGGACGATGCAGGGCATCCGGTGCCGACGGGCACGTTGGGGGCGATCGCCGTCAAGCTGCCGCTTCCGCCTGGGTGTCTGCCGACGCTGTGGGGCGCCGACGACCGGTTCATCAAAAGTTACATGGCCACCTTCCCCGGCTACTACGAGACGGGGGATGCGGGGATGATCGACGACGACGGCTACGTCTACATCATGGCGCGCACTGATGACGTCATCAACGTGGCGGGCCACCGCCTGTCGACCGGCGCGATGGAAGAGGTTCTGGCGGGTCACAAGGACGTTGCCGAATGTGCGGTGATCGGGGTTGCCGACGAGCTGAAGGGCCAGCTGCCCATGGGGTTCCTCTGTCTCAACGCGGGCTGCAACCGACCGCACGCGGAGATCGTACAGGAATGCGTGGCCCGTGTGCGCGGCGAGATCGGACCGGTCGCTGCCTTCAAGCTTGCGACAGTGGTCGATCGTTTGCCGAAAACACGCTCGGGCAAGATCCTGCGCGCGACCATGGCCAAGATCGCCGATGGCGAGAGCTACAAGATGCCGGCAACCATCGACGATCCCGCCATTTTGGACGAGATCAAGGGCGCGTTGAAGGACATCGGGTATCCCCCAACATCCTGACGGGTTTCCGCGAGCACGGGCATTCGCAAAATCGAAAGCCTCTTGAGCCATGTTGCACAGCTTGTGACTTTAGGCGGTGTGCGGGAGCGGGATGAGGGACGGGACGCGGCAGTTTGATGGCGCATCCGACGGGCCTGGGACGGGCGGTCTCGCCGGAAGGCGACGCCCGTGATCTGGCGTATGATCGGATGGTTGGCGCTGGCAGCGACTGTGCTGCCGCATGCGGCGCATGCCCAGGTCGCGGGCATGCTGTCGGGCTCTCCCGCGGCGGGGATGGCATTGGTCATCGGCACCGCTCTGGTTTCGTTCGGCATCCTTATCGGGGTCATCATTGCGGGCACGTCCCGGGACGAGAAGGCCCGGCAGGTGGAACTTGAGGAAGCCGCGGCCGAGCGGCGCGCAGCCGCGGCGGAGGCGGCCGAGCTGCGGTTCCTGACCATGCTCAGCCACGATCTTCGCACGCCGCTGAACGGGGTTATGGGGCTGATGGCACTTGCCCGGCAATCCGGTCTCTCACCGCGCCAGGAACGGCTGCTGGCGGACGCCGATCGGGTCGGCAGCCATCTCGTCCATCTCCTGGCCGATCTTCTGGATTATGCGCAGCTCCGCACCGGTTCGGCGTCGCTGAACCCCCGGCCTGTGGAGACCGGAAAACTGCTCCATCTGGCAGACAGGTGCCTGACCGAGCGCGCCCGCCAGCACCGGCTTGAGTACAGCGTGACCTGGTCGGGCGAGCAGCCGGCGTCTGTCTTGTGCGATGAGGCGCGGCTTCGCCAGGTCGTGACGCATCTCTGCGTCTACTTCGTCGAATCCGTGCGCTGCAAAGAGATCGAGGTAGCGTTCAGCTATCAAGACGAACGGGTCCTTTTCAGCATCAGGGTGCCAGCGGGCACAACGCGAACCGGGGCCTGGCGGCCTGATGATCTCTTGAAGCATCCAACGGACGGAGACGACCCGTTTGCTTCGGATGCCGCGGGCCCGATGATTGTCCGGGGGCTGACCCGGTTGATGACCGGCAAGCTCAAGCTCATGACAGACCCCGAGGCCGGCGATGTTCTCACCGTGTCGATCCCGGCGCCGGTTTGTAGCTCCATGCGCCAATTGGTGCGGTTCGAGCTGGCCTCGGACGCCTCCGCTCTGTTGCTCCACAAGGTGCTGGACGAGCAGGCGTGGCAGGTCTGGACGCCCGATATGACTTCTGACGGTGTGTCCGCGGTCCTCTTCGAAGGAGATGGCAGTGAGGAACACGAGCGTCTCGCGGCTCTGAAGACGCTCCACCCGGGCGCCCGCTTCATCTCGCTTGGTCAGCCGTGGCGTCTCGCGGATTTCGATGCGGTTTGCCCGGCCGCTCCCGGTGCGGCTGCCCTTGCCGTTGCCCTGTCGGGTAGAGATGATGTTCGGCGCGCCGCTGGATAGGCATGGCAGGCAATCATGATAGAGTCCGGCACACCTGCGCCTCGCGCGCTCCTGGGAGAGACATGATGACCTTGTCAGGTGTTCGGATTCTGCTGGCTGAAGACAACCCCACCAACCAGCTCGTGGCCACGCAGATGCTCGAGACGCTTGGCGCGCATGTCACACTTGCGGTTGACGGTGCAGAGGCCCTGGCGATCGTAACCAGTCTTTCGTTTGACGTCGCGTTGATCGACATCGAGATGCCGCACATCTCGGGGATCGACCTGATCCGTCGGATCCGCCTGATGGACCCGCCGCTTTGCGACCTCCCACTGGTGGCGTTGACAGCTTACGTGATGCGCGAGCATCGGGCAGCCATCGAGGAGGCTGGCGCCGATGGAATCATCGCCAAGCCGATCCTCTCGATCGAACAGTTCGGTGAGGATATACGCAGCTTCATCGCTGACCGGGGAGTGGCTCGCGAGCCGGTGCGGGCAGTTCCAGCACCCTCGGGCGAGACTTCATGCATGGACATGGCTACCTTTTCGGCATTGAAGGCCTCGTTTGACGAACCGACGTTTCAGGAACTCCTTGAGAAGCTGACGGCTGATATCGGCTCTGCCGGGGACCGGATTGCCTCAGGGATCGAAACCAGCGATCTGGCCAAAGTGCGCGCTGGCTCACACGTCCTGATCTCGGTTGCGGGGGCCGTCGGCGCCTTCCATCTCCAGGACCTCGCGCAATGCCTTAATTCTGCCGGACATGCCGCGGATACTGACCAGGTCGAGCGTACAGGGTCCGCCCTCCTGAAAGAAGCGGAGCAGGTGCTCGCGTTCGTGCAAGGCGCGAAGGAGGAGTAGGAACACGATGGGGCTTGAGTTCGAGGATCCGATCCTGCTGGTCGAAGACACGCCGTCGTTGTCGATGGTGTACCGGGCCGCGCTTGAGCGGAGTGGCCTGAAAGTAACCCCAGTCTATCGGGCGCGCGATGCGCGCGCCGTGTTCCGCGAATCTGCGAATCGGATCGTGTTGCTCGACCTGATGCTGCCGGATGGCGACGGTCTCGACATTCTGCGAGAGATCAATCGCCATCATGCCGACACCAAGGTGATCGTTATTACCGCGAACGGCTCGATCAACCGGGCCGTCCAGGCGATGCGTGGGGGTGCGTTCGATTTTCTCGTCAAACCCTTCGATGACCGCCGCCTGCTGAGCGCTGTCGAGAACGCCGTGCGCTCGCTGGAGATCGAGGCAAAGGAACCTGCGGCCGTCACGGTCCAGGCCGAGCCGCGGGGGCTGGGCACGTTCGTGGGCTCGTCACCGCAGATGCAGCAGATCTACCAGGTGATCCAGAACATCGCGCGCTCCACAGCGACCGTGTTCATCACTGGTGAAAGTGGGACGGGCAAGGAGATCGCGGCCCAGCAGATCCATAGTCATTCAAACCGGCGTTCGGGTCCGTTCGTGCCGATCAATTGTGGCGCCATTCCGCGTGGATTGCTCGAATCGGAAGTCTTCGGACACCTCAAAGGATCTTTCACGGGCGCGATCTCGGACAAGCTTGGCGCAGCCGCTGCGGCGGACGGCGGCACGCTGTTTCTCGACGAGATCTGCGAGATGGACCTCGCGCTACAGACCAAGCTGCTGCGCTTTTTGCAGACGTCCATGATCCAGCCGGTCGGCGCCGTGGAAGCGCGAAAAGTTGACGTTCGGATCGTTTGCGCGACGAATCGCGAGCCGCTTGCCGAAGTTCAGGCCGGGCGCTTCCGTGAGGATCTGTTCTACCGTCTCCACGTCGTGCCGATCGAGCTGCCGCCACTGCGCGAGCGCGGAGCGGATGTCATCGAGATTGCGGAGACGCTGCTCGCCCGTTTCTCCGCTGAAGAGGGCAAGGGTTTTCGCCGGATTGACAGCACGGCCCGCGAGCTTCTGCGCGACTTTGACTGGCCGGGCAACGTCCGACAGTTGGAGAACGTGCTGCGTAACGCAATCGTTCTCAACGAAGGCGAGACGCTGACGGCCTCCATGCTGCCGCGGGCCCTCATGGCCGATGCGAAGGCGATGCGGCCTCGGCCTCCGTCCCATGTTGCCAACGGGCACATCCCACCCGACTTGATCAACGCCTGCGGCGCCCCTGCGGATGTCGACCAGGACCGGGTTGAGGATATGCTCAAGGGCCTCGTTGGCGCGACGCTGGCCGAGGTCGAGAGGGAATTCATCGAAGTTACGATTCGTCAGTGCGACGGATCGATTCCCCGCGCGGCACGCATACTGGACGTGAGCCCCTCCACTCTCTACCGCAAGCGTGAAGCGTGGGAGCGATCGGCCAGCTGATCTGACTACCCCGAAGTGTGATCAAATCGCTCAGCGCAGTCGCTGGCCGCATCTCAAACCAGCCATTCTGAAAGCAGAAGCCGCCCCAGCCGTTTTAGCTGGGGCGGCGATACCCGTGTGAGGGTATTGGGGCTGCTCACCGGTAGCAGCAGTAGGATGGGTGTGAGAACGGGGGGGTGATCCGCATCCCAACCGCCATCTGCCGGCGAGTGAGAAAGTGTTAACCCAGTGGTGGTAAACGGGAGGTTAACGGATTGGGGCAGTTCGCCATAAAATTGTATCGATCTCAGTTTTCTCTCCGAGAAGGCGAGAGGGCGCGTGTCGTGCACACGAGCCTTTTCCTTGGAGCGGTTTGAGCTACCTTCTAGGGCCCGGCAGGATCAACTGGAACTCATCATGTCCAACTCGGCACGAAACAACGGACAAGTTCGGTCGCTGACACGAGCGTTGTCCATCCTTCAGAACCTCGCATCGCGTCCCGACGGGATGTCCTTGACCGAGCTATCTGAATCCACCGGGCTACCGCCGTCGACGACGCACCGCCTGCTGACCACCATGGAGGCGGAGCGGTTTGTACGCCCAGGCGCGTCCGGCGGGCTTTGGCGCATTGGGGTTGCGGCATTCTTCGTCGGCTCGGCGTTCGCGCGCAGTCGTGACACGTTGCTGCTGGTGCGCCCCTATCTGCGCCGCCTGATGGAGATGTCGGGCGAGACAGCCAACCTCTTTGTCGAGAGCGAGCACGAAGCCGTTTGCATCGGTCAGGTCGAATCGCGCCACGCCATGCGAGCGATTACCGGAGTGGGCGGACGTGCGCCCATGTACCGCTCGGCAGCGGGGAAGGTCTTGCTCGCCCACGCGGATCCCGGGTTTGTCGAGACAGTGCTGGGCGCTGCCCGGCAGGCGGGCGGCGATCTGGATACGTCCCGCACCCATGCGCTCTACAACGAACTCGAGACCGCGCGTCGTGACGGTTATGCCTTCGATGACGAGGAGCATGCCATCGGCCTGCGATGCGTCGCGGCGCCTGTGTTCAATGAGTTTGGTGAAGTCGTCGCGGCGCTTTCCGTGTCCGGCCCGTCGGCCCGCGTGACGAACGAGCGGCTGTCGCTCCTGGCCAAGCTCGTCTGTCAGGCTGCGGTGGAGGCGACCCGCGACTTCGGTGGCATGGGACCGGTGTCTTTGACCGCTTCCTGATCCGGGAAATCCCTCTGGACGGGCAGGGGGTGCTTTGCTATAGCCCAGCCCTCGCGAGGCGGGCTTTTCCGGCGTAGCTCAGTGGTAGAGCATCGGACTGTTAATCCGCTGGTCGTAGGTTCGAATCCTACCGCCGGAGCCATCGTCCTCCGCGACACGCTTCCGATCCTGGCATCCAGTCCTTGGCTTCTTTCAATGTTCCGGCCACGACTGCGCCGTGCGGTCTTCGGAACCCGGGCCATGTCAAAGTCTGAGGAGCAACCCCATGAGCAATGACAACTGGGGACAGGCCGCCCGTTTCGGGCTCTTCATCGTCGGCGCAGAGGTCGTACCAGAGGCCGAGTGGTGGGCAATGTCGCCGACAGGCACCTCTGTCCATGCGGCCAGGATCTCGGCGCCGGCACCTTGGGCCACGTGGGACAGCAACGGCCAAACCGTGACCCTCGCCCCTGACGTCGAACGCGGTGCACGGCAGTTCGCGGCCATGAAGGTGTCCGTCGCGGTCATGGGACATTCCTCCAGCAGTATCCTCGGCGGTGCCGGATGGGACGACGCGGTGGTCGCGCGCCTGAGCGAACACCTGGGTACCTCGACCTCGGTCACGACCAATGGCGACGATTGTGCCCGGGCACTGCGCGCATGTGGCGTGCGCAGACCCTTCGTCGTCTTCCCCGCCTGGTTCAACGACGCGACGATCCGTGCCGGCCAGGAGTACTTTGAACGCGCTGGCTTCGATATCGCCGCCACGTTTCGCCACGTTCCCGAGGATCGTTGGGCCGGTGTTGCCCCACAGGACCTCTACGCACGCTTCATGCACATCGAGCAACGCATCGACCTGTTGCGCGACCAGATCCTCGCCGAATGCCCCGCCGATGCGGACGGGGTACTGATTGCCGGAACCGGGGTGCGCTGTGTCGGGATCATCGATGCGCTCGAAGCCGGGCTCAGGCGGCCCGTGGTGACCGCAAATCAGGCCAGTCTCTGGCGCTGTCTCACTCTTTCGGGGGGCGAGGTGCCGATCTCCGGGTACGGGCAGCTCCTGTCAGGTTAGCGCCACCTCACCGGTTTTTCTGGCTTTTCCCGCCTGCCGCTGCATCCTGTCCGCCGGTGTTACACGGGGGAGAGGCGTTCATGACTCGGCAGGCAGTACGCGATCACGCGCTTGAATATCTGAGGTCTGGCGGGTTCGAGGAAGATCTCGCCCGCCGCGTCGCCATCCCGACGGAGAGCCAGGTCCCGGAAGGTCTGCCGCACACGCGTCGCTATCTGGAAGACGAGATGATCCCTGCGTTCGAGGCGATGGGGTTTGCGTGGCGCATTTTCGAGAATCCGGTCGAAGGTGTGGGTCCGGTGCTGCTCGCCACCCGCGACGAGGGGGCGGATCTGACGGTGCTCGGCTATGGGCATGGCGACGTGATCAGGGGGCAGGCCGATCTCTGGACAAAAGGTGCCGGCCCCTGGCAGACTGCACGCGACGGTGCGCGTCTCTACGGTCGCGGGACCGCCGATAACAAGTCGCAGCACCTGATCAACATGGCGGGCATGCAAGCCGTATTGCAGACGCGCGGACACCTGGGCTTCAATGCGAAGTTCATTGTCGAAATGGCTGAAGAGAACGGGAGCCAGGGTCTCGGCGACGTCATCGCTGCCAATCGCGAGGCCTTTGCCGCGGACGTCTTCATCGCCTCTGACGGGCCGCGGGTCAGTCCCGATCGCCCGACGGTGTCGCTGGGCGCACGTGGTGGCGAGAACTTCGATCTCGTGGTGTCGCTGCGCGAAGGTGGGCATCATTCGGGCAACTGGGGCGGGGCGCTGGCGGATCCGGGCATGATCCTGAGCCACGCGCTGGCCTCGATCTGTACGTCTACAGGACAGATCCTGCTAAAGGATTGGCTGCCGCCGCCGATGTCGAATGCGGTGCGTGAGGCGCTCTCGACGGTGACGCTGAGCCCCGGCGAGGACGGGCCCGAAATCGATCCCGACTGGGGGGAACCCGGCATGACCACGGCCGAGAAGGTCTACGGCTGGAATTCCTTTGCCGTACTTGCGCTTGGGTCGGGAAACATCAACGGGCCCGTGAACGCGATCCAGCCCGAGGCGCGGGCCCATTGCCAGCTGCGCTACATCGCCGGCACCGACGTGGACAACATCTTGCCTGCGCTGCGCAAGCATCTGGATGAGAACGGTTTTTCGATGGTCGAGGTGGCGCCCCCGACCGGCCGGAATGCCGCGGGGTTCCGCGCGTCGCGGACCGAGCCTGATCATCGCTGGGCTATCTGGACCCGCCAAGCCATTGAAAGAACGACAGGATTAGCCCCTGCTGTGATTCCTCAGATGGGCGGTTCCATCTGTAACGATTTGTTCACTGATCTGCTGGGCCTGCCTGCCATCTGGATCCCGCATTCCTACACGGGCTGCTCGCAGCATGCGCCGGACGAACATATCCTGATGCCGGTGGCCGAGAGCGCGCTGGAAATCATGGCCGGGCTCTACTGGGACCTCGGTGAGCCAGATCTAAGGCCCTGAGAAATCAGATAATTTTGTGATGATGCCCATTGGGGCGGGCAATGAGATCATGATTCACTTCTAGATCAGACTTCTATGATGATAGGTGGAGTCGTGTCTAACATTTCGCAACCGATGGCAGTGGTTGGAGCGGGTGTCATAGGAACTCTACTTCAGATTTGACGGTCGCAAGACAAGACTGAGCGGCCCGACTTGATTGGTCCGTGTTGATTGTCAGTACATGATCGCCTTGTAACGCTTGGGTTCGGTGGCCCAGGGCCGGGGTTAGAATCCAGCGGCGGTTGTGAGGCCGTGAGGATAGCACCTGCCTGAGCTCTCGGCAAATTCCATCGGTGTCCTGCATTGTGAGCCATGTGAGGCCGACAGTCATTGTAGTCGCGTCGCCATGCCTCGACCAACCGCTTTGCCTCAGCCAACGATGCAAACCAGCTGACGTTCAGACATTCATCCCTGAGCGAGCCGTTGAACGACTCGATATGAGCGATGGTCGGGGAACTTTTTTGACAGAACGTGATGAACGACCATTCGGCATTCGTATCGAACCGATGGCGGCTTGAATGCCTCACTGTCGAGGCTCAGCTCGGCTACAAGCTTCTTCAGCCTGGAATTCTCATCCGCCAACAGCTTGAACTCTCGGACCTGATCAGACCCCAGGCCCGCATACTGCTTCTTCCATCGGTATACGTCGGTTCGGTGATACGGAGCTGGCGGAGCAGATCGGCGACAGGCAGACCAAGCTCAACCTGCTTCAGAGCAGCAACAATTTACTCCGTCGAACAGCGCTTCTTCATAACGGGTCTCCTCCTTCAGGTTTCCCGCCGGAAAACTAACGCAGCTCCTGGACCACTTTTACCAGAACACCTCACCGTTTGGACACTGGCTCTGGCACTGTTCGTCGCGAGTGTGACAAGCCGACGTCTGCACAGGCTCCCGGCGCGAAACACTACCGTGAGCTGTGGGCTGGCGCGCAGACACAATGTACATTGGACGAGAATTGCATGTCGCCGGGAAGTGCCAGGGGTTTCCGACCGAAACACTTCTCCGCAGCGACCAGTGCAATCGCGAGCACTTGGTCGACGTCTTGTGTCGAAGTCATCTGGGTGTTCGCAAACTGGCTGTATCACAAGGTACTAGCTCTTGAGCAGCGGTGCCACTCTGTCAAAGATCCGCACGAAACGTGGCCCGCGGGCGATCGGCCCGCGGGCCAGATTAGTTATGGGCGCTCGCCCTTGCCTCTGCGTGACGGGCGATCATCACGATCGACATCACCGTCGCCATCACGGTCCATCCTTGTGAGCTTTGCGATCGGCGTTAGCATCTCTGCTTCGGTTACGTCGCCGTCGCCATCGGCGTCTAGATGCTGGAACGCATCGACCATGCGCGGTCGTGCGACTTCAGCGAACAGCGGCGCGAACTCATCGAGTGATAGAGATCCGTCACCGTCCGCGTCGAACCGCGCGAGCCGTTCGAGCTGCAGCCCCCGTGCTTCTTCGATCGTCACCACATGGTCACCATCGGCGTCTAATGCGCGGAGCAGATGATGGCCACGTCCGCCACCGTGGCGGTCGCCGCGGTCCATCACGTCTTTGGCAACCGCTGCGCCGGTGGCGAGACCGGCGAGGGCGAGAACAGCGACTGAGATGCGCTTTCGAGTGTTCATTCTGGTGCTCCTTGGTTCGTGTTGCGATGGAGCTGATGTGGGCCGTGCCTGTCGCAGACCTGTCCCATCGATACAGCAAAAGTGTATCAGTTGGTGTCAGACATCCGGTCTGCGACCGAGGACGACAAATCAGGCATGCAGCCGGGCGCTCGGCGCAGTATGAAAGCGCGATGTCCGAGCAGCCTCGAATTCTTGTCGTAGACGACCATCGCGAGATCCGTGATGCGCTTGCCCGCTATCTCTCCCGGAACGGAATGCGGGCTGACGCTGTTGCCGATGCGCGGAACATGGACCGGCTGCTGGCCAAGGCAGAATACGACCTCGTGGTCCTGGACGTGATGATGCCTGGCGAAGATGGGTTGTCCGTATGCCGCCGTCTCGCTGTCGACGGGCGTGTGCCAGTACTGATGCTCACTGCGCTTGGTGAGGAGACAGACAGGATCGTGGGGCTGGAGCTTGGTGCGGACGACTACGTTGCCAAACCGTTCAACCCGCGGGAGGTTCTTGCGCGGATCAAATCGATCCTAAAGCGTGCCGAGCGCGTGAACCGCCCAGCTGGTGACCTAGAGGGACGCCGCTTGGGATTCGACCGCTGGGTGCTCGATATCGACCGCCGTTTGCTGCGCGATGCTGAAGGCTCCGAGGTCTCCCTTACCAGCCACGACTTTCGGCTGCTCGTCGCCTTCCTAGAACGCCCACGGAGGGTCCTCTCGCGCGAGCAGTTGCTCGATATCGTGGCCGGTCGAGAAGCTGCGCCGTTCGACCGAGCGATCGACAACCAGGTGAGCCGCCTGAGACGCAAAATCGAACGTGACCCTGCGCGACCTGAGCTGATCGCCACTGTCTGGGGTGGAGGATACGCCTTCTCCGCTGATGTGGAGGACCTCTCATGAAGCTATCCTGGCCAATCTGGCTAACGGGGATGCGGGTACGGCTGGTCCTGGTGCTGCTCGGCACGCTGCTGCTCGCGCAACTCGCGACGATGGCGGTGCTTCTCGATGAGCGCCGGCAGGCGATCCGGGCCAATGTGGCCGAGGAGGCGGCTGCCCGAACCGTAGCGCTTGCCGAGGCGCTCGATACACTCCCTCCCGAGGAACTGCATTCGGTGATCAGGGCAGCGCGTTCGCGCTTTCTACGCCCGTGGGTTGCGCAGCAACCAGCTGTGGAGCTTGGCGGCGCTGCACAACTCGCAGCATTGGCCCGCGCAGTTGCGACGCAGATGGGGGTACCGGACAGGCCACTTCGTATAGCGATCGCCCCTCGCCACAGCGCACCCGACACCATCACAGGACCCCAGGGCGAGAACGGCGACGTTGCAGCGCCCCTACTCTCGCGGCAATCCCTCCGGACGCCTCGTGCCGATCTCCTGCTCTCGACGCCTCTTTCGGACGGTCGGTGGCTCAATGCCCGCGTTCGTGTCCGCCCACCACCGCTGCAATGGGCTTGGCCGGCGTTGATCTCGTTTCTTTTTGCGGCGCTGGGTGTTGGTGCCATCGCATGGTACTCGGTCGGTGTGATCCTGCGGCCGATCGATGCGCTGGGAACGGCTACAGAGCGCCTCGGCCGCGGCGAGCATCCTGAACCAGTCCCGCTCTCCGGACCACCAGAAACGCGTAGTCTGGCTGATGCGTTCAACCAAATGGCGGACCGGGTGACGCGTCTCCTGGATGATCGTGGGCGCACACTCGCTGCGATCGGTCACGATCTGCGGTCTCCTGTCACAGCCATGCGTCTGCGCGTCGAGATGGTGGAAGATGTGGAAACGCGCGACCGGCTCAACGTCTGCCTTGACGAGATCCAAAACCTCGTTGAGGCGGCGCTGGCATTGTCCCGCGGTGCCGGCGCGGAGGAGCCGCGGGTTGCGGCGGATCTAAGGGGAATGCTCAGTGGATTGGTGGACGAAGTCGTCGAGGCAGGTAGTCATGCGACACTCGATGAGTCAGATCTGGTGGTCGCTGAGGTGCGCCCCCACGCATTCCGCCGTGCGCTCCGCAACATCGTGGAAAACGCGGTCCGCTACGGCGGCGCCGCCCGGATCAAACTGCGGCCCGAGCCCCAGCACGTCCTCATTGAGATAGAGGATGACGGCCCTGGCGTTCCGGAGGAAGACCGCGAACGTGTTTTCGAACCCTTCCTGCGTCTTGAAGGGTCGAGAAGCCGTGACACGGGTGGTGCCGGACTTGGGCTCGCCATCGCAAAGGCAGCCATCGAGGGAAGTGGTGGCAGCATCGCACTTGGAGATGCGGAGCGTGGCGGTCTCCGTGTGGTGATCCGCTTGCCGCGTTGATGGGAGCGCTTCCGTCTTTGCTCGACGATCTATCGGCGCTCCTTCATCGCAAGAACACGCCAGTCTAGCGCCGACGCAGGTTTTCGAACGGCCCATACTTGCCGTTCGTGACGCCACTTCCAGATCACAGCCGCGGTCCCAACTCCAGTCGTTCATTGCACGCGCAAACCCTGAGCCTGGATGCACTCATGGAGCATGGACAGAAATCGTACGACGCAACGCACCCAGCGGTTGGATGGCTCTGTTGCCGATGCATCGTTCCCGCCGGCCTTCAGCAAGGTGACTAGCCCGGGGATTGATACGATCGAGACGGTACGAGCAATGTCACTCACGTTCGCCGTTGGAGTCTGACCAGCGTCAATACAAATCGAACAGGTGCCCCATTCGATTTCTTGTTGCATGAACCTCGGCTTCGATCCGTGAGGCATCCCAACCGAGATGTGCGGAAACCGCTTGTGCGGCGCGCCTAAGATCCTCATCCGAAAGTTGAGCGTGATAGACTGCGCCGGTCCGGGCGAAGAGAATGTCGGTCAGGTTTTGCGCCTGCTCCTCGGTCGCGGCATGCACCAAGTCGGATTGGCGCAAGCGATCGTCGAAGGGCGGAGAGTTTGGGTTTTCTGGAGGGTGACGCGGCGCATAGTCGAGGGACTGTGCAGGTTGGGACGGTCGGATCACTTCCGCCACCTTGTCGCGTAACGCCCGGCCCGCGGCGCGGTGGGTCATGATCGGACCGCCTGTAAGGGCGAACATACCCCGTCCCAAGTCATGAATGTCGGTGGACCGCTTGCCCTTCGGAAAGGCTGGGTCGAAGCCCAAGGGACGTACACCTGCCCAACTGTAGACGATGTCGTCGTCGGTCAGCGACAAGCCAGGTAGAGCCAAACGGGTCTCGTTCAGCAGGAAGCTCCGGTCGGCCGCGTCGACGCGGACATCGTCAGGATCACCTCCGTAGGGTGTTTCGGTCGGACCAATGTGGTGCAGACCACCTTGAGACGGCACGCAATAGTGCGGTTCTCCCACCGAGTTGACGGTCGCGATCCCGTAGTCGCGGAAAGCTTCCGGCAGCTTCACGGCGACATGCGCGCCCTTGGTGCCATAGATCAAGCGCTTCGATTGGTTAGCGGCTGTGTTGACGCAATCGATCCAGATCCCGGCCATATTCAGAACCGTAGGGGCGCTCACCCTGGCCGTGCCGGTCGCATCGCCTAGGGTCACCGTCCAGGTGTCCGAGTGCTGTAACGAGATGGCTTCGGTGTAGTTACGGACAGTCGCGCCCATCCGCTGCGCGTCCAGAACCGCATCTAGGCAAATGCGTTCGGGCCAATCGTACAGATACTCTGTGAATGTTGCGACAGAAGTCAGCCGCTCCACATCGCGCATCTGCGCAACGAACGGCAGATCCTGGAGGTGCGCGGCAGATCGGCGGTCGTAGTTCAGGGGCACGTCTTTCGGCCCGTATCGGCCCAGGAGGTGGAACGCCAGATCGACTTGCCAACCGCGATAGGCCCCGCCCTCGTGGATCGGGAATAGCATGGTGAAGCGGCGTAGGCGGGCAGGCGAGTCTTGGGCAAGTTCTCCGCGCATCTCCATCGACTGGCGTGCCATTCTCAGCGCGGTCCGCAGCTTACTCGGCGCGAGGGCAAAGTCCCAAAGAGGGCTCGGAGTTTCGAAGTAGCGCAAGCCACAGTGTAAAATTCGGGTCGAGCGGCTGGTGGAGCCGCTGGCAAAATCTCCCTTCTCAACCAGCATTACGCGATAGCCAGCCGCTGTCAGGTGCTGTGCAGCGCTGGCCCCGTTGATACCGCCACCAATGATCACCGTGTCGAAGGCGGCCCCATCCAATTCCGTGAGGGACATTCTCATGCTGTTCTCCCGCACCAACATTGCTGCTGCAAAGTGGCTCAAACAAGAGCCTCGGTTCGGATGGGCACTGCGGTTTCTTAGCGGTGACGAAATCGATATCGTGGTAGTCGATTGCTGAGCAACGTCGGCCTATCCGCTCTGACGCAGTCGTTAGTCGCGGTCCGTTAGCTGACTTTGCTGAAGGATCAGGTTTTCGCGGCGCTGCATCTCGACAGCGGCCATTGAAAGTCGAGGATCGGAGTGGGTTGCGATCAACGACGTAGACCACGCAGCAGCTGGTTCCGCACGAAACTTCTTCAAGCTCTCTCTCTTTCGAACACCGACATTCAGCGGCCTGCCACTCAGAAGCTGAGAGAGGTGACTTCAGCATATGAACAACTGAGGCGGCGGATCCTCTCATCTCAGCATGTCGTGCCCTGACGCGGGCCAACATACGAGGAGCCACATTGCTCGTTCAACAGACCGCCGCCGCACCGCCTGAGCGCGACCAGGCACTTCGCCCAGCACACCGCAGACCGCCCCGATCATAGTTGTGGGGACCAGGGCGGGTTCCCGCACATCGTACGATGGACAGGTGGACGAGCTGCCCGGTCAGTTCTGAATGCGAAACAGTCGGGGCGGGCGCAGGTCGTGGTCTGGTGGCTCAGACAGAGGTGCAGAGATACTTCATCTCCATGAATTCGGCGATGCCATGGCGCGAGCCCTCGCGGCCGAGGCCGGACTGCTTGACACCGCCGAAGGGCGCGACCTCGGTCGAGATCAGGCCGGTATTGATGCCTACCATCCCGTATTCGAGCGCCTCGGCGACCTTGGTCACCCGACTGATGTCACGGCCGTAGAAATAGGCGGCCAGCCCGAAGATCGTGTCGTTGGCCATCTCGATTACCTCATCATCGGTGTCGAACTTGAACAAGGGCGCGAGCGGTCCGAAGGTCTCTTCCTGACTGAATGCCATCTCCTTGGTCGCGCCGGTGATGATGGTCGGCTCGAAGAACGTCCCACCGAGCGCGTGCCGTTTGCCGCCCGTCAGCACGCTGCCGCCTTTCGAGACCGCGTCGGCGATGTGCTCTTCAACCTTGTCGACTGCCTCCGGGTTGATCAGCGGGCCGAGCTGAACCGGGTCGCCCAGCCCATCGCCCACCTGCATCTTGTTGACGGCGGCGGTCAGCTTCTCGGCGAACGCATCGTAGACGCCCGCCTGCACGTAGAGCCGGTTGGCGCAGACGCAGGTCTGGCCGTTATTGCGGTACTTAGAGATGATCGCGCCTTCCACGGCGGCGTCGAGATCGGCGTCGTCGAACACGATGAAGGGCGCGTTTCCGCCGAGTTCCATCGAGCACTTCAGCACCTGATCGGCGGCCTGACGGAGCAGGATTCGCCCGACCTCAGTTGAGCCGGTGAAAGTGAGCTTGCGGATCTTGGGGTTCTCGCAAAACTCCTTGCCGATGGCGGATGACGAGGCCGAGGGGACTACCGAGAGCACGCCCTTGGGGATCCCGGCCCGGTCGGCCAGCACGCCGAGCGCGAGTGCCGAAAGGGGCGTCTCCTTGGCTGGGCGAGCGACGAAGGCACAGCCGGCAGCAAGGGCGGGGCCTGCCTTGCGGGTGATCATCGCGTTCGGGAAGTTCCAAGGCGTGATGGAAGCGGCAACCCCGATAGGCTGCGAGATCACCGTGATGCGCTTGTCGCGCTGATGGCCGGGGATCGTCTCGCCGTATGTGCGCTTGGCTTCCTCGGCGAACCACTCGATGAAGCTCGCGCCATAGAGGATCTCGCCCTTGGCTTCTGCGTGCGGCTTGCCCTGCTCGGCGGTCAGGATGGTGCCGAGATCATCGGCATGCTCGACCATCAGCTCGAACCAGCGGCGGAGGACTGCGGCCCGCTCCTTGCCCGTCCAGGCGGCCCACTCTCTCTGGGCCTCGTAGGCGGCATCGATAGCGGTGGCGACTTCCTCGCGGCTGAGATCGGCGACCTCCGCGATCACGTCGCCGCGGGCCGGGTTGGTGACGGGGAATGTCGACCCGCTGGCCGAATCCGTCCAAGTGCCTGCCACATAGGCTCTGATGGCGAGGAGTTCCGGATCACTAAGGATGTTTGCGAGATCTGTCTGGGTGTCGAGCATCTGGGGTTCCTCCATGTTGTTGTTTCATTTGTAGGCGATCGGGGCCTCACACAAGCACCGACGTCATCAACCTGCCGAAACCTGGCGCAGAAGGAACGGCGGCCATGTCGTTGCGACGGCAACTTAGGTCACAGTTCATAACGTGGACGGGACCGATTTGTCGGATAGGACAAACTGGGAAGCAGATCACGACGACTTCCTTGAGGCGATACACACCACGAAACGCCCAGAGCACAACGAAACTGAGGGGTGGGCCAACGCCCTCGCCCCAGAGGTCTTCAATGTCACGTAACCTACTGGTTCAGCTAGAACCCGTCTGCTTCGGTGCTCTGAGGATCGAGCTTGTGGAGGACGCTCGGTTGCTTCCTGACGCTGTTCGCGGCGTCGGCCCGTCGCTGCCTTTGACGACTGAGCGAGCATCTAGCAATGCAGCAAAGCGCAAGCGGTCGTCCGGAGTTAGCTTGAGTTCAGACGTTTTTCCTGCCGATGTCGAAGACTGATCTTGTGTCCTCATCGAGAAGTTGCGCGGGTGCCGGGCCAGACCGCCAATGCGCCCAGGTAGAGCATTGCAGGTACCAATGCCAGCGCCGTGCCAGGTAGAACCCCGACTGTCGGGTAAGCGAGGCGGACGCAGAGGACAAAGATCAGAATGGACCCCATCGCTAGTGGAAAGTTGCGAAGCAGCGCTTGGGGAGGTGCCGGCCCATAGGTGCTGTGTAGGATTAGCAGCGTGGGCAGGATCGTGGATGGAAACCCGGTCATCAACCCGGTCCAGCGCGGTCCGGTTGCCTCGGCCACCAAAATGACAGCGACAACCAGCGCAGCAGCCGAGATGCCCCTTAACACGATGAGTTTAGGCGTGTAGCGCACAGCACGTTCAACTGGCATCACCGGCACCCGACGCAACTTCCACGAACCCATCAACAAAGTGGCGACTGTCAGCACCAAGGCGCCTGCGAGCGAGAAGTCGAACTGCACCAGAACCGCCGCAACGGCGAGGTAAGCGGCCAACCCCACGGCCGCACTGCCTACGGATGCGAATGCACGAAGCCGAACGGATGCCCAGTAATAGCCTAGCACGAAGGCAAGCGTTGCCGTGAACGCAGCGATCGAGTGCGGAATGCTTTCGACGATATGAGCTGTTCCCAACTCGATCCCGACAAACACGTAGATCAGCAGAATGCTGAGTGGCGCCCCCGAGATAATCCCAGCTATGCGCGTGTTGGCACGCTCGGCGACTATGGCGAGGCCAAGTACCAGAAACACGGACCAGACCGCCTTGACGAACAGGGCCGTCTCTCCTGTCCCCTCCATACGAACTACTTCCCACCTCGTCCCTCGGCCGATCGCAGACGCTACAGCGCAAACGGCCTCCCCGCCAGAGCACTGCATGGCACACGCCTCGACCTGTTCAAGCCGCAGATCCTGTTCTCAGGTCGCACAAGTACTGAGATCTTGCCCAACGACTGGCTTTCCATCGTTTGAGCTTGTTGTCGGCTGTGAAACGCAAGACTATCGCTGTGGCCTTGATTGCAATGGATTGATCGCACATGGACTCTGTGAAGGAGCAAAGCGGCCGCGAACGCATACTTTCGTGGCTCGACGAAGAGAAAGACGCGATCATCGAGCTTCTGCGTCGACTAATTCGCGCACGTTCGCCGAACCCGCCAGGCGACACGCTTGAGGCCTCGAAGGTCGTTCGAGAGTATCTCGACTCCTTCGGCATCAAGTACCGGGTGATTGATCCTCATCGTGAGATGCCCAACATCGTATCGAACTTTCAGGGCGGCAAGCCTGGAAATCATTTGGTCCTCAACGGACACATGGATGTGTTTCCGGTCTCAGATAGTCGGCACGGCTGGACGCATGATCCTTGGGCGGCGGACCTCTCTGAGGGTCGGATCTACGGTCGTGGTGCCAGCGATATGAAGCCCGGGACGACGGCCTCCATCGTTTCCTATGTGATGCTGCATCGTTTGAGAGAACAGGTATGCGGGCAGCTTACCCTGACCTGTGTTTCGGATGAGGAGACTTTCGGGCCCTGGGGCGCCCGCTATCTAATGAAGCACCATCCAGAGGTCCATGGCGACTGCCTGTTGAACGGGGAACCCAGTGGTCCGGAGTCCATCCGCTTCGCAGAGCGTGGGCCTCTTTGGGTCGAGTTCACGATACGAACAAAGGGGGCGCATGGCGCGTATGTTCATGCAACCGAAAGTGCCACGAAAGCTGCGATGGCTCTGGCGAGTGATCTGGAAGAACTTACCGAACTGGAAGGTGCGCCACCGCATAACATAGCGAGTGCCGTCGACGCAGGCCGTCCTGTCATGGACAAGATGATGGGTCAGGGTGCAGGCGCGTTGGCGTCGCGTGTGACACTCAACATTGGCGTCATCCAGGGCGGGGAGAAGGTTAACATGATCCCGTCGGAATGCCATTTCGTCGCGGATCTGCGCCTTCCGATCGGCATGGACAAGTCCGATCTTCTCCCAAGACTGGCCGAGATCGCGGCGCGCCATCCTGGCGTCGAATGGGCAGAGGTTGGCGGTGATGCGCCGTCATGGTGCGACCCTGCGCACGAGATGGTCGGAATTCTGCAGCGCAATGTCGAAGCGTTTGGGCGGCCCAAGCCGACACCGATTGTCAGTCTTGGCGGCACAGACGCCCGCTTATGGCGGCACATCGGGGTGCCGGCTTACGTGTATGGCCCACATCCATATGGAATGGGCTCACACGACGAATACGTTGATGTGGACGAGTTTCTTCACGTCGTTCGAACCCATGCTCTCTCGGCTTGGGACTATCTCAGCAACGACGGCTTTCACGGTCAGGTTTGACGATGTCTGTGGGACCTGAAACCTCGCCCGAGTGTCTGCTGCGAAGCCCTAGCCGAGCCTTTCTCGTGGGGCGGGTGTGTCCGGAAGTAAACTGAACTTTTCGGTACCTACCGAGACGGTTCCTGCTGCTTAAAATCCGACCTTCTGCGCGGAAGCGAAGTCAAATCCTGAGACAGTGGCGATCGGCCCTCGCCAGCCGTTGATCGGTGGCATCGATGCTGCGGATCTGTTCTTGTTTCCTGCCATTCATTGCGACTGCGAGATCTTGATCGTCGCGCTTGGCGGCAATGAAGGATCAAGCGGCGATCGGAGCCCCATCTTCACCTATGCGCTCAGAGGTTGGCGGCGGGCTCAGTAACCCGGCGGCGGCCTGAAACCGCCATACCCCTCTTCGATCAGCGCCGCCATTCTCAGGCAGGTCCGATCATCAAAGCGCCGCCCAACGATCTGCACACCAACCGGCAGGCCCCGATCCGTCAGGCCGACGGGCGCAACGGTACCCGGCAGGTAGCACACACCGGGCCAGCCAGCCCAGAAAAGTTGATCCGTGGTCGGCACCATCCTGCCGTTCACCTCGATCAGGCGATCATGTCGCTCCCCTTCCTGGTCGTGCGGGAAGGCGGCAGAGGCAGCGGCCGGACAGAGCAGCAGGTCATAGTTCTCGAAATGGTCTTCCCACGCGGCCATCATTTCGTGCCGGCGTACATTCCAGTTCAGCCAGTCGCGGTGCCCCATGAGTTGTGCTGCGAGCATGCGGCGTCGGAATGGGATGGCGTCGGAACCGAGACCCGCCAACGCGGCTCTGGCCTCATCCAGCATCGCGTCAGTCATCCGTTTGGAGGTCGCAGACCGCAGGAGCATTGTGTAGACTTCCATTGCCTCAGCCGATGAGAAGGCTGGACGAGCGTCCCAGGCGACGGTGGCACCTTCACTCTCGAGCCAGCGCCCGAGAGCAGTCAACGCGTCCTGGATAGGTTGGTCGACCTCGGACTCAGCGTCGGTCAGAACGATGGCGACGCGGAATTCGGCGAGCGTCTTCTTCCGCGACCCCGGCAACGTCAGTGTCCAGCCACGAGCAAGGGGACCGGCTCCGCCGGCGAGAAGATCCATCGCCAGCTCCAGATCCGCGGCGGAACGTCCCAAAGGGCCTACGACGGCGATGTCGGTGCCGCCGAGGTCGCCCGGCAGAGACTGCCCGACGCCCGAAATGACGTCGAAGGTCGGCTTGTGCCCGTAGACCCCGCAGTAATGCGCCGGGTTTCGGATCGACGCCCCAATGTCCGAGCCCGCCTCCAGACCCGTGAGCCCTGCAGCCAGAGCCGCCGCGGAGCCACCGGAAGAGCCGCCGGGCGTCCGACCGAGATCCCAGGGATTGTTGCAGGTGCCATAGATGTCGTTGAAGCTCTGCCAGTCCGAGAGCATGAAGGGCACGTTGGTTTTGCCAAAAACGACGGCGCCCGCGGCCCTGTAGCGGGCGACGACGTTCGAATCCAACTGAGCGATGTTGTCGGCGAACGCCGGCACGCCCCAGGTCGTCGGCGAGCCGATAAGATCGAAGCTTTCTTTCACCGTCACCGGGAGACCGTCAAGCCGCCCGAGCGTCTCGCCCTTCGCACGGCGCGCATCCGAGGCATCGGCTTCGGCCCGGGCCCTCTCTGCGTCCATCCAGATGATCGCATTGAGCGCGGGATTGTGCGTCTCAATTCTCGACAGGTACATCTCCAGCAGCTCGCGCGCGCCGATCTCGCGGGCCTCGAGCATGGCGAGCAATTCAGTCGCCGATTTGAACGCAATGTCGGTCATGGATCTCCCCAAGGATTGAGTTGCCCGACTATGCGACGCGCGGGGGAGCAAGGGAACCCTGTGCTCGGCCGCGCGCAACCCCATGACGTGTAAAGTCTGGTTTTGACTCGAGGCTGCCCTGTCGCGCGTTGGACCAAAAGGCGGTTTTTCTTGAGCAAAGAACGGCAATCCGGCCCATTGCAGACACCGACATCTCGTTGAGATTTTGCAATTCAGGCCCCCCAAAGCTACCGTCCGATGGCGGGGGTTGAGGTCAACCGCGACCTTCATCACCGAGGCCGCAATTCGCACGTCTGCGCTGCTATGGACATTCGCGAACCGAGTGTTTCACGCTGAGTCGTCGATATCCTGAGGCGTTGCTTCCAGCGGTCGCCCAATGGACCAACCTCAGGGCCAGGCGGTACCGGTCAGTGACCATCACGGCCCGACTTCGATCTGTTGGTCGAAGAGCACACATAGCCTGCGCCCATCTCTGTCGCAGTACTCCTGCGACAGGCCACAAAGCTTTGCCGCGTCGAGTGTGGACCGAGTAATGGTCAAACCGGTCTCGGCCGCGTGAGTATGGCATGAGAGGCGGGAGGCCCGCGGGAACGTTGGAAGATCCACTGTATTCGCACAGCTGAGTGACCCGCTCTGTCAGCATGCGGCGGTAGGTGCCATTCGAACGATCGACTTGCGCGTCGACGGCGGGTGCCTGACCTAGCGGCCGGTCGTCTCAGTGGAGGCCGCCAAAGCGGCACCCCAAATCGCGATGGCCACAACAGACGCCAATAGCGCAGGGAAGTGCCTTATTGCATCTTCACCGGGGCAAGGTGAGGCGTTCGCCCGTCAGGTCTGCGCGGGGATCGACGGCTTCGATCAACGCAGGCGCGACGGTGTTTGCGACCCGTATCTGGCCAACAGCAAGGCAACGGAAATCAACGCGATCCACCCTGGCGACCGGTGGCATACTTGTTTTCTGGGTGCAGCTCTCATTCGCCAGCCCGACGATGATTGGTTTGATGGCCCGAGGTGGTGTGGGCGCTTCCAATTCAGTCGAAATCCGCTATCGTGGCGTTCAGCGTGTCGGTCATGGGTCAAGAATGTTCCGCTCGATAAGCTTCGTCGCTACCGCCGCACTTCTCGCCCTTTCAACAGCCGTCTTTGCGCAGCAAGGGCCGCCGGCTGTGACGGTGGCAAATCCCGTCGTCAAAACCATCGTTGAGGACGACGAGTTCGTTGGGAGGTTCGCGGCGCAGTCGGAAGTCGTCGTGCGCGCCCGCGTCTCGGGATACCTCGACAAGGTTCATTTCACCGACGGCAGTTTGGTCAGTGAAGACCAACTGCTCTTCACGATCGATCCACGACAGTTTGCAACAGCGCTCCGGCAGGCACAGGCTCAGATAAGCGTTGCGGAGGCAACGTTCGATTTTACGGGCGAGCAGCTGGAGCGGGCGGAGACGCTCATCGCCAACGGCAACATCTCTCAGAGCACCGTCGACGAGCGGCGGGAAGCGTATCTTTCAGCCCAAGGTGTGTTGGAGCAGGCCCGTGCGACCCTGGAACTCGCCGAGCTCGATCTTGAGTACTCGCGGGTCCGTGCACCAATGGGAGGTCGGATCGACCGTACCCAGATCGATCCCGGCAACCTCATCTCCGCGAACGATACGGTTCTGACGACGATCGTCTCGTCACATCCGATGTACTTCTACTTCGACATCGATGAACGCTACTTTCTGGCCTACGCACGAGATGCCCGGGCACGGGGGGCGACCCTCCAGGAAGGGGGCGGCGGCCTAAATGTGCGGGTGACTTTATCTGACGAGAGGATCCCTCCACTCAGTGGCTACCTAGATTTCTCGGAGAACCGGATCGACGAGCAGACGGGCACCATGCGCGTCCGTGCGGTCGTTCAGAACCCTGACGGAGTGCTGACGCCGGGCCTGTTTGGCAGGGTAAATGTACCGGGATCGCTACCTTACGAAGGCATTCTGGTGCCGGACAAAGCAGTCGTCGCAGATCAGAATCGCAGACTGGTCATGACCGTCGATGAGGAGGGGACGGTTGTACCGCGAGAGGTGCGTCCGGGGCCGAGGATTGACGGCTACCGGGTCATTCGCGACGGGCTCGATGGATCAGAGGTCATCGTGATCGAAGGCGTTGTGCGGGCGCGCCCGGGCACGAAGGTGACGCCAGAGATGATTGAGTTGCCGCTCGTCGCAGGCAACTGACGTGGGACGCTTTTTCGTTGACCGTCCCATCTTTGCTGCCGTCGTCTCCATCATCCTGACGATCGTCGGACTCGTCTCCTACACACAACTACCGATCGAACAGTATCCGGAAATTGCACCGCCCTCGATCGTCGTACGCGCGACTTACCCAGGGGCAGACGCCGCCACGGTTGCTGCAACCGTCGCCACGCCACTTGAGCAAGAGATCAACGGCGTCGAAGACATGCTCTACCTATCGTCATACTCGACGGCAGATGGCGCGATGAGTTTGACGATCACGTTCGAATTAGGGACGGATCTGGATGCAGCGCAGGTTTTGGTCCAGAACCGCGTTGCGATTGCCGAGCCGAGGTTGCCGCAGGAGGTTCGCGCGCTTGGTGTGACCACGACCAAGTCGTCGCCAGACCTGATGATGGTCGTGCACATGCTTTCGCCAGATGCGACCTTTGACCAACTCTATGTATCGAACTATGCGCGCGCGCGGGTCCGAGATCGGTTGGTGCGGCTCGATGGGGTTGGCGATCTGATCATCTTCGGCGAACGAGAGTTCTCCGCCCGGGTCTGGCTTGACCCGGACAAACTGGCTTCCCTAGGGCTGACGGCAGGCGATGTTGTCGATGCCTTGCGCGAGCAGAACGTGCAGGTCTCCGGCGGAGCGCTCGGGGCGCCGCCGAACAATAGCAATAGCGCGTTTCAGGTGACGATTACCACCCAAGGACGGCTCGAGTCTCCGCGAGAGTTTGGACGTGTAATCGTGCGCGCTACGGACGATGGCCGTGTCGTCCGCGTACGCGACGTCGCGCGTGTAGAGATTGGCGCGCGCTCGTACGTTAACAACTCGTACCTGAACAATCAGCCGGCTGTCGCCCTGGGCATCTTCCAGAGGCCTGGTTCAAACGCGCTTGCCTCCGCTGACGAGATCATCGCGGTGATGGAAGAACTGTCCCAGGATTTCCCGGCCGGACTGGAGTACCAGGTCGTCTACAATCCCACGGAGTTCATCGCCTCGTCGGTCAACGCCGTCTACCAGACTATCTTGGAAGCGGTACTGCTGGTGATCATTGTTATTGTGGTCTTCCTTCAGAGCTGGCGCACCGCCCTAATCCCGCTGGTGGCAATTCCCGTTTCACTGATCGGCACGTTCGCCTTCATGTTGGCGCTGGGCTTCACATTAAACCTGCTGACTCTCTTCGGGCTGATCCTCGCAATCGGTATCGTCGTCGACGATGCGATCGTGGTGGTCGAGAACGTCGAGCGCAACATGGCCGATGGGATGAGCCCGCGCGATGCTTCGGCCCGAACCATGGATGAGGTTCAAAGCGCCATTATCGGGACCACGCTCGTGCTTATTGCGGTCTTCGTGCCGTCGGCATTCGTCCCCGGGATCACAGGGCAGTTCTACATGCAGTTCGCCGTGACGATTTCGGTCGCGACGGTGATTTCGACGGTCAATTCCCTCAGCCTTTCCCCAGCGCTGGCCGCCATCCTGCTAAAACCGAAGTTGGACGGGGCAGGCAGCGGCGTTGTTGCACGAGTAACAGGGCCGATCGCACGCGGTTTCAACCGTGGGTTCGACGCAATGACAGCCGGCTACGTCCGGATCCTATCCTTCCTGTTGGGGTCATGGGCGATGATCGGTGTGTCACTACTGGTCTTCGTAGGCCTTATGGGTGCAACCTACTGGATCAGCCAAAAGGTACCGACCGGGTTCGTCCCCGAAGCTGATCAGGGCTATGCAATCGTCGTTGTGCAACTGCCAGATGGCGCGTCGCTGGAGCGAACGGATGCTGTTATCCGCGAGGCTACCGAGGTTGCGCTGGGCACGCCAGGCGTCACGAACGCGGTCGCATTTGCCGGTTTCTCTGGCGCTACGTTCACGAATGCCACCAACCAGGGCGTGATCTTCACGACGTTCGAGAGCTTTGAGGACCGAGCAAAGAGTGACCTGGGTGCAGGTGACATAATCGGACAGCTCTTCGTTCGCATGCAATCCATAAGGGAAGCCTTCATCATCGCGATCGCGCCGCCAACGGTACGAGGCGTCGGAACAGGCGGCGGTTTCAAGCTGCAGCTGAGGGACAACGAGGTTGCAGAGATCGACCGCGTGCTCGCGACAGCCTACGCGATCATGGGCGCATCCCAGCAATCCGACAAGGTTCGGGGGGTGTTCACGACCTTCTCGGCAAGCTCCCCCCAAGTCTTCCTCGAGATTGACCGGGTCCGCGCGCAAATGCTCAACGTCCCGATTGGTGAAATCTTCGAAACACTGGCGATTAACTTGGGTTCCTCCTATGTGAACGACTTCAACGCCTTCGGCAGGCTCTTCCAGGTACGCGCGCAGGCGGACGAGCGTTTCCGATTGGAGGAAGCGGACATCGCGGCGCTTAGGGTGCGCTCTGTCACGGGCGACCTCGTCCCACTTGGGACATTAGTCGGTATCCGCGACACGGCGGGTCCGGCGCTCGTCCAACGCTACAATCAACAGGTCTCGGTACCGGTCCAAGGCTCTGCCTCGGCAGGTGTGTCGACCGGTGAAGCCCTGATTGCCATGGAAGAGTTGGCGCAATCGCTCGTGCCGCCTGGCGTCGACTTCGAATGGACAGAACTGGCGCTGCAGGAACGCAATCAGGGAAACACAGCGACCTACATTTTCGCGTTCTCAATCCTGTTTGCATTCCTCTTTTTAGCCGCTCTCTATGAGAGCTGGTCTCTTCCAGTGGCCATTATCTTGATCGTGCCGCTATCGGTCCTGGCTGCGCTGTCGGGCGTGATGCTCCGGGGAATGGACAACAACATCCTGACGCAGGTTGGATTGATCGTGCTGGTGGGGCTCGCCGCAAAGAACGCGATCCTGATCGTCGAGTTTGCCAAGCAGGCTCAGGAGGACCGTGGGCTAACCGCCGTCGATGCTGCGCTTGAGGCAAGCCGCCTCCGGTTGCGACCGATCCTAATGACCGCCTTCGCATTTATCTTGGGCGTCGTACCACTCATGATTGCGACTGGGCCCGGCGCCGAGATGCGCCAGGCGCTCGGGACGGCCGTTTTCTTTGGGATGACCGGAGTCACGCTGCTCGGACTGTTCCTGACACCAGTGTTCTACGTGGCAATTCGCAGAGCCTTTGGGCGACGCTGAACGTATTGAGGCCATCGCCCACTAGACCTCGAGGGTTGCACAAGACGAGGACGAAACGCCAACTGCGCGTGAAATCGATCACCCACATAGACGTAACAGCAATCAGATCGCTAAAGATCGGAACCAGCTCTAACTTACCGGATCTTTGCGTTAGCTATGCGCCGCTGTCCTGAGCCCCGTTTTCTCCTCCAGTTAGAGGTAGAATCCGTCCCAACAAAGGGGACGGATTATGAAGAGATCACGGTTCAGCGAGTGGTAGGGGACCGTGGCCCCAGTGGGGCCGCGTAAGCCCCGGACACCAGATCATCGCGATCCTGAAGCAGCATGAGGGCGGTGTTTCGACGGCGGATGTTTGCCAGGAACACGGGCTTGAGCCTCCGCCACTGAGTTAGTCCACCGTTATGTTTAGGAGAACGGAGTATCAGAGATGGCGAACAAGCCACTCTTCCATTCGAAGTGGCTGCGTTCAAAGGTGCTAGCTCACGTGAAGCCCTAATCCTGATCGAGCAATGGCCGCGATACTACAACACCAAGAGGCCACACGGTGCCTTGGGATACCTACAACCGTCACCCGAAACCATCGTCCGGATGGACCGGAGGCCAGTCACGCACAAACAATCAAACTGGACCAACCAAGTGGGGCCGCTCACTAGGATCAGGAAACTCTTACAGGCCGAGGCTCCAGACAAAGATCACAAACAGGGCGACAGCACTAACGACGAAGACGATCAAGACCGCGTTCTCGCCGTGCCATGCCCGCATTGCGGCGGAAGCCTGACCATTGTCGAGAGCTTTCCCCGAGGATCTCGGCCCAGAGCGCCGCCAACCCAGGCCGCCGGATGATACCAATCAAACACACAACGTTGAGAGAGCACATATCCCGGACGCGAGGCATCCATCTTGCGTCGTCCCGTCGCCACGTGAAGCGTCCGAGAAACCTACACACACACAGACGTTCAGTCACCTTCTCGAGAAGGCGCGTTTCTGGCGTGGACCGGCATGAGAGGCGACCAGCCCGGCCTACGGTCTTTCATGGTACGCGAGGGTGTGCGTCCCGGTCCGGGACGCGCGTTGGCATCGTCAGAGGAAGTCTGTCGCGTCGATGTCCGTGGTGGCGGTGCCCTCGAAGAATACGACATAGCCGCCGCCGACGATCTTGGCGCCGGCCCCACCTCCGAAGGTGGACACCGCGAAGTCCCCGAAGCCCAGCCCGTCCGCCGTGAAGTCGAGCACATCCGTCCCGTCCTGCCAGTCCGTGATCCGGTCGATGCCGCCCGTCACGGTGAACTCGAACGTATCCGCACCACCGCCACCGGTCAGCTGGTCGGAGCTCGCCCCGCCATTGAGGACGTCCTCGCCGCCGCCGCCGAAGAGCGCATCGAGCCCCGATCCGCCGTTCAGCACATCGTCGTCGGCCCCACCATAAAGGACATCGGCGAACTCGTTGCCGTTGATCGTGTCGTCGCCATCCCCGCCATAGAGGATGTCGGCGCCCGCGTTCCCGGCGATGAAGTCGTCGCCGGTC
>JBCCDA010000023.1:0-47231 GCA_039033215.1 Pseudomonadota bacterium | reverse complement strand
GTACCAGCACTGCCGTCCCTCGAACTCAAAGGGCCGTGCCAGCGTCGAGATGATTCGATCACCCATTGCAAGCAACTGAGAGCCGCTCTTGCCCAGCGTCACGACCACGAATTCGTCGCCGCCCACGCGCGCGATCACGTCACCGACTCCGGACTTAGTGCGCAGAACTTCTGCCACGTGGACCAGCACCGCATCGCCTGCAGCATGGCCGAGCGTATCGTTGATCTGCTTGAACCGATCGAGGTCGACATGAACGACCCCAAGCTCGATCCCTTCACGCAGGCTGCGTTCCAACGCCTTCACCAGTTCTTCATCCATGAAGCGACGGTTGCCCAGCCCCGTAAGCGAGTCGTGCAGCGCCGCATGACGGATGTCTTCCTGGGCCCGAGCCATCTGGCGGTTGCGCTCTTCCAGAAGGGAGTTCGCCTCCTTCAGCGATCCCATCGCATCGGATTTGGCCTTGTTCGCCGCGTTCAGCTGGCGATTGACCTGCAGGAGCGCCTCTCGGATCTGCTGCTGCCCAGTCAGATCGCGGGCGGTCCCGCGGTAGCCGACAAAAGACCCGTCCGCATCCAGCACGGGCTCACCGGTCACGCTGATGTACTGCTCCTTGCCATCGGGTCCGGCACGCCAGTAGCGAAAATCGTGGAAGGGCTCGTGGCGATCGAGCCAAGCGAGGTGCATCTCCATCTCGAGAGATTCGTTCTTGTCACCCACAAGCTCGCGTCGCGTTTTGCCGATGTGAAACTCGACTGGCACACCCACAATCTTCTCGACGCTGGGCGACATGTACGTGAAGCGAAGGTCCGCGTCGGTTTCCCAGAGCCACTCATGAGACATCGTCTCGAAGTGCTCCTGACGCTTGCGCGCAAAGTCGAGTTGACGGCGCAGATCGACGATCTCGCTCACGTCCGCGATGATCCCGGCCTGGCTGTTCGAATCGCGCGTGAGCAACAGGACGGTGCTTGGATCGGCATCGAGCGGTTCTTCAGCGGCCTCGGCAGTACCATACAGTACTGCAGCGAGTGCCTCCCGTCCCGGCTTGACGAACATCGACAACAACTCGTCAAGCGTACATGTCAGCGCCTTATCCAGCCCGAACAGCGCAGCTGCACCGCCTGACAGCGCAACGCTGCCAGTCAGAGGATCGTAGTGCCACGACCCAAGGCTGCCGAGAAGCTCAAGCCTCTCGGCGTCCAACGAGGGACTGTTCATGTCCGCGCGGCCCGCCTTCGCTGCCATATTCTCTCCGAGGTCTCGAAGATTGTTGGGGACCGTCGCACACAAACAATAATGCCGTCTTAGGGACACTGGACATCGCATCCCGCCTCGTACCTGCCTCGTCAGATCCCGAAGAAGCGACGCATGATGCTGAGGTAAAGCTCTGAAAGAGCCGCGATATCCGCTGTCCTAGTCCGCTCGTCGATCTGATGCATCGTGTCGCCAACAAGCCCCACTTCGATCACCGGACAGACATTCTTGATGAACCGAGCATCGGAGGTCCCACCACCGGTTGTAAGCGCAGGACGTTCCAGCAGGCTGTCTTCGATAGCCGTGATCGGAATGTTCAGAAGCGGCCCCGGCTCGGTGATGAAGCTCTCACCCGATACCGACCAGTCGATTTCAGCCTCGCAACCGGTACCGACAAGACTGTCTGCGATGATCTGGTCGGCCCATACCCGCACGCTGTCGGCGGTTTGCAGATCGTTGAAGCGAACGTTGAAGACCGCGCGCCCTTCCGCCGGGATCACGTTGGAGGCGGAGTTGCCGGTGTCGATCGTGGATAGCGCCAGCGTCGACGGCTGAAAGTGAGTGGACCCAAGATCAATCGGCGTGTCAGCGAGCCTTGCGCAGACCCGCGACAGCACCGGCAGCGGATTGATGGCGCGCTCGGGATAAGCAGTATGACCCTGTTGGCCCTTGATGACCAAAGTACCGGTCATCGATCCCCGGCGCCCGATCTTGACAGTGTCGCCGAGCCGAGCGAGCGATGTCGGCTCACCAACGATGCAGAAATCGGCCGTTTCACCCTCCGCACGCATCCAGTCCAGGATCGCAACGGTGCCGTCCTTGGCTGGTCCTTCCTCATCGCCGGTGATCAGAAGCGAAACCGAGCCGTCGGGAGGGGTACGGCTCACCATCTCGATCGCTGCCGCGACGAAGGCGGCGACACCGGACTTCATGTCACAGGCTCCACGCCCCCAGAGCAGCCCCTCGTTGTCAATGTGGCCCGAGAACGGGTCATGCGTCCAAAGCGCCACGTCACCCGTTGGGACGACATCCGTATGGCCGGCAAAGGCAAAGACGGGCTCCGCCTGCCCCCAGCGCGCATAGAGGTTCTCGACACCGCCGCGACTGATCCGGGTACACTGAAACCCGGCTTGCTGAAGGACATCCTCCAGAAGCGGGATCGCGCCATCGTCCGCTGGAGTGACGGAATGGCAACGTATAAGATCAGCCGACAGGGAAACAGGGTCGATCTTCATGTTGCCACACCTTCGCCTATCTAGTTCATTAACCACGAGCTATCGCAGCACGTAAGCGGGTGACAAGAGGCGCGAACGTTGGTCGACGCGATTACCCGGCAAGACGCGAGCACATCACCCCACGCGTCCCTGGCGTCGCGGTTGTGGCGGTCGTATGCGCCGTTGTTGGTGCTATGGCTGATCTACTTCATCGCGGTTTCCGTGGTCATTACGCCTTTGGGCTACGAAGTAGTCGTTTATGACGCGCAATTCGTCCCATCCTACCTGGTCTGCGTGGGAGCGTTTGCGACCCTTGCGCTAACGTGGATGTTTATCACCAAGATCGTTCTTCGCGGCGACGTTCCGTTCCGCAGACGGGTGAGTGATCTCGCGCGCGGCGACCGATGGTTGGAACTCCTGTTCCTCGGAACGGTCCCGCCCTTGCTATTCGTCTTCACGATGATGCGGCTCTTCAAGTCGTTCAAGCCAACGATCCCGGAACTGGTGCCGTTCTCGTGGGACTACACATTCCGCGATTGGGATCGCCTCCTGTTCCTGGGTTACGATGGCTGGGAAATCACGCACACGTTGATGCCCTGGCACGCTGGCACATGGTTTATCGACAGGCTCTATGTCTTCTGGTTTCCGATTGTCCTGTTCACGGTTTGCGCCAACGCGCTGAGCCCGCTGGCAAGCCGGCGCCGCCTTGCCTTTTTCCTCGCGTTCGCTCTCAACTGGATCATCGCAGGGTCAGTCATTGCCACGATCTTCTCGTCGGCCGGTCCCGTCTACTTTGATCGCATCCTCGGGGACGACACATTCATTCCGTTGATCCACGCGTTGACCGAGGTTCAGCAGACCTACCGGCTGACTGTGCTCTTCGGCATCGAACTGCTTTGGGATGCACATGTCGGGATCCCCGGCATGCCCACGCATGGGATCTCGGCCTTCCCGTCCCTTCACGTCGCAATGGCGATGCTGGTGTGCCTCTACCTCTGGTCCTGCAACGTCATCTGGCGTTGGCTCGGGGTCGCGTTCCTGATCTTGACCCTGTTCGGCTCGGTTCACCTGGGGTGGCACTACGTTGTGGACGGGCTCGCGAGCATCCTCATCTGCTGGGTTCTGTGGGTTGGATCAGTGAGATTCGCACGCTGGTGGATCCCGGACAACGAAGCAGCCGCATAGTCGTTTCGCAAGCACTCAATCGTCGAACGTGCTGACCTGAGCCACGATCACAGCGTTCTCTGCCAGAGCGCGATCCATCAACGTGGCTTCGTCTGGTGCAATCTCTTGGCCGTCGGCCTCGCGGTCCGTACGCGCACCGTACGATTCGACCTCGAGCGGCGCCATGCCAGCCTGCTTGAGCACCTGCACGGTCTCATCGACCGCGATCTTCTCGGTCTTGCCAGCGGCATAGCAAAGCAGCGCCGCCCCGGTCGTGCCGTCAGGAAGACCGTCGTCATCCGAACGGCCGACCTGGACCAGGAGCGTGTAAACCTCAGACACCGATGGCCTGACCCGCAACCCAGCTGACGGGCGCCTTAGTCACGCAGAAGCTCGTTGATCGACGTCTTCGAACGTGTGCGTTCATCCACCCGCTTGATGATGACGGCGCAATAGAGACTTGGTCCTGGCGTACCGTCCGGCAGGGGTTTGCCCGGCATCGCCCCCGGCACCACCACCGAGTAAGGGGGCACCTCGCCCACGAAGACCTCGCCTGAAACGCGATCAACGATCTTGGTGGAAGCACCGATGAAGACGCCCATCGAGAGGACCGAGCCTTCCCGGACGATCACGCCTTCAACCACCTCGGACCGGGCACCGATAAAACAATTGTCCTCGACGATGACGGGGCCAGCCTGCAACGGCTCCAACACACCGCCGATACCCGCTCCGCCGGAGATGTGGACGTTCTTGCCGATCTGGGCGCACGATCCGACCGTGGCCCACGTGTCGACCATCGTCCCGCTGTCGACATAGGCGCCGAGGTTCACGAACGACGGCATCAGCACAACGCCCGGCGCAACAAAAGCCGACCGGCGCACCCAACATCCCGGAACCGCCCGGAACCCGGCCGCCCCCCACTCGTTGTCGCCCCAGCCTTCGAACTTCGACGGCACCTTGTCCCACCACGTGGCGCCGCCAGGGCCGCCGTCGATCGGTGTCATATCGTTCAGCCGGAAGCTCAGAAGAACCGCTTTCTTGGCCCACTGATTGACATGCCAGCTGCCATCGCCGCCCCGCTCGGCGACGCGAAGATCGCCCCGGTCCATCGCAGAAAGCGCCGTCTCGACCGCTTCGCGCACGGCGCCAGTTGTACCCGAGGACACACCGTCGCGCGCCTCCCAGGCGGCTTCGATCTCGGCTTCCAGATCTGCGTGGCTCATGGTCTCACTCCTGTCCCGTCCGTTGCCGCGAGCCTATAGACAGAACGCTGCCTCCGCGCAATCGTGCGCGCCCAGATGCCAGGAGAAGCAGATGTCCGATGACGAACGCCACTCGATCTTCCGGTCAGCCGATCAGGATGTCGAAATCATCCACCGAACGACCCCGGACACCGAGCAGACCCGTGCCCCAGCCTACCGGCTTGCCTTCGAGGACACGGACTTCCTGCGTCGGGAACGGCTGAGACCGCTGCGTCTGCAGCTCGAACTGCTGAAGCCAGAGCTGATCATGTCGGACATGGGCATCGAATCCACAGTTGTGCTCTTCGGCGGCGCCAGAATCCCGGCACCCAAAAACCGTGCAAGCGCCCGGACCGAAACGCTGGCGGGTCTGACAGCGTACTACGATGAGGCGCGCAAGTTTGCGGCACTCGCAGGTGCCGAATGCATGGCCCGCGGCGGACAGGAATTCGTCGTGGTCACCGGGGGCGGGCCGGGCGTGATGGAAGCGGGCAACAAGGGCGCCCGGGAAGCTGGTGCACCGACCGTTGGGCTGAACATCGTGCTACCGCACGAGCAGGCACCGAACACTTATGTCACGCCCGAGCTCTGCTTCAACTTTCACTACTTCGCGATCCGCAAGATGCACTTCCTGATGCGCGCCTGCGCGATCGCCGTCTTTCCAGGCGGGTTCGGAACCCTGGACGAGCTTTTCGAGACCCTGACGCTCATCCAGACCGAGCGGATGAAGAGTATCCCGGTGCTGCTGTTTGGAGAGGAGTTCTGGCGCCGCATCGTCAATTGGGAGGCGCTGGCTGACGCAGGCACGATCGCACCCGAAGACCTCGATCTATTCACCTTTGTCGAAACGGCGGAAGAGGCCTGGGCCGCCATCGCGCCACGAGATTGAGCCGTTGAATGGAGTCTCTGGCCGGTTCTTGTCGCGGACAGTGCTGGCGGTTTCCAGGCGGCAAGGAGCAAACGCAGCCGCCACACCGCGGGCGATTGGGGACGAAGTCGTCGAGCCTGCAGCCCAAACACGGCGGCCGGCGACACGCTCCCGGCCGTGCGGGCGGCTAGTCCAGAACAACGAGATCCATCAGCAACGTGCGTTGGATAAACCGAAAGTTGTCATCCGACACGACCGCAAGGCGCGTGCGTCCGGTGGCATCCTGCCAAACCGCAATCCCTTCCATGTTGTCGATCCCGCCGCGCCCCTCGAATGAGGCGACAACGTCTCGCGACTCAGCCACAGGCAGTCCGGCATCGTCCAACAAGAAGCGGTGGATCTGAACAGCAACACCCGTCAGCGCAGTATAGTGACGCAGCACAACGTAGAACCAGCCATCGGGACCCATGTCGGCGCCGGTGATCGCGTACGGTCTATAGGTCGGAAATGCCCCCGACCGGACCGTACCATCCACTTCGATCGCAAACATGGGATGTACACCTGATCGCGACGCTTCGGCGATGGCGACCAGCCTCCCGTCCGGCAGCTTCGCTAGCGCTTCGAGCCCACTGTTGCTGCGCAGTCGCTCTAGAGCCCGATGTGTGACGGAATTTGCCAGGCGGCCATCGTCCTGGCGCCACATGACACGGTGATCCCGCTCGAAAGAGATCGCCGCCCCCTGGGCCGTGATCGCAAGTCCCTCGGCATCACCGCCGTTCTTGTCCAGGCCGCGTCCATCAGTGTCCAGTAGCGGCGTAAGACTGGCATTCACCGGGACGATCCCGACGGACCCATGTGACAAGTCGGCCTCCAGCCACCAGCCCTGGTCCGTTACCGCATAAAGTGCCCCATCCTCGATTTCGATCCCGGAGAGCCCTCCAAACGCCGGGTGATCAGCGGTCAGGCTGTGTGTTCCCAACAGCTGAACACCGTTCAGGGTCGCAGCCCCAATCTCAACCGAAGCTGCATCGATTGTGATTGCTTGTTGCCCACGCGGTGCAACAGCAGGCACTGGTGTTTGTTCGGGTGAGCTTCCGGCCGGTGCACACGCCGGCATCAGCGCAAGCGCCAGGAACAGTTGTCTCACTTTGTCAGCACCGCGGCGCAAGCGAGCGGCAAATCATCCATCGTAAGTTGCCTTCGCGGTTTCTTGCCGGGCGTGGGTTTGGGGTTGAGCGCCTCGTCGGAAAACCACCACGCCAATGTCGCGTCACAGCCGTCACCTGCCGGGATCGGCAGCTGGGCGACGCAATTGGGCGACTCGGGTGGACAATGCAATCTGACGTGGAAGTGCGCATCATGTCCCCACCAGGGGCGAATTTTGCGCAGCCAACCACGGTCTGCCGCCGGTTCCGCTTCGCATAGTGCATGTTTGATTGCGGCGTTGACGAAGATCCGCGCAACGCCCGCGTCTTGGGCGGCTGCCCTGAGCACCTGATGGTGGGACGGTGTCCAGTTGCCGTTGACCCGGACGCCGGAGACGACCCGAGGGCTGCCAATCTGCTCACGTTCTGCCCTGCTCAAGACCCTGTCCGAGGGTCGGCGCAGCCAGATGTCAATATCCAGCCCCAACTGGTGCGAGCGATGGCCCGAGCGCATCGGCCCGCCCCGCGGTTGGGATATGTCGCCGATGTAGAGCTTTGGCCATCCGATAGCTTGCACCTGCGCCGCGAAACGCTCGATGAACTGAACTGCCGAGGGATGACCCCAGTTGCGATTGCGGCTGAGGCGCATGGCCTGCCAGCCCCACCCCGTCTCAGGGAGCTCGACGCCGCCCGCCAGACAGCCCTTCGCATACTCACCCAGCGCTGCTGACGGCATCTGCGCGGGTACCTCCTTGGAACCAAAGAGCTGACGGGCTTCCTGCGCGGGCGCGACGACGGGTGGGATGCAGGTCAGGACAACCACCATACCCAACAAGAGAAGTGGTTTCACAAGCTGTCTCCTCGCACCAAGCGGCCGCCTCATCGCGAGCATACCTCAAGGCAGCAGGCCAGTGCCACAGGTGCGCGATGCAAACGCCTCAAACACCGTTAAGCTGCAAGCCGCGCGATCAACCGGTCCATGAAACGCTCTCCGGCCTGCATCTCCGAGATCTCGATGAACTCGTCAGGCTGGTGGGCCTGACCGATTGCGCCCGGGCCGCAAATGCAGACCGAATAGCCACCGTCCTGAAACAGACCCGCCTCGGTGCCATAGCTGACCACGTGCTCGGCATTGTCACCAGTCAGTTGCCGGCAGAGCGCTTCGGCCGCCAGAGCCTGTTCTGGTCGGCAACCTGGAATGTCTCCGATCACCTCGATATCGATACCGGTGTCCGGATGGATTGCCCGCATCTCGGCCGCCAGCCGGTCGCACTCGGCGCGGTATCTTCCTAACCAGTCGATCCCCATGTCCGCCGGCAGCCGCCGGATGTCACAACTGAACGAGCAGTCCTTGGCCGTAATGTTGGTCGCGGTCCCTCCGGTGATCCGTCCCACGTGAAAGGTGGTGTAGGGGGGCACGAACAGGCTGTCGGGCTTGGCTGCGGCCCTGCTTTCCACCATCCGATCATCGAGCCAGCCGACCAGCCGCGCGGCGATCATGACAGCCGACACACCCGTATGGACCAGCGACGAGTGCACCTCAAACCCGCGCACATGCGTCATGAACATCAGGCCACCCTTGTGAGCGGTGACGACTTGCATCTCCGAGGGCTCGCCGACAACGACAGCTTCGGCGGTCGGCATGTTGGCGGCCATCTCCGGGACCAGGCGCTTGGCGCCGTCCATACCGGTCTCCTCGTCGTAGGTCAGAGCCAGCTGAAGGGGGCGCTTCAAGCCAGACGACAGCGCCTTCGGCACGGCAGCCAATGACAGCGCAACGAAGCCCTTCATGTCGCATGAGCCGCGTCCGTAGAGGCGCCCGTTCTTCTCGGTCAGCAACCAGGGGTCAGTCGTCCACTCCTGCCCGTCGATCGGCACGACATCGGTGTGCCCCGATAGAACCACGCCGCCGTCCACGGACGGTCCCACCAAAGCATAGAGGTTCTGCTTGGTTCCGCAGGGGCTCGTAACCCGATGGCTCTCGACTCCATGGCCGGCCAGGTACCCGGCGACAAAGTCGATGAGCGGAATGTTTGTGTCGCGAGATACCGTTGGGAAACTGACAAGCTTTGCCAGCATCTCCGTCGGCGTGTAGATGTCCGGCATGAAGCCTCCGGTTGTGTCTGTTCGTACCCCGGGCATACCCCGATCTGCCTATCAGGCCTTCTGGGAAGCTGGGGTCAAGCCTGTATGACGACGGAGCGCTCTCTGATGCAAAAGATCCTGGACCAAATCGCGGCAGACTGCAGGGCCGTCGCGGCCGAAGGCAAGGTCGCGGACTACATTCCGGCGCTGGCCAGAATCGACCCCTCCAAGTTCGCGCTTGTTGTGCGCACTGCAGATGGCCAGGAGTTCTCCACCGGGGACGCGGATGAGCCATTCTCGATCCAATCGATCTCGAAGCTCTTCACGCTCGCGCTGGCCATGGAATGGGTCGAGGACGAGATCTGGGAAAGGGTCGGGCGCGAACCGTCGGGGATGCGCTTCAATTCGCTGATCCAGCTGGAGACCGAGCAGGGCATCCCGCGCAACCCGTTCATAAACGCTGGCGCCATCGTGATCGCGGACGCGCTTGTGCACCGGCGCCCTCAGATCGTTGGTAGCTTCCGCACCCAGATGCGGCTTCTGTCCGGAAACGATGCCATCCAGTACAATCCGGAGGTTCACCGCTCGGAACGCGTTCATGGCGACCTGAACCGCGCGATTGCCTATGTGCTGAAAGCTTATGGCAACATGCGCGAGGACCCGCAGGAAAGCGTGAACGCCTACTTCGGCTTTTGTGCACTGGCCATGTCGGCGCGCGACCTCGCACGGGCAGCAATGTTCCTTGTATGCCCGCAGAGTAGCGAGGCGGCGTGCGCATCCGGACGCCACGCAGCGCGTCTGCGCGCGATCATGCGCACTTGCGGTCTCTATGATCAGTCCGGGGAGTTTGCCTTCCGTGTCGGCTTGCCCGGCAAGTCGGGTGTGGGCGGCGGCATACTGGTCGTCCAGCCAAACGCGTTCGCGGCAGTCGCGTGGTCACCCCCGCTGGATAGTTACGGCAACTCAGTTGCTGGGCAAGCAGCGCTCGAGGCCCTCGCGCAACACCTTTGCTGAGCCCGTTCCATGTGCGCCGACAAACCGATCATTCTTCGGCGATGCGGCGCATGAGCATGCGCGCTGTTTCGTGATGATGGCCGTGCAGGCTCTCGGTGTCGTTCTCCTGCTCGATCTGCGACTCGAGCAAAGCACGCAAGCGCTGCAATCCCCCGCGCACACTCAACGCATGGTCACTGCCGACATCGTCGCTCTGCGCCGAGAGATGACGCGCCAGCATGTCACCGGCACGCGTGACCTCGTTGAGCTCCCGAATGAGCGACCCGACGAGATCACGCACTTTGTCGGTTTGAACAGCCTCGGCCTCACTCAGCCGTGCCGCCTGCCGCGTGATGTCGATGGCCGTCGCCTGCCACACCGTAGAACCTGGTTCACCGTCCGACGCCGCGATCACCACGTGAACCCAGACGACAGCATCTTGCGCGTCGATCCAACGGTAGATCATCTCGTGCCGTCGGCCTTCACTGGCGGCGGAACGGCAGAACTTCAACGCCTCTTCTCGGTCAGCTGGGTGCACCCGACTCAGCCAAAACCCGTCGGCCAGCCACGCTTGCGAAGGGAACCCGAGCAACTCTTCAGGGTCACCAATGACACGCAGGACCCTGAAGCTGGTGGGGTCAAACGTAAAGCGCACCACTCTCGGACTGGTGGAGAAGTACCGGATGCTCTTCTCCGCCCGTAAGACGCTTTCCGCTTGCTCCATCGAGATCTCCCCAACCCAGAGTTGTGCCGAGAATTTCTAAGCATGGGATTCAGGCAAAAAACCTGATGCATTGAGGCAGATAAAAGGCACACTGCCATTATCGCCCCAGGTGGGTCACAAGCGCATAGAGATGTGGCACACTCGAGCGACAACGCAGACGACGGCTCACGGAGGAGCGATAGCATGCCGCACGACACAAAACCTCTCTCCAATACTCAGATGCGCGATATCGAGGCGCTGCTCCACCCATACACAAATGCCGCCACTCACCGTCAAATCGGCGCGCATCTGATCGAAAGTGGTGAGGGCGTCTATGTCTACGATGACCAGGGCAACCGCTTCATCGAAGGGATGGCCGGGCTATGGTGCGCCGGACTTGGCTTCGGCGATGCCGAACTGATTGATGCCGCGAAGGCCCAGCTAGACCGCTTGCCCTACTATCACCTCTTTGGTGGTCGCACCCACGAGCCCGCGATCGAGCTCGCCGAGAAGATCAAGGACATGTACCCCCGCCCGATGGCGCGGGTGTTCTATTGTTCCTCGGGGTCGGAAGCTAACGATACCCAGGTCAAGCTGACCTGGTACATGAACAACGCACTCGGCAAGCACAAGAAGAAGAAAATCATCTCGCGCAAGAAGGGCTATCACGGCGTCACGCTGGTCGCGGCGTCGATGACAGGATTACCATTGAACCATGGCTCGTTCGACCTGCCCTTCGATTTCGTCAAGCACACCACGACACCGCACTACTGGCGTGAAGGCCACGATGGCGAGACGGAGGAGGAGTTCTCCAAACGCCTCGCCGCCGAGTTGGAAGAGATGATTCTGGCGGAAGGCCCCGACACTGTCGCGGCATTCATCGCTGAGCCCGTCATGGGTGCAGGCGGCGTAATCGTCCCTCCCAAGGGCTACTTCGAGGCGATCGCCCCCGTGTTGACCAAGTACGACGTGCGCATGATTGCGGACGAAGTGATCTGCGGCTTTGGGCGCACGGGCAACTGGTTCGGGACGGAGACCTTCAACGTGCCTGCAAACAGTGTGTCGATGGCCAAGCAGCTGACGGCGTCCTATGCACCGCTATCTGCAGTCGCGATCGACGCGGAGATGGCCGATGCGGTTGAGGCAGAGTCTGCACGGTATCCTGCACTCGGGCACGGCTATACTTATGGCGGCCACCCGCTGGGCTGTGCTGTAGGCGTTGCGACGTTGGACATCTACCAAAAGCGCAACATCCTTGGCCACGTCCGCGAAGTCGCGCCGTACTTCGAGGAGAAACTTGAAAAGTATCGTGACCACCCGCTGGTAGGTGAGGTGCGCTCGGCAGGGTTGATGGGTGCGATTGAAGTGGCACCAAAACACGGTGATCCGTCCGGATTCGCAACGCCCGGTAAAGTCGGCCCAGCACTGAGCCAGGAACTGCTTAAGCACGGGGTTATCTTGCGGGCCATTGGCGACAGCCTTGCGCTCTGCCCACCAATGATCATCTCCAAAGATGAAATCGACGCTTTGTTCGAGCCGATGGAGACGGCCCTGGACGCGACGTTGCATTGGGCCAAGGCAGAAGGGCACGTGAATTAAGCGCGGTTGCCGGAATCAGGGTCGGGGGCTACGTCCCCGCCCATGCTCATCTACAAAATTCTCACGACCGATCAGTGGGCCGACCTGATGACCCGAGGAGAGACCGCGGGCGCACCGGTAGATGTTTCGGATGGCTTTGTGCACTTCTCGACTGCCTGCCAAGCGCCCGAGACCGCTAAGAAGCACTTTGGTGGTCTGAATGGTCTCTGGCTCTTGGCCATGGACACTTCCACGTTGGGCGAGGCGCTAAAGTGGGAGCCATCGCGCGGTGGGGCGTTCTTTCCTCATCTCTATGGCCCCTTGCGCCACGCGGATGTCGTCTGGGCGAAGGAGTTGCCTCTTTCCCCGACCGGCCACGTCTTCCCGACGGAGATGGCATGAGCTTGGTCGAACGCATCGGTCTTCGTGCCCTGCGGTGCCTGGACCCCGAAACAGCGCACGGGCTTGCCCTTGACCTGCTACGGGCCGGACTGGCTGGGGGGGGAGGTCCAGTCACCTCTCCGCGATTGACGACCGATCTGGCAGGGATCACCCTACCGAATCCGATCGGGATCGCCGCCGGTTTCGACAAGAATGCCCATGCCGTGCCGGAAGTATTGCGCACGGGTGTCGGCTTCACCGAGATCGGTGCTGTCACTCCGCGCCCACAGTACGGGAACCTAAAGCCGCGGCTCTTCAGGTTGTCCGAGGATCTGGCGGTCATCAACCGCTTCGGCTTCAATAACGATGGCGCTTACGCGATCCATCGCAACCTGACCCGTCGGGCACCGCGGGGGATCGTCGGCGTGAACCTGGGCGCCAACAAGCAGACAGAGGACAGAGCGGAAGACTACGTGGCTGTGCTGGAACGTTTCCACGCCCATGTCGCATTCGCCACCATCAACGTCTCGTCACCCAATACCGAGAAGCTGCGTGACCTGCAGGGCAAGGCAGCGCTCGACGCGCTGCTGGGCCGGGTGTTGGAGGCACGGGACCGGCTTGGGCCCTTGCCTATCTTCTTGAAGATAGCCCCCGACCTATCGGCAGGTGAGGTCTCTGACATTGCAGGTGTGGCCCGCGCGCGCGGCGTCGATGGCATCGTCGCAACGAACACCACGCTGTCGAGGGAGGGGCTGCGCTCCGAACACGCACGACAGGCAGGTGGGCTATCCGGGGCGCCCCTGCGGGAGAAAGCCATCGAGATCCTGCGTCAACTCTATCGGGCAACAGATGGGTCCATCCCCCTGATCGGGGTTGGCGGGATTGCCTCTGCCCAAGATGCCTATGCGCGCGTGAAGGCAGGCGCCTCGGCAGTCCAGCTCTATACAGCGCTGGTCTTCGAAGGCGTCAGCCTGGGGGCGCATATCGCGAGTGGTCTCGACCAACTGCTCGAGCGGGACGGGTTCGGGTCCGTCGCCGCAGCGGTCGGTACCGAGGCCTGATGCTCTCCTTTGCACTGTCCCTGTTCATGATGATCGTCACACCCGGTCCGGGGGTTTTGACCACTGCCGGTATTGGTTCGGGCTTCGGTTGGCGTGCGGGCTTAAGGTTTCTAATTGGGCTGAACCTTGGCACAAACTTGACGATGTTGATGGTGGCGACTGGACTGACGGCCGCAGTTTTCTCGATCCCAGGTCTTCGAACGGCGCTTCTGATCGCCTCAGTTGCATACTTTATCTATCTTGCTACGAAAATAGCCTTCGCTGGCGCCAAGATCGGATTTATCGCCGCCCAACGCGCGCCTACGATCCGGGACGGCATTCTGCTTCAGATGATCAATCCCAAGGCTTATGCAGTCGGCAGCCTGCTCATCACCGGCTTTGCCTTCTACCCCGACAGCTTCGTGATCGAGGTCGCTTGGAAATTCGTCCTGATGAATCTGGTCTGGATCCCTGTGCATATTCTCTGGCTCGGCGCCGGCGTCACTGTGCGGCGGATGGAACTGCCGACGGGAACGCAACGGTTCATCAACTACGTGATGGCCGCATCGCTTATCGTCGTTGTCGTGGTCGCCGCTATAACTGCCAGTGACGCCTCTCTACCTGCAGGTTGATCCCTGTCTACCGGCAGATCGGCACCATTCTCTTGGCAGGTAGGGAGCGCGCTGGCACAACAAGCCCAGCTGGGAGCTTGTTATGTCCTTGAGACTTGTTGGCGCCTATTGCCTGATTTTCGTCACGGCCTGCGCCCCCGCACCCGAACCCGCTACTGGCGGCGTACCACCAGGCTTACCCGCCACATTTGGCAGTGGCGTCTGCGCGGTGGAGATCCCAACAGGCGCAAGCTCCGGCGGCATCGCCGACGCCTACGACGAGGCCCGCAACTGCCGGCGCGCCGAGGCACGTCGCATCAACACGCAACATGCCGAAGGCAGATTGTCATCCGCCACCGCAGCCGCCGCGATGATCGGACTTCGGGCGGACGCATATCGCGACACCGATGCTCTGCATGAGATCTTCAGGCGCCTCGAGCCCACCGCTCAAGATCCAATTCGACAGCGACTGGAGATACCCGGGGCCAGTGAACTGACCTTGGACGCGCCGACCAGTTGAGCGCCGTCAACCCTCTTGCACGGATCCCGTCCAGCGCGTATAGACCGCGGCCTCAGCGGGTGTCCGGCCGGTATGGGCTGCCGAGTCACCCTGATGACGACCCTAACCAGGAGATCGAAATGCCCAAGATGAAGACCAAGTCAGGCGCAAAGAAGCGCTTCAAGGTCACCGCCAACGGGCGCATCAAGGTCGCACAGGCCGGCAAGCGTCATGGCATGATCAAGCGTTCCAACAAGTTCATTCGCAATGCGCGCGGAACCACGGTGCTCTCGCCCCAGGACGAGAAGATCGTGAAACAGTTCCTGCCCTACGCGTAAGGAGAGCCCTGACATGCCACGAGTTAAAGGCGGACCGGCGTCAATCGCACGCCACAAGAAGGTCCTCAAAGCGGCCAAAGGATACTACGGCGCGCGTTCGCGGACCTTTCGCACGGCAACACAAGCCGTCGACAAGGCACTGGAGTATCAGACTCGGGACCGCAAGCGGCGCAAGCGCCAGTTCCGTGCGCTCTGGATTCAGCGTATCAACGCCGCGGTGCGTGCACACGACGAAAGCCTCAGCTACTCACGCTTCATCAACGGTCTGAGCAAGTCCGGGATCGAGATCGATCGTAAGGTACTTGCCGATCTCGCCGTTCACGAGCCCGAGAGCTTTGGTGCTATCGTCGAAAAGGCCAAGGCTGCCCTAGCCTGAACCGAGCATCGATCGAAACAGAAGCCCCGCGCCGCTCGGTGCGGGGCGTATTTGTTGCGTGCAAGCCGCATCGCCTCCCGAGTTTGCACCTTTCTGTCCTCAGCGCCGCATTCCGAACTGGTCATGTGCCCACGGGGCCGTAAATCCATGTGGGCTTGGCGACCCTTCCTGCCGGCTTGCAAATCGGGTCTGAGGAGACCAGCGATGGCGTTCTTCATATCTCGCCCAACCCTACGGATCGAAGCTGCAGCGATCACGCTGACTCTGGCTCTCGGCACCCCGACGTTGGGAGAAACTCGCGATCCACTTGGGACATTCGTTGATCCCGGCACCTCGGACAGCACTCAACCAGGCGCGGTTAGCGTTAACGTGGGGGCAGCATCAACCCTTGCGCCCACCACTATAGCCGCCAAGTCTATTCCGGTACCGTCACCGCCCTACATACAGCCTCTGGCCGTTCCGCGCGAAGTCGAGAGCACGCCGCCGACGGCAATGGGATCCGAGACACCAGTGATCGTCAACTTATCGCCGTCCAGCGAGGCGGAGGCTCTGCCGGGAGTTGGGACATCGAATGAGCCAATCGATGGGTTGGATCCAGTTCTCGAACAGGCGGTTGTGGCTCCTGCAGCACCCGGTAGTCTCGTCGCAAACTCTATCGCCCCAGAGAGGTCGGTTGGACCCGCTCCAGGCGCGACCGCCGCAAGCGGCGGCCTTGCTATTGCACCATTGGCACCGACTCAGTCTCCAGCGGACGGGTCGACAGCAACAGCTGCCTCTGACGCACCGGACATCGGCGTTCCGCCCATATCGAACGAGGTGGGGTCAGTCGAGGTCGCACCGCAAATCGTGGCGCCGGCACCGCCAGCGGGTATCGCAACACAGGCTGGTGAGACCGAGGTGCAGATTGACACTGCGACGGCGCTGACCGCTCTTGCCTCCCAAGAGCCGACCCTTGCGAACGCCCGCTGGGTTGGCTTCGCACCCGCCGTTTTCACAGGAAGGGACTCGCGGCCGGGTGCCTGGATTGCAGGTACGTTCGATCGAGAGCAACGAGCAGGTTGGATCACCGACACGGCCACCGGCTCGACAACCCGTGTGACCTTCATCTGGCGCGAGGCAGGAGAGGGTGGGCGGACTGCAACGCTGTCAAGGGCCGCAGCCGAAGCACTAGGCCTTCGTCAGGGAGACATCGCTAACCTTGCGATCTATCTTCCGCGCTAGCCGTCTATCTGCCGACAGGCTGGCGAACACCTGCCGGTAGATAGATGCCTACTTGCCGGAAGGGTGGCGCCCGCGGACACTTCACATCCCGGGTCGACGGAGAGCCGCGGTTGCACAAAAGCCAACAAGCGCCGCGACAACCATGCTGGGGCCGGTCGGTGTATCGAACCGAAGTGATGCTCCAAGCCCTGCCAACGTCGCGACCGCGCCGATGACACTCGCCAGAACCGCCATCGCCTCGGGCGTGCGCACCAAGGGCCGAGCCGCCGCCGCCGGAATGATGAGGAGCGCCGCGATCAGGAGTGCGCCGACAACCTTGATCGCAACGGCGACCACCAGAGCCATCGACAGGGTAAGAACCATCTGCTCACGTGACGCAGAAATGCCGGACGCTTGCGCGAGATCTGGGTTGAGCGTGGAGGCCAGAAGTGCCGACCAACGAAAGGTCAGCAAAGCAACGACCGCGATCGCCCCGCCCCAAATGACCACCAAGTCTGTCCGCGACACAGCAAGCACGTCACCGAACAGAAAGCTCGTCAAGTCAACGCGCACGCCTGGCATGAAGGACACCGCCACCAGACCTATCGCGAGTGCCCCGTGGCTAAGCACGCCCAACGTCGTGTCCATCACATGACCCCGCGACACGAGAGCCGAGACAGTGGCGGCCATGGTCAACGCCATGACCGCGACCCCCAACAGGACCGGAACGGATAGCGCAAGCGCTAGCGCGACACCTAGAAGGCTGGCATGCGCCGTCGCATCGCCAAAGAACGCCATCCGGCGCCAGACCACGAAACACCCGAGCGGCCCAGCCGCCAACGCGGTTCCGACGCCGGCAAGACCGGCGCGGACCAAAAAGTCATCCAACATCAGCCGTCCGCCCCTACCGGACGATGCTCATGATCATGGTCGTGGCTGTGATCGTGCACGTGCTTGTAGAGCGCCAGCGTAGCTCCGCTGTCGCCGAAGAGTGCGCGGTACTCCGGTGCCGCGGAGACTGCCATCGGTGCCCCCTCGCAACACACATGACCGTTGAGGCATATCACCCGGTCCGATGCGCGCATCACGACATGGAGCTCGTGGCTAACCATGAGAACCGCACAGCGGATCTCTTGACGCAGCTTTTCGATCAGTTTGTAGAATGATGCGATTGCGGGCTGGTCCAAGCCTTGCGTCGGCTCGTCCAGGATCAAGATCTGGGGGTCGCCCGCAAGTGCCCTGGCCAGAAGCACTCGTTGGAACTGCCCACCTGACAAGGCCGTCATCTGCTGCGAGGCCAAGCCTTCCGCGCCGGTCCGGGCCAGAAGCCGCGCAGTCTCGGCTACGCTCAGACGTGTCGGCAGGGACAGGAAGCGGGCAACGGTAAGAGGTAGTGCGCGTTCCAGGCCAAGGCGTTGAGGAACATAGCCCATACGAAGCCCGTCCTTACGCTTGATCGAGCCTCCTGACGCGTTGATCGCGCCAATCAGGGCCCGCAGCAACGTCGACTTGCCTGATCCGTTGGGGCCAATGATCGTTACGATCTCACCCTCCGAGATCTGAAAGTCGACATCGCGCAGGATCATCCGACCACCCACCTCGACCTGAAGGCGCTCAGCCTGGATCAGGCTCATGACGCAGCCCGGCAGTCAGAGCATAGCCCTTCTGCTTCGACGTACGCCCGTTCGATCTCAAAGCCCATCTCAGAGGCCTGTTCGCCCAAGGGACCAGCATCTGCGGGGATGTGCGTTTCAGCAACAAGATCGCATCCACGGCAGATAAGAAATGCGGGTCGATGCCCTTCGCCGGGGTGATCGCACGCGACGAAGGCATTGAGCCGTTCAATACGGTGAGCGAGACCATGCGAGACCAGAAAATCCAGCGCACGGTACGCGACGGGCGGATGTGCGGGCTGACCCTCTTCAGCCAGCCGGGCGAGCACATCGTACGCGCCCCATGCCCGGTGTTCTTCGACAAGGATCTCCAGTACGCGGCGCCGTGCAGGCGTCAGACGGGCGCCGAGCGTCGCGCAACGCGCTTCGGCTTCGGCCATGACGCGCGCTATGCACCCCGTGTGGTCATGGGTCTCAAAGGCCGCTTGCCTGCTTCGGGACGGGTTGTTCGACATTGCGAATGTTATCTCGTTACATTCATCTGGATTGCGGATTTGATATCAAGTAACACCTTCGACAACCGTTGCCTAGACAGGGAGAACCTCACGATGCGTATGGTCGCCGCTGCCCTTCTGACATCAGCGCTGGTTGCACTTCCAGCACAGGCCGAGCCACCGGACGTTGTGACCGACATTCTGCCGGTGCATTCTCTGGTCGCTGCCGTGATGGACGGTCTTGGGGCTCCCAAGCTCCTGATAGACGGCTCGACCAGCCCACACGACTTTGCGATGCGGCCTAGCCAGGCTGCGGCGCTGCAGAACGCCGACATCGTGATCTGGATGGGCGAAGAGCTAACGCCGTCTATCGGGCGCGCTGTCGCAAACCTCTCCGGTGATGCTCACGCGCTGAAGTTGTTGGATGTGGACGGCACCACGCAGCTTGAGTATCGGGAAGGCCCACTCTTCGGCGACCATGACCATGATGCGCATGCGGAGAAGGAGGCTGGTCACGACCACGATCACGACAAGCATGCCGAAAAAGAGGCAGGGCACGACCACGACCACGATAAGCACGCCGAAAAAGAAGCAGGGCACGATCATGACCACGACAAGCATGCCGAAAAGGAGGCAGGGCACGACCACGATGCACATGCCGGCCACGACCATGACGGTCATGCGCATGAACATGACGGCGTTGACCCTCACGCCTGGCTGGATACCGAGAACGCCGAGATTTGGCTGACCGCAATCGCGGAGGAACTATCCGAGCATGATCCGGCCAACGCTGCCACCTACAAGGCCAATGCCGAGAAGGCGCGCGCCATGATTGGCGCGGCAGTGTCCGAGGCTGCGGCGACACTTTCGGCTGTCAAGGATCGCCCCTACCTCGTGTTCCACGACGCCTACCATTACTTCGAGTACCGGTTCGATTTCCATGCTGCGGGTGCTATCGCCGTCGGAGATGCGACGGATCCGGGGGCGGCTCGCATGGTCGAACTCCGCGGGTTCCTAGAGAAGGCGGGGGCGGTCTGCGTGTTCAGCGAGCCACAGCACGATCCGGCCAGCGCCGCCGCACTGATACAGGGCACCAATGCCAGCGTGGGCGTCCTCGATCCACTAGGCCATAAACAGGAACCCGGCCCTGGCGCTTATCCCGCACTGATCAAAGGCATGGCCGAATCGTTGGCAGAGTGCCTCGCACCGCAAAGCTAACGAACGCAGGAATGCTGACGAAAAAGGGGCGGCCCAGGCCGCCCCTTGTCTTTCAGACTAGGTGGTAGATCAGCCCTCGATCCCACCCGAGACCGCAGCGGCCTCCCCGACATTGTCGACGCCCCGCTCGTTCAGGAGCTGGGTCAACCAGTTGGGATCCATCTCCGGCACAGAGCTTAGCAGAAGATCCGTGTAGGGATGGTGCGGCGGCTGGAACATCTCCAGCTTGGGACCTTGCTCGACCACCTTGCCCTTCTGCATCACAACCACTTCGTCGGCGATCGACCGCACTGTGGCCAGATCGTGTGTGATGAACATATAGGCCAGATCCAGCTCCTTCTGCAGCCGGTCCAGGAGCTTGAGGATTCCCTCCGCCACCAACTGGTCCAGGGCCGACGTGACCTCGTCGCAGATGATGAACGTGGGTTCAGCCGCCAACGCGCGGGCAATTCCGATACGCTGCTTTTGGCCACCCGAAAGCTCAGGCGGATAGCGGTTGTAGAACTTGCCCGGTTCCAGCTCGATCAGATCCAGCAGTTCATCGACCCGGGCCTTCAAGGCCGTGCCCTTGAGCCCGGAGTAGAACTGCGCAGGCCGACCTATGATTTCCGAAATCTGCACCTTCGGATTCAGCGCCGTATCCGCCATCTGGTAGATCATCTGCGCCTGGCGGAGCTGATCCCGTGTTCGGTCGGTGTACTTGGGCGGAAGCGCCTCTCCCTTGAACAGGATCTCGCCTCCACGCGGAGGCAGGAGCCCCGTGATACAGCGCGCTGTCGTCGACTTTCCGGACCCGGACTCTCCGACTACCGCCACAGTCATCCCAGCGTAGATGTCGAAGGAAACATCCTCGAGGACCTTTACGTCGCCGTAAGCCGCATCGACGTTCTTGACCGAAACGACCGGCGGCTGTCCATCATTTGGCCGGAACTTTTGGTCCCGCTGGAACGAGCGCACGGCCCAGAGGGACTTGGTGTAGTCCTCCTTGGGATTGTCGAGCATCGTGACAGTATCCGCCTCCTCGACCTCGTTGCCCTTCAGGAGCACTTTGATCTTGTCGGCCATTTGCGCCACGACCGCGAGGTCGTGCGTGATATAGATCGCTGCCGTGTCGAACTGCTCGACGATATCCCGGATCGCCGCCAGCACCTCGATCTGCGTGGTCACATCCAGCGCAGTGGTCGGCTCATCGAAGATGATCAGATCCGGTCGGCAAGCCATGGCCATCGCGGTCATCGCGCGCTGGAGTTGACCACCGGATACCTGGTGAGGATAGCGAAAGCCGATCTCATTCGGATTAGGCAGGCGCAGCCGCTCGTAGAGCTGTTTGGCGTCCTCATAGGCCTCAGACTTCGACTGCAGCTTGTAGTTCAGCGGAGCCTCTGAGTACTGGTCGATCAGCTTGTGCGCCGGGTTGAAGCTGGCCGCGGCCGATTGCGCGACGTAGGCAATCCGTGCACCGCGCAAGGCGCGACGCTCGGATTCCGTCGATGTCGTCAGCTCCATTCCATCGAACTCAACCGAGCCGCCGGATATCCGGCAGCCATCCCGGGCAAAGCCCATTGCGGCCAACCCGATCGTGGACTTGCCAGCCCCGGATTCGCCGATCAGGCCCAGCACTTCGCCCTTGTGGAGCGTAAGGTCGACGCCGTGCACGATCTCGAACCACTTCTCGTCGGCATAGCCTTCGATTCGGAGGTCCTTGATGTCGAGCAACACTTCCTTGTTTGACATGTCGTTCATCGGATCACTCCTTCAGACCGGACGAGCGGTAGAGCATCCAGTCCACCACGAAGTTGACAGCCACCGTCAGTAGCGCGATGGCCGCGGCTGGGATCAGGGGTGTATTGTCCCCGAACGAGATAAGCGTCGCATTCTCGCGAACCATGGACCCCCAGTCCGCCGTTGGCGGTTGGATACCGAGGCCGAGGAACGAGAGACCTGCAAGCAGCAGGAAGACGAAGCAGAACTCCAACCCGAACTCGGCGATCAGCGGAGCTGAGGAGTTTGGCAGGATCTCCTTGCGAATGAGGTATCCTGTCCCCTCGCCCCGCAGTTTCGCCGCCTCGATGTAGTCCATCACCACGACGTTCCCGGCGACCGCGCGGGTCAGACGGAAAACACGGGGGCTGTAGATGATCGCCACCACCAGCACTAGAACGGTGAGGTTTGTGCCGAAGATCGACAGCATCAGAAGCGCGAAGATGATCGAGGGCACCGACATGATCACGTCCGCGAAGCGCCCCATGAACTGATCGAACCAGCCACCCTTGACCGCCGCAATCAGACCAGCCGCAGCCCCCATCAAGAAGGCGAGGATTGTGGCCATCAGCGCAAGGCCGACAGTGTTCCGCGCTCCGTAGACGATGCGGCTGAACATATCGCGGCCAAGTTGATCGGCCCCCAGCAGCAAGTTCTCATCAGGCGGATCGAACGCACCGCCGATGACCTCGGCCTCCCCGAACGGCGCAATGATCGGGGCGAAGATGCCCATGATCGCATAGGTGAAGATCACGAACATTCCGAACGATGCCGTCAGGGGCGCCGTGCGCAACACCTTTGCCATCTCGGGCCCGGCGATGGACACCAAGAACTCGCGCCATGCATAGGAGGTGCCTGCCGAAAGCGCCAGAAGCCCGGCACAGACGGTGATCGTCCAAAGCCATCCGACACCACCGACGATGCCGACCACGAATGACACCAACGTGAGCGAGAACAGCAGCAGAAAGATCGACCGCTGCTTCATGTAGGCTGCCAGACACGAGCTCCCGATCAGAAGCGCGTAGTAACCGATGACGAAATAATCCATCTCCCGCCCCCCTTACTTCGGATGCCGCAGGCGCGGGTTCGTCAGGATCGACCCCACGTCCGCTGCAAGGTTCAACAGGATAAACGTCGCCGCAAAGATCAGGCAGCAGGCCTGAACGACCGGGAAGTCCCGTTTGGCAACGGCGTCAACCAGCGTCTGACCGATGCCGGGATAGACGAAGACGACTTCAACCAGCACCACGCCCGTGATCAGATACGCGAGATTGAGCGCGACCACGTTGATGATCGGTGCCCAAGCGTTCGGCAGAGCATGGCGCACGATCACCGACCAGGGCGAGACCCCCTTGAGCCGCGCCATCTCGATGTATGGCGACGACAGAAGGTTGATGATCGCCGCCCGCGTCATGCGCATCATGTGTGCAAGGACGACCAGGACCATTGTCAGCGCCGGCAGGAAGGTGCGGTAGAGAAGTTCGTTGAAGGTCATGTCCGACTTAAGCGTCGAGTTGGCCGGGAACATGCCCCATTGGACCGCGAAGTAGAGGATCAGGACATAGCCGAGAAAGAACTCCGGGCTGGAGATCGACGTCAGCGTCGCGACGTTGGCCACCCGGTCGAAGATCGAGTTGCGCAGGAGCGCCACGATCACACCCAGCACGATCGCCAGAGGGACCGCGATCACGGCCGCATAGGCCGCCAGGAACAGCGTGTTGGCAAACCGCGGCCCGATCTTTTCGGTCACACGCTCCTCCGAGATCAGCGAGATCCCGAAATCGCCCTGAACCGCCCCGAAGAGCCAGTTGACATAGCGGAGCGGTGCCGGCTGATCGAGGCCCATCTTAGCATTGAGCGCAGCCACGTTTTCGGGAGTCGCCCCCTGGCCCAGGACCGCCTCGGCCACCGTGCCGGGGAGAAGCTCCACCGCGAAGAAAATCAATATCGAAATGACCAGCAGTGTGATCAGTCCGAGCCCGAGCCGTTTGGCCACGAGCGATAAAACGTCACCCATACTCCCCCTCCTTGTCGTCCATGCCCGTTACGGGCTGAATGTACTTGGCCGAGGGAGGGCCTTGTGTTCCCCCGGCCTGGCCACAGCCGATCCGGGGTCTCTTGACCTTGCGCCGGACCGTCCGTGAAGGCGGCGCTCCGAAATCGGAGCGCCGCTAGATCACGTCGTCAGGCAAACCACCAGCGGTGGGTACCACGGGCGCCGTCCGCCTCCCAGCTCGCAGCGACCTGGCCGCTGTGCTGGACGTTCGAACGCCGCGCGTAGACGAAGTTCACAAACATCGGGATGATCGTGCCGCCGTCGTCACGTGCCAGCGTGCACATCTCGGCATACATCTCGGTACGCCTGGCCTCGTCCAGCTCCGCTTTGGCCAGCAGCAGCAGTTCGTTGAACCGCGCATTCTGCCAGCGGCTCTCGTTCCAGGCCGCGTCATCCTTGTAGGCCAGCGAGAACATGTTGTCCGGCGTCGGGCGCGCGCCCCACTTCACGAAAGTAAACGGCTTCTTCAGCCAGACGTCCGACCAGTAGCCGTCGTTCGGCTCGCGCACGGCCCTCAGGTCGATGCCAGCCTTCTTGGCCTGCTCGGAGTAGAGTACAACCATGTCCACGGCACCGGGCAGCACCGAGTCCGCCGCCGACAGGCTGACGGACAGGTTCTCCATCCCTGCTTGCTTCAGGTGGAACTTGGCCTTGTCAGGATCGTAGGCCCGCTGTTCGATGTCCGGATAGTAGGGCATGTTGGGCGAGACGTGGAAGTCGTTGCCCGGGAAGCCCGTGCCGAAGACGATCTTCTCGATGATCTCGTCGCGGTCAATCGCGTATTTCAGCGCGAGACGAACGTCGACATTATCAAACGGCGCCGTATCGCAGTGCATCGGCAGCGTGATCGCGGACCCCGAGGGGATGTTGTCGATCTGGATGTTCTTGTCGCGCTTCATCAGACCCATGGTCTTCAGGTCCACCGACGAGATCGCATCCACGTCGCCCGTCACCAGCGCTGTCTGGCGGGCGTTGGGGTCGTTCAGCACGATCATGTCGATCCGGTCGAACCAAGCGCCCTCACGGTGCCAGCCGTCGTGACGCACCAGCGAGGAGCCCACGCCCGGCTCATGCTGCTCCAGCACATAGGGCCCGGCCCCGATACCGGTCTCCCACTCCAGGGTGCCATCGTCATTGGCCGGCAGCATCACGAGGTGGTAATCGGTCATGATCCACGGCAGATCGGCGAAACCCTGATCCAGCTCGATGACAATGGCATGATCGCCATCGGTCTTGATATCCACCACGCTCGCGAGCAGCGAAGCCGCGGCCGAGGTGTTGCCTTCGCCCCGGTGGTGGTTCAACGAGGCCAGTGCGTCCTTCGATGTGAACTTGCGCCCGTCATGGAACGTGGCGTCCTTGTTCAGCATGAACGTCCATACCTTCGCGTCGGCCGAGGCTTCCCAACCGTCCGCCATGTCTGGACCAAGCCCGTTGTCGGATGTGATTTCGGTCAGATAGCTCCGGTGCGTGTGTGCCAGCTGGATCTGGCCGACACTGACATAGGTGCCCGGGTCGTGCGTGTCAGACTGGTTGCCGTCGTGCACACCAAAGCGGAAAGTGCCGCCTTTCTTGGGGTTTGCCGCGGCCGATGTGCTCCAGAGCCCGGTCGCAGCAGACGCTGTCATCCCAGACGCAAGTGCCATCGACATGAATGCGCGGCGGTCGATTCGGCCCATGCGGGCCTCTGCCGCCAACAAATCCATCTTGTACTTGTCTTCAACCTTGAGAGTCATGATGTCTCCCTTCTCTCCCTGCTGTTCCGACCAAAACATACATTCCGGCCCTTGGCCACCCGGTGGCTTAAGACTTTCTTCACGCTTTCAGAGGTTTCGGCACTTCAATGCAGACGAACCGACGTTTCACCCCGCGTAACCGACGGATGGTTCACGCGTCGCCATCAGCACGGGCTTGGTCGTCGGCGCCGCTTGCAGGCGGACGTTCCTCGTCACCCCCTGGCACATGTACATCGCCTGCCTGACCGGGCAGACCACCCGCATCCACGACAACCTCGTAGTGGCAAGGCCCGCCCCCCGCTGGTGAACTGGCACGGGCACAAGTTTACGAAAAGTTTTCTCGCTTTTCGTAGGGTACCTGCTGAACCGTGCCAGTGAAGAACGCACCACCTCGCGCGCGGCATCAAGTCAAGAGGAAAACCCATGTCGTTGACCATGCCCTCCAGGCACACGCTGGAACAGACCCGCGAGACCTCTGTCTGGGAGCAAAAGTCTACCGCGGAGGTCCTGCCGTTGGAGGTGCACCGACCATCTCTGCGAGTCGATTTCGCAACTTGCAAACCGACATGTGTGCAATATGGGACAGATCGTACCGTGCATCTTGCCACATTTGTGCCAAATGTAGGCGATTTTGCGATTTCCGCGCCCTCAATCCGCCAAAGCAGGCTGGCACAACACTTGCGTTGTCCCAGTGAGCGTACCGTTGTTTTCGGGGAGTAGTTCGATGTGTAAAGTTGCAGCCTGCGTATCCAAGCTGACAACACCTGAGTGCAAGTCTTTGTTGCTTGTAGGCACCGGCCCAACCCGGGAGCCGGTGCCTTTCAAGCATTCGCTCAAGTTAATCGATTTGGGTTTGGTTGAAGTGAACTGTGGTCGTGTCGCACTGACGCCTGCGGGAAATCGCGCCCTCAGGATGGTAACCGAACGCGCACGACCGGCCCGAGCCTAAGACGCTCCGGCATGCCAGCGGCCTCCGGGCTGTCGAGGTCAGACAATCCTCGCCGAGAGCGTGACTCTCGGCTACCCTCATCCTGTTGAGTTGTCTGGGAGGACTTCGTGCGCGAACAGCACAAGTTGCCGATCGAGAAAATCTACGTGCCGGCCAAACGCGCCCGAACGCGCGACGAGGCCAAGGTCCAGGAAATCGCCGAGAGCGTACTGGAAGAGGGTCTCAAGATTCCCATCAGCGTCCGCAAGGACGGCGAACGCTACGTGCTGGTCGAGGGACTGCAACGGCTCGAAGCCTTCAAGGCGTTGGGCGAGGACACGATCCTGGGCTACTTCGTTCAGGCGCGCATCAGGTAGCGCTTCCGAATACAGCCGTGCCGCATAGGGTGGGGTTGAACCCCACCCTATCCATGGCTCAAACGCCCGTCTCGGTCACGAATTTGGTGCGCAGGAAACAGTCGAGGCCTTCGGTGCCGCCCTCGTGGCCGTAGCCGGATTCGTTGACGCCGCCGAAGGGGGTCTCGGGCATCGACACCATCGGGTGGTTCACGCCGACCATGCCCGCGTTGATCGCCGCTTCCATGGCCTTGGCCTTCTTGCCGTCCGAGGTGAAGACGTAGGATGCCAGTCCGAACTCGAGCTTGTTGGCCTTCTCGATGACCTCGTCGGCGGATTTGAACGAGGCAACGGGCGCGACGGGGCCGAACGGCTCTTCGGACATGATCCGGGCGTCCTCGGGCACGTCGCGCATGATGGTCGGCTCCCAGAAGTAGCCTTGGTTGCCCATGCGCCCGCCGCCGGCGGTCACGGTCGCACCGTGGTCCTTGGCGTCGTTGACCCAGCCTTCCATCACAGGCAGGCGGCGCTCGGCGACCAGCGGTCCCATCTGCACGCCATCATCCAGCCCGTTGCCAACATTGAGGTTCTTGGCGATGTCGGTGAAGCCGTCGACGAACTTTTCGTAGACGTTCTCCTGCACGTAGAACCGGGTGGGCGAGATGCAGACCTGCCCCGCGTTCCGGAACTTGTTGTTTCCAATGACGTTTATGGCGTTGTCCACATCCGCGTCATCGAAGACGATGACCGGGGAATGGCCGCCCAGCTCCATCGTGCAGCGGATCAGGTTGTCTGCCGCAAGCTTCTGGAGGTGCTTGCCCACAGGCACCGAGCCGGTGAACGACAGCTTCTTGATCCGGCTGTCGCCGAGGACGTGACGCGACACCGTGTCGGGCACCCCGAACACCATGTTCAGCACACCGGCCGGCAGACCGGCTTCGTCGAACGCGCGGGCGATCGCAACGGCCGTCCCGGGGGTCTCTTCCGACGGCTTGATGATCAGCGAGCAGCCCGCACCCAGGGCAGCGCCGATCTTGCGGACCACGTTCACACAGGGGAAGTTCCAGGCCACGAAAGCCGAGGCGGGGCCGATCGGCTCCTTCATCGCCATCTGGCGCAGCCCGGGGACGCGGGCCGGGATGATCCGACCGTAGGCGCGCTTGCCCTCCTCGCCGTACCAGCGGAGGATGTCGATACCCACCGCCATCTCGATCTTCGACTCGGCCAGCGGCTTGCCCATTTCCATGGTCATGTTGCGCGAGATGCGGTCGATGTCTGCGGCCAGGATATCGCAGGCCTTGTTAATCACGGCCTGACGCTCGAGCGCGGTCTTGCTCCGCCAGATCTCGAAGCCCGCCGCGGTTGCATCCAGCGCCTCGTCGATGTCCGACTTCGAGGCGTGCGGGACCTGAGCGATCACTTCTTCGGTGGCGGGGTTCAGCACATCCTCGGCATCGCCGCCGGAGCCCATGCGGAATTCACCATTGATGTAGAGTTCCAGATTCTCGTAGCTCATGTTGTCCTCCCATGATGCATTTGGCGCGGAAGCTATGCCGGGATGTCCCGGGCCGCAAGAGAACCCGAGCGATATCATCGGGCGGATTGGGCTTGTGCGATTGCTCGGCGAGGACGTCCAGGGATAGTCGCCGACGGACCTACCGGTGAACGCCGCACCTTGCCACAGGAGCGGACAGAGACCGCCGCGCCGCGAGGCCCGCGCCAGCGGACCACGGGCGGAGCCGCGACGATGAGCGGACCACGTTTCAAGTTGCGGCGCTCTGGGGCGACGCACCGAGAACAATGTCAGAGGGCGATACCTGGCCGCCCGATCCGGAAATCACGATGTCTCGGACGCTGATCGACGGCGAAACGCTGCACCTCGAAGACCACGCCCAGACCGAGATCTACCTGCGCGGCGACCCTATCGCCGTGAAGACTGCCGAAGAGGAAGGGATTTGAACCCGCCTGCGCGTGCCGCTGCTTGGCGACGGCCTACTCATAGATGCGACGATACTCAGCCGCCGTGAACTTCTGCACTTCACAAAGGACCAGATCATGCTGGCCGAGACCTTCGCCGCGCAAGCCGTGATTGCCATCGAGAATGTGCGCCAGTTCAAGGCGCTTGAAGCGCAGAACGAGGAAGTGCGGGTCCTGAACGCCTCGCTGGAGGCCCGGGTCGAGGCCGAACCATCCGGGAAACTGACCCTAAAGGGGATTGCCAAACCGGTCGAGGCGATGAAGGTTCGGGCATGACACGCGATCAATCCCACTTCCTGATGCTGAACATCGGGCATTTCCTGGACCATCTCTTCATGCTGGTCTTCGCCACCGTGGCCGCTTTGACGCTCAGCCGCGAATGGGATGTCAGCTATGGCGAGCTTCTGCTCTATGCGACACCTGGGTTCTGGGCCTTCGGACTTTTTGCCCTGCCGGCAGGGTGGCTCGCGGACCGGTGGAGCCGTGACGGGATGATGGCGGTTTTCTTCGTGGGCGTCGGCGTCGCCTCGATCCTGACGGGCTTCGCCCAGACGCCGCTGCAAATGGGCATCGGCCTATTTGTGATCGGCATCTTCGCCGCGATCTACCACCCCGTGGGCCTCGCCATCGTGACCGCCAAATGGAAGAACACCGGCATGCGGATCGCGATGAACGGTGTCTGGGGCAACCTGGGCGTTGCCTCCGCCGCGCTGCTGACAGGGTACATGATCGACACCAGCGGCTGGCGGACCGCGTTCTTCATCCCGGGCGCGGTGTCGATTGGATTGGGCGTCCTCTACTGGGTGCTGTTCCGCGACTGGATGGTCTCGGCCGGGCCTGCACCGAAGAAATCCGAAGCCAAGGCCCCCGACCCCGACTACCGCGCTCTCCTGATCCGGGTCTCGGCCATCGTCTTCCTGACAACGGCGGTGTCGTCGATCATCTTTCAGTCGACCACCTTTGCCCTGCCCAAGATCTTTGATGAGCGCCTGCAGGGCTTCGCAACGCGCGCGGCGGACCTGCTGGATACGATCACACCCGGCAATACGGACGTCGCCACGTTGATCGGCGCCACGGCCTTCCTGGTCTTCGCGGTGGCCTCGCTTGCACAGCTTGCCGTCGGGTTGTCGCTGGACCGGATTGGCCCCCGCAAGGTCTTCATGGCGGTTGCGACCATCCAGATCGTGTTCTTTGCGATGATGCCGGGGCTCGAGGACGGGATCGCGCTGGTCGTGGCGCTGGGCTTCATGCTGGGCGCCTTCGGGCAGATCCCGATCAACGACTACATGATCGGCAAGATGGCCTCGGGCGCCTATCGTGCCCGGATCTACGGTGTGCGTTACGTGGTCAGCTTCAGCGTGCTGGCCGTAGCCCTGCCCCTGATTGGCATCGTCTACGAGACCTGGGGGTTCGACGCGCTCTTCTGGATCCTTGCCGCATCCGCGGCCGTAATCCTGGCCGCCGTCATCTGCCTGCCGCATCGCCTCCCCCAGCCGGCCGCGGCATGAGGGCATTCGAGGCTATCGCCCCGTCTGAGGCAGGCTTCGACGAGGCCAGGCTCGCCGGAGCGGTCGCTTTCGCCAAGGCTCACGAGAGCACGATGGACCGCGACATCGGACAGGCGCTGGCCGGTGGTCACTTCTCCGAACCGCTGCCAGATGGCGAGATCATTGGTCCAACGGCGCCCCGGGGCGATCCGTCCGGCATGATCCTGCGCGGCGGGCGCATGGTCACGCAATGGGGCCCCGTGGACGCGCCCGACATGACGTTCTCGGTCGCGAAGTCGTATCTGTCGATCTGCGCGGGACTGGCCGTGGCGGACGGATTGATCGAGGTAGATTCCCCCTGTTGCGACACGGTTGAGGATCTTTTTGACGAGGGAGGCAACCCAAGAATTACATGGCGCCACCTCCTCACCAACACCTCGGAATGGCAGGGGACGCTCTGGGGCAAGGAAGACCGGATCGACCATTACCGCAGCCTCGGGTCGGCACCGGGCGAAGCTACCATGAAAGGGACGCCGCGCCCGCTTCAGGCGCCGGGCAGCTACTGGGAATACAACGACGTGCGGGTCAATGTGCTCGCCTACGCCCTGATGCAGGTGTTTCGCCAACCCCTGCCCGAGTTGCTGCGCGCACGCATCATGGATCCGATCGGAGCATCGGACCGCTGGCAATGGCGCGGCTACGGCGCCAACTCGACGGTCGAGATCGACGGGCGCGCGATGGAAAGCGTCTCGGGCGGCGCCCACTGGGGCGGAGGCATGTTCATTCCCACGACCGACCATGCGCGCGTGGGACTGTTGATGGCGAACCGGGGACGTTGGGGCGACCGGCAGTTGCTGCCGGAAAGCTGGATCGACACGTGCCTCCAGCCATGCCCGTTGAACCCGTCCTATGGCTTCCTCTGGTGGCTGAACGGCGACGGGGCGCACATGCCGTCGGCCCCGCGCACGTCGTTCTTCGCACTGGGCGTGGGGCGGAACGTGATCTGGATGGACCCGGAACTCGATCTGGTCGCCGTGGTGCGCTGGATCGACCGCGACAGTTGCGACGCATTCTGCGCAGAGGTCATGGCCGCGCTAACCGGATAACGCCGGCCTCAGTAACCCTTGGTCCGGTCAACCAGCCCTTGGGGCGGTTCACCTGCTTCGAACTGCCTGACCGCCGCCGCGATCCAGTCGGACACCTCGAAGAAGTTGCCCTCCCCCGCCACATGGGGGGTGATCCGGATCTTAGGGTGCGCCCAGAACGGATGATCTTCCGGAAGAGGTTCCGGAGCGAAGACATCAAGTGCTGCATACCCTGGGCGGCCCTGGTCAAGTGCCGCGAGCAGATCGGCCTCGACCAGATGCTCCCCGCGCCCGAGGTTCACCAGAATGGAATCGGGCGGCATCCGGGCAAATAGGTCTGCGGACAGAATGCCCCGTGTCGCCTCGGTCAGGGGCAACAGGTTGATCAAGGCGCGCGACTTGGCGGCGATCTCGACCAGAGCGGCAGGCCCCGATTGCACGTCGACCGGGCCCACCTGCCGCGCCGTCCCCGCATACCCGAGCACGGGAAAGCCCAGCGCCAGCAGCGCTTCGCCGACGACGCGCCCGATCGCGCCATAGCCAAGGATACCTACAGGGACCTCAGACGGCTGGACCAGATAGTCGGCATTCCACTCGCGCCGACCCTGCAGGTCAGCATAATCCCAAAGGCGCCTTGTCCAGCCGATCACCATCCACGCGGCGAGCCCGGCGATCGCATGGGCCTGCGTCTCGAGCATGAGGCGGCTGACGGTCACATCAGGCTTCAGACCCGGGTGGACCACCAGCGCATCGACCCCAGCCCCCACACTGCAAACAAGCTCGAGATTAGGGTAGGGATCGAAGGCAGCAGCTCCCGGCTTGAAGGCCATCGCATGGCGGATACTGGCGGGATCGTCGACCTCCTGCGGTCTCAGCAACCGGATGTCGGGGAACCGGTCAAACGCTGGCCCGAAAGAGGACTTCAGGTCGTAGCTGCCGCATAGGCACACCATCTCCAATGGTTGCATTCCAACTCCCCTCCCGATCCCGCGCCATCCAAGAGACGTCAACATAGGGCCTTCAGCTGATCAGAGCGAGCGCCGTCTCTTGACCGCACCGGGCGCGGTCGTAATGTCCCAGCAGCAACAATCAGACAGGGGTGCACACCGTGATCGAGACCATTCCGGCCCGCCGGGGCCGCGCCGTGCGACTGAAGGCCGGCCAATCGCTCAAGGTCATCAACACACACGGCAATCAGGTCGTCGATTTCTGGGCCTTCTGTGATCCAAACGTGGCCGAGTTCCAGTCGAACGAGCACACCCGTCCAACGTTGCATCACTGCTTTCCCCGGGCGGGGCAGGATCTCTACACCAACAAGCGCAGGCCAATCCTGCACTTCGCAGAAGATACTTCCCCTGGCATCCACGACATGCTGATGGCGGCCTGCGATAACGAGCGCTACGGGTTGCTGGGCTGCACCGAGTACCACGACAATTGCACCGACAACCTGCACCAGGCGATGCTGGACGTCGGCGTGCAACAGCACGAGACACCTTCGCCCTTCAATCTCTGGATGAACATCCCCATCGGACCGGGTGGGTCGCTGTCGTTCGATCCACCGGTCTCCAAGCCAGGCGACTATGTGGTGTTCCGCGCCGAGATGGACTGCATCTGCGCGATGTCGGCCTGCCCTCAGGACATTCTGGCCATCAACGCCGGCAACCCTGTCGAGGCCCATTTCGAGGTGCAGAGCCAGTAGAGCCGAGCGCAGAGACCAGCCCTGCACTTTTGCGACCAGGCCAACTTACCGCAAGGGTAGCGGGAGGGCGGCGCGGCCATCTGCGGTCGCAGACCGCAGCGGGAGCGCGAACTCGCCCCCGGCCCGGGCTTCGCTCGGGCATGGCCGCATCGCCCAGCGGCCACCATCGCGCCCTACTCGACCGTCACGAAGTCGATGTACGGCAACTCGGCGCTTCCCTTGGTCCAGAGCGCCTCACACACCTGTTCCCAGGCATGGAGGTCTGGGTGCGTCGGGCCATCCGCGAAGTAGCGCCGTCGGATCTGCAGCAACATCTTGCGTCCTTCGGCCAGCTGCTGTTGCGCCGACTCGAGAAGCCGCATCTCGTAGTGTGTTGCGGCAGACAGGATCATGATCAGCGTCTTGTCCCAGTCGTGCAGGGGTATCCCTGACACATTGAAGAGCTCACGCAGGAACGCCCAGTCACGCGCAGCATCCTCGAACTCACCCAGTTCGTGCCGAAGCCGGGCCCGGACATAGCGCAGAGGAACATCCACCTCGCCCGCATCTTCCACACGGTTGCAAGCCCGATCAATGAGGACAAGCGCGTCCTCCTGAAGCGCGCGCTCCTCCGCCTCGGTCGGGTCACGCCCAAGGTAGGAGCCATCGGGACCGCGCGGGCGAGAGACTGCTGCGAATGCATTGACATAGTCGGTCAGCGAAGCCGTGAACTCATCGCTATGCGCATCCGACCGGCGCACAGGGGTGTCTGGGACAGGTGTGACCTCCAACGCATCCCAATCGATTGCAAAGCCCGCAAAGTGCGCATGCGGACCAGGACGCGCATCTCCGACCGACATCCAGATCTGATCCATCGCCCGCGTGCGATCAGGATCGCACCGCGCGATCGAACCCATCAGCCCGTAGGCCTTGCAGATCGTCCGCCCGAAGCTGCGCGGTGCCCCGCCGATGGCGCCGTCCGCGTGGCTGCCCAGAAGCGAGATCGCGAAACCGGTCCCGAGCCCCCCTTTCGCCACAGCCGCTGCCACCGTCTCGAGCCGCGCGCGGCTCTCCAGCCATTTGCCAAACGTGGGCGTGAAGTGCGTATCCCCAAAGTAGTCGTGACGTTCGGCCATGTCATGGTGCAGGAAATGGTTCGACTGCGAGAACACGGGGGAAAGATCCATGCGTCGGACCCTCTGTGTGCCACCACTGATTTCGAAGCGCGCGGCTCTGCCCGCTTTCGCGTCGCTCACGACAATAGTCCAGGACGCGAAGTGTTTGGTGCCGCGCAGGATCTGCTCGGCCTCGGCCAAGCTCGCCGCCTCGCGCAGGATGCGCTGCTGCAGGTAGGGCGCCACGGCATAGTCTCCGCGCCCGGTGCCAGTATCGTAGTTGCCCGTGGACATCTGGTGGATCGAGCATGCGAGGCCCTGATCGTTCAGCCCGGAAATTCCTCCCGAGTATATCAGCCCGGCGGTTCCGACCGCCACATACCGGTGCCAGTCGGGGTTGGTGCCACGCTCGTCGACGATGAAGAGACCCGGCCAGTTGTTCCAGTCGAAGAACGCGCCATCGAAGGTCCGCGCATGCAGACCCAATCCGTCTTCCGTCTCCAAGGGCGCGGCCCCTACGGCCGTGCATCCAAAGCCGATCTGGCGAGCAGGTGCGCGGAGCCGGCGTACTGCGCGCGAGACGTCGTCGCGACTGGGATCAGAATCGTCCCCTTCGTCGGTGCGGGTCGGGAATTTCCGGATCGCGCCGATCACATAGCCGATGGTCCCACTCACCTCGGGCGCGAGCGGTTTTGCCATGCGGTGGGTGAGGCCGTCGGCAAGGTTCCCGACATCGATCGCGACCAGCGCATCGCGGACGTCCTGCGCGGTGAAGCGGCCACCCCCAGTTTCGGCCAGTAGGCCCTCCCCCATCGCATCGATGGCTTGTCGGAACTCGTCAGAACACGCTTCGAAGACATCGTGCGACAGCCGACGGTACACCGAAGTGATCACGCGGTCCCCCAGATCCGACCCGACGTCCGTTCCCGTGCGAATGGTATCGATGATCTCCGGGAACACACCGTCGGTGACCTGCGACGCCAGGATCCGGCCGTGATCGTATGAGATGTCCGGGAAGCTACCCACCTGACGCAGGATAAAGACGCGCTTGCCCGCGATCTCGGCCCAATGCAGCGCCGTGTCGGCGCGCGCGTCCGCCAAGCGTTCTGCCTGACCGATGGAAATCGTCATGTCTGCCCCCAAACTTGTCTCGCGTCTCGCGGCGAATCCTACCACAGGCGGGACGGGCGTGGCACATTCTGATGTGGATACGCGTGACGTTGGTGTGACTTGCAGACGCCGGGGGCGGTGCCCTATCTGAGAGCCAACGGAAGGACACAATGACAGACGACGCGCTTCTCAGGCTGGGTGCTTTCTTCGGGATCTTCTTGCTCATGGCAGCGTGGGAGATCGCGGCACCGATGCGGGCACGCGCTCTCGGCCGTGGCGGGCGCTGGGCGACCAATTGGGGCATGGGCCTCCTGAACTCGGGGCTCACCTTTGTCATGAAGGCTGGCCTCGGCGCGGCGGCTGTCCTCGCGGCCCTGGATGCCACAGCGCTGGGGATCGGGCTCTTCCACATGATCGATCTGCCGCTCTGGATCGAGGTAGTGGTTGTCTTCGTGATCCTAGACTTCGCGATCTGGTTTCAGCATTGGGCGAGCCACAAGATCCCGATTCTCTGGCGACTGCACCGGGTGCATCACGTCGACCGCGACATCGATGTGACGACTGCGATCCGGTTCCATCCGATCGAGATCGGCCTGTCGATGCTGTTCAAGATCGCGCTGGTATACGCGCTCGGTGCGCCCGTCGCGGCCGTGATCCTGTTCGAGGTCGTCCTGAATGGCGCGGCGATGTTCAACCACGCGAACATCCGGCTCCCAAAAGCCGTTGATCGCTGGCTAAGGCTGGCTGTGGTCACGCCGGACATGCACCGGGTCCATCACTCGATCGACCGCGTCGAGCATGACACGAACTTCGGCTTCAATCTGTCGGTCTGGGATCGTTTGTTCGGGACCTATACCGATCAGCCCGTTGGGGGACATGATGGCATGACAATCGGGCTGGCCGATCATCAGGATAGAGCACCGGCGCGGCTCGGCTGGTCGCTCGCTTTCCCGTTCCGCCGATGACACTTGACGAGATCGTCGCAGCGTCCGCGGCCAAGGGGCTCGGGGTCGTCGGGGCTTTCCATCCCGGGCCCGACGACGACGCCGGAGACGATGTAGGGACCTTGATCCTTCTGGGTCCCGAAGGTTCTGGTCTTTGGGCGGCGTTTTCAGCCAGCGCCGAGGCGATGGACGGTGCGCCAGACCCCATGGACCGATGGTCGAAGCGCGTGATCGATGGGCTTGCCCAACGTACGGGTGCAAAGGCGCTCTATCCCTTTGGCGGACCGCCATGGTTGCCCTTTCAGCGCTGGGCCCAGAAGGCGGAGGGTGCCGTGCCCTCGCCCGTCGGCATGCTGGCCAGCGCGCACCGCGGCCTCTGGGTGTCGTACCGCGGCGCGCTCGCATTCAAAGGGCAGATACCCCTTTCGACGGGTGACATCCCCGATCCATGTGCCCCCTGCCCCGCGCCCTGCACCACGGCTTGTCCCGTCGACGCGTTCTCGGCAGGCGTCTATGACGTCGACCGCTGTGCGACACACTTGCGGTCTGACGCAGGCTCGGACTGCCGCCGTGGGTGTCTTGTTCGCCGAGCCTGTCCTGCTGGGCATCGGCTGAACCTGCCGGAGTCGCAGCGGGCGTTCCACATGGCCGCGTTTCTGGCCGCGCGACCATAGCAGACTAGCGGTGCCCGTTTGTCCACATCACATGAACTTACGTGGGGATAACGTTAATTGAAAATTGACGAATCATTCGTCCAGTCCACTCTGATATCCCATGAAAACGCTGATTCTGCTGCGTCATGCGAAGTCGAGTTGGGCAGATGTTACGCTCGACGACCATGATCGCCCCCTCAACCGGAGGGGCATGGATGCTGCTCCGGTTATCGGTGCATGGCTTGCACATCGCGACTATCATCCCGATGTCATTCTGTGTTCTTCGTCCAGGCGAACGCGGCAGACAGTGGAGTTGATGCGCTCCAGCATGCCCTCATTGCCGGAGCCACAGGTGGAGCGCAAGCTTTACCACTCGACCCCGTCCGAGATGCTGTACCGGCTGGCAACGCTCCAGAACCGGTCGTCGACTGCCATGCTTGTTGGCCACCAGCCCGGGATCGGGTCGTTCCTGCGAAAACTGTCCGACGGGTCGGAAAAGCAACGATGCCACCGTGCGTTTGAGCATTTCCCGACTGCCGCCGCAGCCGTTCTGGAGCTGCCCATCGACGCCTGGGCAGATCTCACGTTTGGCATTGGCCAGTTCGTGGATTTCGCAAAGCCGCGCGAGCTTGTAGACGCCTGATCGCGAGCAACGTCCCCATCACGCAATGCTCATCAGCATGACGGCGCCGGCCATCATGGTAAAGACGGCGGCCGGGTAGAAGACAAGATAGGACATTGTTCGATCCCCTGGGTCTGACGCCCGCTTCCACGCGCCACGCTTCATCTGGGATCAGAATGCTGCTGCGCGCGTGGGCCTGGCTGTGAAGATCGTCACAGCCGCAAACATCCCTCACACGATCGCAGTGGCACTACAAAAAAGGCCGCCGATGGGATCCCCACCGACGGCCCTTTGATCCTGGGGAGCCTCCCCCAGCTCAGTGGCCCAGGATCTGTGACAGGAACAGCTTCGTGCGGTCGGACTTGGGGTTGTTGAAGAACTCCTCGGGCTCGTTCTGCTCGACGATCTGACCCTGGTCCATGAAGATCACGCGGTTGGCGACCTGTCGGGCAAAGCCCATCTCGTGGGTCACGCAGATCATGGTCATACCTTCCTCGGCGAGGGAGATCATGGTGTCGAGCACCTCCTTGATCATCTCGGGGTCGAGCGCCGAGGTCGGCTCGTCGAACAGCATGATCCGCGGTCTCATGCAGAGCGAGCGGGCGATCGCCACACGCTGCTGCTGACCGCCCGAGAGCTGGCCCGGATACTTCAGTGCCTGCTCGGGGATCTTCACCTTCTCGAGGAAGTGCATCGCCGTTTCTTCGGCTTCCTTCTTGGGTGTCTTGCGCACCCAGATCGGCGCAAGCGTGCAGTTCTCGAGGATCGTGAGGTGCGGGAACAGGTTGAAGTGCTGGAACACCATCCCCACTTCCGCGCGCACCTTGTCGAGGTTCTTGAGGTCCGAGTTCAACTCGGTCCCGTCGACGATGATGTCGCCGGCCTGATGTTCCTCGAGCCGGTTGATGCACCGGATCAGCGTTGACTTGCCCGAGCCCGAAGGCCCGCAGACAACGATCCGCTCACCCCGGTTCACCGTGAGGTTGATGTCCCGGAGAACGTGGAAATCGCCGTACCACTTGTTCATCTGGGTGATCTCGATGGCGATCTCGTCGCTGACCGTCATCTTCGCCAGATTGGGCGTGCGCCCCTCCGGCATGTGATCGTCGAGATTGGTTGCTTGTTCCGTCATGACCGTCCCCCTCTATCGGTGGTCAGTGGCAAGCTTGCGCTCGAGATACATCGAGTAGCGTGACATGCCGAAGCAGAAGATGAAGAAGAAGAGCGCCACAAACAGGTAGAGCTCGACGAAGATGCCGTTCCAGGCCGCATCGGCCCGTATCGCATTGGTCAGCCCCAGCGGATCCAGAAGCCCGATGATGATGACCAGTGTCGTGTCCTTGAAGAGCCCGATGAACGTCGAGACGATGTTCGGGATCGAGATCTTCAGGGCCTGTGGCAGGACGATCAGCCGCTGCGCCTGCCAGTACGTCAGCCCCATCGCATCCGCGGCCTCATACTGGCCCTTGGGCAATGCGGCGATCCCGCCCCGGATGACCTCGGCCATGTATGCCGACGCAAACAGGGTCACCATGATGCAGACGCGCAGGATGATGTCGAAGTTCGTGCCCGGCGGCATGAAGTAGTTCAGGAGCACCGAGGCCACGAACAGAAGTGTGATCAGCGGCACGCCTCGAATGAACTCGATGAAGCCAATCGCGATCGTGCGGACGATGAAGAGCTTCGATTGCCGCCCGAGCGCCAAGGCTACTCCGATGGGCAGCGACGCCGAGATCCCGACCACGCCGATGATCAACGAGAGCAGAAACCCGCCGAGCAACCCGCTCTGGACCGGTTCGAGACCGATGTTCAGGGCCCAACTGAACGCGCCGTCCAACGGGATCACGAAAAACAGCCACCAGACGATGGTCGCCAGTACGGACATGACGATTGTCAGGATCGGGCCGAAGGCATCGCCCACCAGCGCATCGAACAGCTGTCCACCGTACGTGAACACCGCCCAACCGACCACCGGACCGGCCAGAACGAAGACTGGACCCCAGATCGTCCCTCCCCAGATCAGCCAATAGGCCACCGCAGGGTACACCATGGTCAGGATCAGCAAGGGCCGCGGGGCGCTCTTGAACAGAACCGGCCAGACCGACAGCAACAGGAGGACAAATGCCATCGCAGGGCGCCAGTACAACTCGGAGGGGTAGAAGCCGAATATGAACTGCCAGAACCGCTCGACGATCACGGCGAAGCAGGCACCGCTTGCCTCGGCACGACAACCGCGCAGCGACATATCCTCGGGGAACCACGAGCTGTCCCAGAACCACGGGACGATGTTGAATGCAAGGAACGCGATAAAGCCAATTGAGACGATCGTAAGGATCGAGTTGACGGGTCCCGGGAAGAGGTTGTCCTTGACCCACTTGACCGGTCCGACAGCGTTGGGTGGCGGCGGCGAGGCGGGGATCTGCTCGGTCGCGACGAAGGCGATGGCGTTCTGGCTCATCTCAGCGCTCCCTCAGCTTCGTGCGTTCGTTGTAGAGGTTCATGAAGAAGCTGATCGTCAGCGAGACGACCAGGTAGAACGCCATCAGGAGCAGGATCGTCTCCATCTCCCGGCCAGTCTGGTTGAGCGTGATGCCCCCCAGCGTGCCGGTCGCGTCCATGTAGCCGACCGCAATGGCGAGCGAGGTGTTCTTCGTGAGGTTCAGGTACTGGCTGATCAGCGGCGGGACGATGACCCGCAGCGCCTGGGGCAGGATGACCAGACGCATCGTGCGCCCGGGTTGGATGCCCAGGGCAAACGCGGCTTCGGTCTGTCCCTTGCTCACCGACTGGATGCCCGCCCGGACGTTCTCGGCAATGAAGGCACCCGTGTAGAGGCTGAGCGCGATCCAGAGTGCGATGAAGCTGCCCCGCACAAAGGTCCCGCCCTGGAAGTTGAAGCCCTTCAGCTCGGCATATCCAAGATGGAAGCCCAGAACGATCAGGAGCAGGATCACCGGCAGGAAGATGACACCAAGCTGCGTCCAGATCACGTTCGGCCGATCGCCTGTCGCGGCTTGCTTGGCCTTCGCCCACGATCCGATGCGACGCACGACGTAGAGGCTGCTGACAGCTACCGCGAGGATCGCGATGAAATCGAGCGAGATCTTGAAGTACGTAAGATCCAGATTTCCCAGCGAACGTGAGAACAGCAGTTCCGGAGCGTAAAGCCCACGATTGGTCAACGTGAACGCCCCGGTCTCAAGCCCACGGAAAGCGTTCGGCGCCGGGAGGCTTTCATCCACCAACGCCATGACGATGATGATCCAGAGAAGCGTCGGTACGTTGCGGAATGCCTCGACGTAGACCGTCATCAGCTTGGCGACAATCCAGTTCTTGCTAAGCCGCGCGACCCCGGCCAGCACGCCGATGACCGTCGCGGTCAGACAGCCGACCAGCGCCAGGATGAGCGTGTTCAGAATGCCAAGAACCGCGGCGCGGCCGTGGCTCGACTGCGAGGTGTACTCGAGCAGCCGCTGGTTCACATCGTAGCCGGATGTCGAGAAGAGGAACGAGAAACTGAAGGTCTTGCCCAGCGCCTCGAGGTTCGTGATCGCGTTACTGATCAGCCATGCAAACGCCAGCATCAGCGTGAACAGCGCGACGATCTGGATCGTCATGCCACGATACCGCGTATCGTATATCAGCTGGCTAGGCCGGAACCCCTCACTGGGTGGTACCGCGGTCACCGACATCTGCATCCCCCTCAGGCGCGCTGGTGAAAACACGTGGGGCGCGCCGTTCCGGCAGCGCGCCCCGTGGTTGGTCCGTCAGATCAACGGAACGGCGGCGTGTAGATGATGCCGCCCTGTGTCCAGAGCGCGTTCAGACCGCGCTCGAGACCAATGGCCGTGTCGGGGCCGATGTTGGCGTCGAAGATCTCGCCGTAGTTGCCACCGACGGCAATCGCACGCTTGGCCCAATCAGCGTCCAGGCCCAGCATCGCACCCAGGTCGCCCTCGGTGCCCATCAGCCGGTTGATCTCGGGGTTGTTGGTGCCACCGCCCATCTCCTCGAGATTGGCCGAGGTCACGCCCAGCTCTTCAGCGGTGATCAGCGCGTTCAGCGTCCAGCGGACGATGTCGCCCCACTGATTGTCACCGTGGCGGACGAGCGGGCCAAGCGGCTCTTTCGAGATGATCTCGGGCAGCAGGACGTGGGCAGCCGGATCCTCAAACGTGGCGCGCGTCGCCGCCAGGCCTGAAGCATCGGTGGTGTACACGTCACAGGCGTTAGCCAGGTACTTCTGCTGCGCCTCGGCGTTCGTCTCGATCGGAACCGGCTCGTACTGCATGCCGTTGGCACGGAAGAAGTCCGCGAGGTTCAGCTCGGTCGTGGTGCCGGTCTGGATGCAAACGGTAGCACCGTTCAACTCCTTTGCGGATGTGACGCCCAGCTCGGCCGGCACCATGAAGCCCTGGCCATCGTAGTAGTTCACGCCGACGAACTCGAAGCCGAGGTCGACATCGCGCGAGAAGGTCCACGTGGTGTTGCGGGCCAGCATGTCGACTTCGCCCGACGCCAGCGCCGTGAAGCGCGTCTTGCCAGTGGTCGGCACGAATTTGACAGCCATCGGGTCGCCGAGCACTGCGGCAGCGACGGCCCGGCAGACGGTGACGTCGAAGCCTTCCCATTCGCCGGCGGCGTTCGGAGCTGCGAAGCCAACCAGGCCGGTCGAGACGCCGCACTTCAGCTCACCTGCGGCCTTGACGTCGTCGAGCGTCGCGGCGTTTGCCAGACCCGCAGAAAGACCTGCGGCGGCCAACGTGCCGAAGAAGACGGATGTTCTCATTGTATACCTCTTTACCTGAACTCTGACGTTGTCAGAGCGGACCTCCCTGGTCCAAGTTTGTTGGTACGGGGCCACTCCCCATCAGGGGAATTGAACAGGCCGTTCACATATCGTCAACGCTTTCAGCAGTCTTGGAGCTTGCGTTGCAGGAATTTGTCATCCGGCGAACGGTTTGGCGATCAATTTTAGTGCACCGCAGCAGGAGCGCTTCGCGATTGCACAAGTTTAGCGCGAATAATCACTCACATGCCAAAAATTGCACCCGAATCACTGACGTAGCGGCAAGGAGTGAACGCGCGCCAGCTCCGGCAATTCCAGTGGCCATTCTCCGACAGCACCGGCATGAATGACCAAGCTCAGCGAGGAAATCATGCCAGATACTCTGCCCCAGCACGCCAGTGTCGTCGTCATCGGCGGGGGCATCATGGGATGTTCGACGCTCTATCATCTTGCGAAGGCAGGTGTGGATGCCGTTCTGATCGAGCGCAACAAGCTGACATCCGGCACGACATGGCATTCTGCCGCTCAGGTCCGGGCGCTCCGCTCGACCCGAAACCTGACCGAGCTGATCCGCTATTCGGTCGACCTCTATGCGCGGCTGGAGGCTGAGACCGGCCAAGCCACCGGCTGGATCAACAAGGGCTCCTTGTCGATTGCGACCACGCCGGATCGGTTGACCCACATCCGCCGGCAGGAAGCGTTGGCTCAGGTCTACGGTGTGCGCGCGTGGTCGGTGCCGGTAGGCGAAGCCGCGGAACGCTGGCCGCTGATGCGCACCGATGATGTCATCGGAGCGGTCTGGTCGCCCGCCGATGGCCGTGTCTCGCCCTCTGACCTCTGCGCCGCCCTGATCAAGGGAGCCAGGGCCGCCGGCGCCCGCGTCTTCGAGGACACGCCTGTCAGCGGCATCCGCACCGAGCGCGGCCGTGTCACGGGCGTCGAGACCACACACGGGACGATCGCCTGTGATGCGGCCGCCATCTGCACCGGGCTCTGGTCGCGCAAGATCGCAGCGCTGGGTGGGGCGGACGTGCCCCTCTACCCGTGCGAGCACTTCTACCTGCTGACCCAGCCCATCCCCGGGATCGAAGGCAACCTGCCTTCGCTCTCCGACCACGACGCGCACCTCTACATCCGCGACGACTCCGGTGGGCTGCTGGTCGGTTGTTTCGAGCCGATGGGCAAACCCATCGCACCGGAGACCTTCGGCGAAGACTTCGCCTTCCAGCTGCTGCCGGAGGATTGGGACCATTTCGAGCCCATGATGGAGAACGCGCTCCATCGCCTGCCCGGGCTCGCGGAGGCGGGCGTCAAGATGCTGCTGAACGGGCCCGAGAGCTTCACGCCGGACAGCTCGTTCCTGCTGGGCGAGACGGCCGAGACGCAGGGGCTCTACCTCGGCTGTGGCATGAACTCGGTCGGCGTCGCCACGGGCGGGGGCGCCGGCATGGCGCTCGCGCACTGCATCGCCGATGGCGCCCTGCCCTTTGATCTGGGCGAGGCTGACCCTGCCCGCTTCCCGTCCTGCTGGAATTCCGCCGATGCCCTGGCCGAGCGGGCGCCCGAGGTCCTGGGCAAGCACTACGAGATCACCTATCCCGGCCGCCAGTACACGACGGCTCGGGCCCTCCGCCGGGGGCCGCTGGACGACCTGCACCGGGCACGGGGGGCCCACATGGCTCAGGTCTTCGGATGGGAGCGGTCAATGGTGTTCGGCCTCTCCAGCCCGCCGCGCCTGACCTTCGGCAGGCCCGATTGGCACGATCAGGTCGGAGCGGAGGTCACGGCCGCCCACCAGGCGGCAGCGGTCTTCGATCTCTCCTCGTTTGGCAAGATCGATGTCCGCGGGCCCGACGCCGCGCGGTTCCTCGACCGCCTCTGTGCAAACCGGATGGACCGCCCGCCTGGCCGCGCAATCTACACCCAGATGCTGAACGCGCGAGGCGGGATCGAAAGTGACCTGACAGCGGTGCGCCTCGCCACCGATCATTTCCGCCTGTCCACAGGGACCGCCGCCGTCAGGCGGGATCTCGCCTGGCTCTGCCGCCACCGCGTCGCCGAAGATATCGCTCTCAGCGATGTCACAGCAGATTTTGCGGTGATCGGCCTCATGGGGCCAGAAGCCGCCGGGGTCGCCAAGATTGCCGGAGCCGAAGGTTTGGACGGGTTGCGCTACTTCCACACCGGTCCCGCCACCGTCGCCGGGATCGCGGTGACGGCCACGCGCTTGTCCTATGTCGGCGAAGCAGGGTGGGAGATCACATGCGCCGCAACCGATGCCACCCGCCTGTGGGAAGCGCTGGTCCAGGCCGGGGCGCGACCGGCAGGCACACTGGCTCAAACCTCGATGCGCATCGAGAAGCGGTTCCTCGCGTTCGGCCATGACCTCGATACGGATATCACGCCCCTGCAGGCGGGCCTCGGCTTTGCGGTCGATTGGGAAAAGGACTTCATCGGCCGCACGGCACTCGGCGCTCAGCGCGAAAGCGGGGAGGCGAGCCGCATCGTGAGCCTTCTTCTCGATGACGTCGACGTCTATCCCCACGGTCACGAACCTGTCCGCAATGAAGACCGCATCATCGGCAAGACAACATCGGCGGCCTTCGCCTACCGCGTTGGGCGCCCAGTGGCGATCGCCGATCTCTCGGACCGGGCGGCTCGGATCGAGGGTGCCCGGGTCACGGTCGATGTCGCCGGTACCAGGCATGCCGCGACCGTTTCGACCAAAGCTGCCTTCGATCACCGCGGCACGCGCATGCGGCCCGCACCCTGATCCCAGCGGGTCGGCTGGGTGTCACGCCCGCGACCGACCCAAAGGGGAGTGGCGCGGGGCAAGGATCATCTCCGGACCGGCTCTGCCGGGGCGGAGCCCGTTTGCATCGTCTTCCCGATACCGGAGTTGTGTCGATCTCGACAGGGGCCTCGGCTGAGCGCCGATGCCTTCCACGTCGCACCGCAAACGTCCGCTCAGCGGCCCATCATGCGTTTGCGCCGTTCCCGAACCATCTCGGTGCACGTCGGACGACCATCGTGGAACGTGCCGAACCAGCGGTCCCAAGGCATGTCGATCGTACCGTAGTTGCACTCGAAGTACCGATGATGCAACTGGTGGAAGAAGCTGCCCATCTTCATTCGCCGGCGGTCACGCACCCAGAGCGCGTCGAAACCGGAATGCGAGAATATCGGCCCAAGAGATTGAAAATACGCGTGGAACATCACGTGGACCGGATGCGACGGTACGACCAGGTGGATCAGAAAGTTCGTGTAGAAAAGCGCATGCTCGATCGGGTGCATCGAGATGCCCGACCAGGGCCCGACGTTGACGTTGCGGTGGTGTAACGAGTGGGCGAGCCTGTAGAGGGGTGGCCAGTGCAGCAGCCTGTGCACCCAGTAGAAGTGCATCGAGGACCAGAGCGGGATCAGCACAAACCACAGCACGAACCAGACCGGATTGCCCTCGAACGTCACACCCGGCGCCCAACCGTTGGCCTGCGCCCAGTAGAGCAGCACTTCCGCGGCGCTCCAGAGCGTCACCCCAGAGGCAAGCGACCAGAACATGTTGTCCAGCACCTGATTGCCAAACGTGAACTGTCCCGAGCGACCCGGCTCGCGGTGGTCATACTTCAGCCGTTTGCCCTGCCCCCGCAGGTGGTAGAGCCAGATGTGCAACCCGCCTGCCACGACCAGCATCAGGGCGACATTGCGGGCCCAGATCTGCCAGGCCCAGTCCAGCGACAGGACCGTCATCGCGGCGGGATCGGGATGCGCAACGACATAGACCAACGTGGCAAGACCGATCAGCCCCACACCGAAGGCGATGCTCAAAAGCGCGTTGGCAAGCCAGGCCAGCGCTGCCGCCGGGCGGGGCGGCCAGTCGAAGACAGGTGTGACCTGAATGGGCAGGTCCGGGTGGTAGTGCCACTCCCGTGACATGCCTTGTTCGTCATTGACGTCCTTGGGGCTCATGGCGACCTCCCTGTGGAACTCCGCCTCACGGTCCCGCCACCCGCCGCGGGTGTCTGCGCACTTTGCGCCAGGTTCCTGTCGCTTTCAGGCCGTTTCGCGAGCGTCAGCCCAGGCTGTTCCGCACCGCTTCTGCATGGCGTCGGATCTCCCGCACCTCGCCGTCGTCCTTGCGGTCCAGGTTCCGGATCTGCATCTGCATCCGACGGTTCTGCCGAAAGCTGTCACCGTGGTGCGCAAGGAAGTCCCAGTAAAGCGTCGTGAACGGACAGGCATCGTCGCCCGTGGCCGCCTTGGGGTCGTACCGGCAGCCCCGGCAATAGTCCGACATCCGGTCGATGTAGGCGCCGGACGCGGTGTACGGCTTGGTGCCAACGATGCCGCCATCGCCGTGCTGGCTCATCCCCAGCGTGTTCGGCAGGCTCACCCAGTCGACGCTGTCGAGGTACATCTCCATGTGCCACTCGTGGAACCGGTAGGGATGGGTTCGCCACAGGAGCGCAAAGAGCCCCATAACCATGAGGCGCTGGATGTGATGCGCATATCCGGTCTCGACCAGACCGCCCAGCCCATCGGCAAGGCAGGCCATCTCGGTCTCACCGGTCCAGAAGAAGCCCGGCAGATCCGCCTGAGCCTCCAGAGCGTTCAGCGACGCATAACCCGGCATCTCGGCCCAGTAGACGCAGCGGATGAACTCGCGCCAGCCCAGGATCTGGCGCACGAAGCCTTCGACCGCGTTCAACGGCGCCCCATCGTCAAGTGCTGCCACCGCGCGGTCGATCACCTCCCGCGGGGTCAGGAGCTTCAGGTTGAGCGCGGTGGACAGTCGCGAATGCCACAGGGTCTGGTGCCCCGTCGCCATGGCATCCTGAAAGTCGCCAAAGTGAACCAGGCGGTCGCTGACGAAAGCGTCCAGGTGCGCCAGCGCGGATCGCCGGGTGACGGGTTCCGAGAACCCG
>JBCCDA010000022.1:0-48424 GCA_039033215.1 Pseudomonadota bacterium | reverse complement strand
TCGAGGAACATCAGCTGACCCGAGCCGACTTCCGATGTCTGGATCAGCTCGTCCGCGACCACCTGGTTGCCCAGCAAAAGCGGGCGGCGCTCGGCTCCCGGAGGTGTTCCGTCCATGTCCCGATTGACAGCGGAAACCGCACCGATGTCGGCGCTGGCAAGCGATGGCAGCATCATGGCCACCAGTGTCACGATCCCTAAGCGCCTCATCTTCCCCCCTCCCATCGTCACAGCTCGTAGCGCAGCGAGAACGTCCCGCTGAGGTTGTTCACATCGAAATTCCGCAGATTGGACTGGCGCCACAGGCCATCGACGTCGACCTGCAGCCCGAACCCGTCGCCGATCATGAAGACGTGCCGCAGGCCTCCACGAAGATCGATATCGTGCCGCGTTGTACCTGGGTCGATCTCCTTGTCCGGCCGTTCGAACAGCCGGCCGCGTGCTTCCAGATAGGCGCTGGCGGTCCACCGCCCGTCCACCCAGTTGAGGCCCGGATCATAACTGTACTCGCCCGACAGCCTCAGACCCATCTCCTGATTCGAGTTCTGCTGCCCACCCGGTGCATGATCGAGCTCGAAGATCAGGGTGGAGCGCAGGATCAGATCGCGCCGCGGCAGGTAGGCCAGGCCGCTGGCCGCGTAGTAGGTGAAGACATCCTCATCCGTGAACTCGCCGCGGAAGTAGTTCGTGAAGCGAACGCCGACGTCGCTGTAGACCGACACGGTGGGGCTCAGCGTGTCCGAGAACTCGACCCCGCCGCCAAAAGCCGCAAAGAGCCCGCGGTTCTGCGAGGTCAGGTACTGGGCTTCGCCGTAGGGGCGCAGCTTGGGCCCGAAGGTGCGCGGATCGAGCGACAGCTTCGGGCCGGTCCGGACCCGCAGGAAGTTGAGATCCCCCTGGTCGGTATCGAAATACTGCACCCCGTAGTAGCCGAGCTCGGTGCGCCAGGTGTCGTTGTTCGCCTGGCCGAGGTCATAGGCATGCGCCAGATTCAGCGTCACGCGAAGCCCGGTGTCGGCTTCCTGCTGGCCGCTGCTCAGTGTTTCAAGGTTGCCGAGAAAGAGGACCTGGTTCGCATCTGGGCCCAGAGTTGCGTTCGTTGCGTAGGTGATCCCGGCGGTCGCGATCATGCGTACGTCGTTGCGCCGCGAGCGGTCTTCTATCTCGTCAAGGTACCGGTCGACACGAATCTGTACTGTCTCGGGTGTCGCCTCATTGGCGAGAACCTGCTCGAAGTACAGCTTCGCAACCTCGTAGGAACCCAGGTTGAAGTAGGCGACCGCGAGCTCCAGACGAACGCGCGGCAGGTCCTGGCGGTAGATCAGCATCCGCTCGAGCGTCGAGATCGCGGCCTCGTAGTCCCTCGCCTGGATCGAGACGAGCGCATAGTCGAACATCAGGTCCAGGTTGTCAGGTTCGGCCAGAAGCTGATCGAACAGGGCGCTCTGGCGTGCCCGAAGGGCATCCTCGCCGCTCGCAGCATTGACCGCATTCCCACTGGTCTGCGCGACGCCGGACGTCCTCAGTCCGTCCACTCCGACCACGACAAGGGCTGCCATCACAGCCCGCGAAATCCGTCCCCACATCGTAGTGCCCCCACTAGTAGTCGCGTGAACCCTACCATCCTGCGTTCGAGTTCGGTAGCCTCGCTTCGGGACAGGTTCAGCGAAAAGGTAGCAGAATGGGGCGGTTAGCGCGGATCGACTGGGTCGCGGTGGCGATCGGTCTGACAACGCTTGCCGCTGTGACCTTCGCCTTTGCAATCGCGCCGGGTCCTCAGGTCGAGGAGGTCGAGGAAGCTGTCTTCGACCAGTACCAGCGTTGGAAGCCGCGCCCGTATCGCCTGCCTGACCCCGAGAATCCGGGTCAGTTGCTGCCCGCTCCACCCGTGCTGGTGATCGATATCGACGAAGCCTCGCTGGCCGAAATGGGGCAGTGGCCGTGGCCGCGCTACTACATGGCCGAAATGGTCTGGCGGCTGACCGAGGCGGGTGCAGCCACCGTTGCCTTCGACGTCTTCTTCTCCGAGCCCGACCGCACGTCGCCTGCCGAACAGGCCCGCGCCTATGCCCGGTTCGGCGAGCTCTATGCAGCGGCTGTCGAGGCTTTCGAGGGATTGAACGCGGCAACGCCGATCGATCACGACGCGATCTTCGCGGACGCCATCGCCCGCAACCGTGTCGTGCTTGGCACGGTGGGCACGGATACGCCGCAGACCGACAGGTTGCCACCGCGGCCCGAGGGGGCAGGCATCCCGATCATCGGCCCCCCTCCGGATATCACGACACTCCTGCGCCATTTCGAAGGCGTCACCCCGAACTTGCCGCTCCTTGCCAATGGCGCAAGCGGCATCGGCGCGATCTCGCTGGCCAAGGATGCCGGCACGATGGTCCGCGAAGTGCCGATGGTGATCGCCCTTGCCGACGACGAGGATCCCTATCCGACGCTCGCCATCGAAGCGCTGCGGGTCGCGCAGGGCGCGTCGTCGCATGTTCTCAAGACATCTGTCGGAAGCGGTCAGACGGATTTCGGCGACACGCCTGTTGCGGTCTCCATGCAGGTCGGCGGCGCCGTGGTCCCGCTGTCGCCCGATGGCTCGCTCAGGGTGCGCTACTCCGCGGCCATCGGTGAGCGCGTCATCTCTGCCCGCGATGTCCTGCGGCCGGAGGGGCTTGCGCCCGGGATCGCCGAGCGTGTCGCGGGCAAGGTCGTGTTCGTCGGCTCGTCGGCGCCGGCCCTCTTCGACATCCGGCGCACGCCGCTCCATCCTCGGATCTCGGGCGTCCATATCCACGCCGAGATTGTCGAGCAGATCTTCGCGCAGGATTTCCTCTCGCGCCCCGACCTGGCCGAGGGGGTTGAACGGGTCGTCATGGTTGCGGGTGGCCTGATCGTTGTCCTGCTGATCGGCTACAATCTGCCGGTACTGGCGTTCGCGATGCTCGTCGGACTTCTGGCTGCTATCCTTGGCGGCAGCTGGTACGCATTCAGCGCTCAAAGCGTGTTGCTCAGCCCGGTGGCCCCGGCGCTTGGGGTCGCGCTGCCGCACTTCATCGTCTCGGGTTACAAGTACTTTCGCTCGGAACGCGGACGCCGGGAGGTCACGCGCCAGTTCGAACACTTCGTCTCGCCCGAGGTGATCGAGGACATCATCGGCGACCCCGAGCGCTTTCTCACGCCCGGAGGTGCCCAGCGCGAACTGACGATCCTGTTCCTGGATGTCCGCCGCTTCTCGACGATCACCGAAACCATGGCCCCGCAGGAGGTCATCACCTTCATCAACAAGCTGCTCACGCCCCTGACCGATGTGATCATCGAGAACGAGGGCACGATCGACAAGTACATGGGCGATGCGGTCATGGCGTTCTGGAATGCCCCCCGCGAGACCGAGGCGCACGAGGTCAAGGCCGTCCGCACGGTGCTCGCCTTCACACCGGTGATGGCCGCGCTGAACGCCGAGTTCAAAGCCGCGGGCATGGAGGAGATCAGCATCGGCGTCGGCATCAACACCGGCGAGTGCTCGGTCGGGAACATGGGCTCGCTCAAGCGGCTGGCCTATTCCTGTGTCGGCGACGCGGTGAACCTGGCCTCGCGGATCGAGGGTCAGACCAAGGCCTATGGCGTTGGCAACCTGATCGGGTCCAAGACCGCGGCGGGGGCGCCCGGGTTCGCCATGGTCGAAGTTGACAGTGTCGCCGTGAAGGGGCGCGCGCAACCCGAGACGATCTACACCGTTGCCGGGGACTCAGACGTCGCGAATGATCCGGCCTTCCAGATGCTGCAACTCCAGCTAACCGGCGCGCGGGCCGCCTATCTCGCGCAGAACTGGGATGCGGCGGAGACGGCCTACCGGCAGGCCGGCGCCGCCTTGCCGGCCGGTATCTTTGATCCCGCCGCCCTGTCCGAGGTCATGCTGGCCCGGATTGCCGAGCACCGCGAGAATCCGCCGCCCCAGGGGTGGGACGGCATCTATGTCGCCAAGTCGAAGTGATCTCGGCACGGCACTGGATGGCTCCACCCTTGACGATCAGCCCGTCCGCGCCAAGATTTTCAGCGATGTTGAAGAATACGCGCCCCATGATCCGCACGCTCGCCGCGACAGCGATGCTGTTGGCCGCCGCTTCCGCGCAGGCGAATGAGCAGCGGGCTTATGCGGCGGCGGAGGCAGCCATCGCGGACTTTCGGGACGTGAGCTTCCTGCCGACGGCCTGCGAGACGGCGTTCTCGGATTTCTGGAAGGCCTTCAGGGTTCAGGTTGAGCCAGGGTTCGTCTACCTGACGAACCCATTCGGAACTCGCCAGTACTTTGGCTACGGCAATCCCGGCGCCGAGGATATGCTGGTTGCGGCCCAGGCCGCCTGCCGGGACCAAGCCGGAGAGCACGGTGATATGGTCTTGCATGTGCTGCGCGACCGCGCGCTCGAGAAAGAGCGGCGGATCCACCAATTCGAGCATGCCGAGCGCGTGATCGGCAACTGACGTCGCGGCAGGGACGGCTCTAGCTTTGCTCAGATAGCGCCCTGACTAACCTAGGTAATCCCCGGAAGTCGCAGGTCGTGCTCGCGGGCGCAGGCGATCGCATCGTCGTATCCGGCATCGGCATGGCGCATCACGCCGGTCGCGGGATCGTTCCACAACACACGCTCTATCCGCCGCGCTGCATCCTCGGTCCCGTCGCAACAGATCACCATGCCGGCGTGCTGACTGAAGCCCATGCCAACGCCGCCTCCGTGGTGAAGGCTCACCCAGGTCGCGCCCGACGCCGTGTTCAGGAGCGCGTTCAAGAGCGGCCAGTCCGACACCGCGTCCGAGCCGTCCTTCATCGCCTCGGTCTCCCGGTTCGGGCTTGCCACCGATCCCGAGTCCAGATGATCGCGCCCGATCACGACCGGCGCCTTCAATTCGCCCGACGCGACCATCTCGTTGAACGCCAGCCCTGCCTTGTGCCGCTCGCCCAGCCCGATCCAGCAGATCCGGGCGGGCAGGCCCTGAAAGGCAATCCGCTCGCGGGCCATGTCCAGCCACTGATGCAGGTGCTCGTTCTCAGGAAACAGCTCCTTCATCTTGGCGTCGGTCTTGTAGATATCCTCCGGGTCGCCCGACAGCGCGCACCAGCGAAACGGCCCGATACCCCGACAGAACAGCGGACGGATATAGGCTGGCACGAAACCGGGGAAGGCGAAGGCGTTCTCCAGCCCTTCCTCCTTCGCGACCTGGCGGATGTTGTTGCCGTAGTCCAGCGTCGGCACGCCCGCGTTCCAGAAGCCGACCATCGCCTCGACATGGGTCTTCATTGATGCGCGTGCCGCCAGTTCGACCGCCTTGGGGTCGCTCTCCCGCTTCTCCCTCCAGGTGGACAGGGACCAATCTACCGGCAGGTAGCCGTTGATCGGATCGTGGGCCGAGGTCTGGTCGGTCACCATATCGGGCTTCACCCCGCGCCGGAGCAGTTCCGGAAAGACCTCCGCCGCATTGCCCAGGAGGCCGACGGATTTCGCCTCCCCGGCCTTGGTCCAGCGGTCGATCATCTCGAGCGCGGTGTCCAGGTCATCCGCCCGCTCGTCCAGATACCGGGTACGCAGGCGGAAATCGATGCTGTCCGGATTGCACTCGACGGCCAGGCAGCACGCCCCCGCGAAGACGGCGGCCAGCGGTTGGGCCCCGCCCATGCCGCCCAGCCCCGCCGTCAGGATCCAGCGCCCCGTGAGATCCCCGCCGTAGTGCTGGCGCCCGGCCTCGGCGAAGGTCTCGTAGGTGCCCTGCACGATCCCCTGGGTGCCGATGTAGATCCACGAGCCTGCCGTCATCTGGCCGTACATCATGAGCCCCAGCTTATCGAGCTTGTTGAAGTGTTCCCAATCAGCCCAGTGGGGCACCAGGTTCGAGTTCGCGATCAGCACGCGTGGCGCGTCCGCGTGGGTGCGGAAGACGCCCACCGGCTTGCCGGACTGCACGAGCAGCGTCTCCTCGTCGGACAGCCCGCGGAGCGCGTCGCAGATCCCGTCGAAATCCGCCCAGGTCCGGGCCGCGCGGCCGATCCCGCCATAGACGACCAGCTCGTTGGGGTTCTCGGCAACCTCGCGGTCGAGATTGTTCATCAGCATCCGCAGGGGCGCCTCGGTCTGCCACGAGCGGCAGCTGAGCTCGGGCCCGCGGGGGGCGCGCACATCGCGGGTGTTGTGGCGGGGATTGGTCATCCAGTTTCTCCCAGAAGCGCGCCGGTGCGGACCAGCTCCGTCACGGCGTCGATGTCGGTCGCGACGAAGCGGTCTTCGGCCAACGGCGGCGAGGCGGTGCGGATCGTGGCGATCGCCTGCTGCAACCGGGGCGAGGTCACCAGAGGCGCGCGCAGCTCGACGCCCTGAGCCGCGACGAGCGCCTCGATCGCCACGATACGCTCGAGGTTGGCGACCATCTCCAGTAGCCGCCGCGCCGCATGGCAGGCCATGCTCACGTGGTCCTCCTGATTGGCCGATGTCGGGGTGGAATCGACCGAACGGGGATTCGCGAGCGCCTTGTTCTCGGACATCAGCGCGGCCGACGTCACCTCGGCGATCATGAAGCCCGAGTTCAGCCCGGGCTTGGGCGTGAGGAACGCCGGCAGCCCGAAGGAGAGCGCGGGGTCGACCAGAAGCGCTATGCGGCGCTGGGCGATGGACCCGATCTCGGCAATGGTGATGGCGATCTGGTCGGCGGCCAGCGCCACCGGTTCGGCGTGGAAGTTGCCGCCGGAGATGATATCCTCGCCAATCACCAGCGGGTTGTCGGTCACGGCATTCGCCTCGGCCACCAGGGTTGCGGCGGCCTGGGACAGCGCGTCGACGCAAGCGCCCATGACCTGCGGCTGACAGCGGATGCAGTAGGGGTCCTGCACGCGCTCGTCGCCGTCGCGGTGGCTTTCGCGGATCTCCGAGCCGTCGAGGAGCGCGCGCAGGGTCCGGGCGGCGGCGATCTGCCCGTGCTGGCCCCGCAATTCGTGGATTTCGGGCCGGAACGGGGCGGGCGAGCCCATGGCGGCATCCGTCGACAGTGCGCCCGTGACAAGTGCCGCGCGGGCGGCGCTTTCGGCCCCGAACAACCCGGCAAGCGCCAGGGCGGTTGAGACCTGGGTGCCGTTGATCATTGCAAGGCCTTCCTTGGGCCCCAGCGAGATCGGAGTGAGAGCCGCCCGTTCCAGCGCTGCCGCACCGGGCATGCGGGTGCCGCCGACCAGGGCCTCACCCTCTCCGATCACCACGGCGGTCAAATGCGCGAGCGGCGCCAGATCCCCCGAGGCCCCAACCGACCCTTGCGCGGGGATCACCGGAATGACGTCACGGGCCAGCATCTGCTCGAGCAGCGACAGAAGCTCCCACCTCACACCGGAGGCGCCGCGTCCCAGCGAGATCATCTTCAGCGCCATGGTCAGCCGGACGATCGAGTCCGGCAGCCCAGGACCAACGCCGGCACAATGCGACAGGATGAGATTGCGCTGCAGCGTCTCCGTGTCCTCGGCCGGAATTCGGACGGAAGCCAGCTTGCCGAACCCGGTGTTGACCCCGTAGACGGGCACATCGCCCGCGGCCGCTCGGGCAACGATTGCGTGGGCGGCCTCGACCCCGGGTCGGCAGGCTGGATCGAGCGCAGGGATGGCGCCCCCGAGGATCGCCTCCAACTCGGGTTGGTCGACGGTGCCCGGTGTCAGGATCATCCCGTGCCTCCGAAGATGCGCCGGTGGAGCGGGTTGAAGCCGATCCGGTAGGCCAGCTCCGCCGGGTGAGCGACATCCCAAACCGCCAGATCGGCGCGCTGACCCGGCGCGATGGTACCGCGGTCGGCTAGGCCCAGCGCCCTGGCGCCATGGCGGGTCAGGCCCGTTAGCGCCTCCTCGGGCGTCAGGCGGAACAGCGTGCAGGCTATATTCATGGACAGAAGCGCGGAGGTGAGCGGTGATGAACCGGGGTTGCAATCGGTCGCGATGGCGATGGGGACGCCCGCCTCGCGCAGCGCCTGGACCGGTGGCGCCTGGGTCTCGCGCAGCGTGTAGAAGGCGCCGGGCAGAAGGACCGCCACGGTGCCCGCAGCGGCCATCGCGGCAACGCCCGCGTCGTCAAGATACTCGAGATGGTCCGCGGAAAGCGCCTGATAGGAAGCGGCCAGCGCCGCCCCGCCGAGGTTCGACAACTGCTCGGCATGGAGCTTGACGGGCAGGCCATGATCCCGTGCGCGGTCGAAGACTCGGCCAATCTGGGCAGGCGTGAACGCGATCCCTTCGCAAAAGCCATCGACGGCATCGGCGAGGCCCTCTGCAGCGGCCGCATCCAGCGCCGGCAGGCAGATCGTGTCGATGTAGCTGTCCGCGTCCATACCCTTCGGCACCGCGTGGGCGCCCAGGAAGGACGTCACGACATGGATCGGCCTGAGCGTGCCCAGCTGCCGGGCGGCGCGCAGCATCTTGAGCTCGTCCTCGACGGTCAGCCCATAGCCAGACTTGATCTCGATGGTGGTGACACCCTCGCCGATCAGGGCGTCCAAGCGGGGCAGGGCCGTGGCGACCAGCTCGTCCTCGGTGGCCGCGCGGGTCGCCGCCACGGTGGACACGATCCCGCCGCCGGCGCGCGCGACCTCCTCGTAAGTCGCGCCTTCCAGCCGCATCTCGAACTCCGCCGCGCGATTGCCGCCGAAGACAAGGTGCGTGTGGCAGTCGATCAGGCCGGGGGTGACCAGCCGACCGCCCAGATCCTCGCCACCCCGGACCTCGGGCCCTGTCGCTTCGATGCGTTCGTTCGCGATGGCTATACCGCCCTCGACCAGGCCATAACCATCGTTCATCGTGGCGATCAGGGCGTTCGAGAACACGCGTTCCATAGCGCCACCTTGACCAGATGCGCCAGAGCGACGCAAACAGAAACGCGACCGGACGGAGGGGCCGATGGGCGAGATCCTGCACGCGCGCGAGGCGCTTCTGCCTGATGGCTGGGCGGCGGACGTCGCCGTCGAGATCGAGGACGGGCGCATCGCGTCGGTGACCCCCGGGGTCGCGGGGTCAAAGACGTCTCTGGCCGTCCTGCTGCCGTCCCCCGGCAACCTGCACAGCCATGCGTTCCAACGTGCCATGACCGGGCTGACGGAGGCGCGCACGGCCGGCCGGGACAGTTTCTGGACCTGGCGCACGCTGATGTACCGGTTCCTAGAGCAATTGACGCCCGAGGATGTCGAGGCGATCGCGGCCCAGGTCTATGTCGAGATGCTCGAGGCGGGGTACGCCGCTGTCGGCGAGTTCCATTACCTCCACCACGCGCCCGGCGGCGCGGCCTATCGAAACCCCGCCGAGATGTCGGCGGCCATCGCCACGGCGGCGGCGGACACGGGGATCGGGCTCACGCATCTGCCGGTGCTCTACATGCGGGGCGGGACCGATGACCGCGCGCTGGAAGGCGGGCAGTTGCGGTTCGGCTGCACGCTGGACCGGTTCCAGACGTTGCTGGAGGGCGCGGAGAAGGAGGTGGCCCGAGCGGGTCCGGATGCCGTCACCGCGGTTGCCGCGCATTCGCTGCGGGCCGTGGGGGTGGAGGCACTGACCGATGCTGCTCAGATGCGCCCGGACGGGCCCTTTCACATCCATATCGCCGAACAGGAGGCCGAGGTTGCGGATGTGCTCGCGACCCACGGTGCAACGCCTGTCAAATGGCTGCTCGAGATCATGGACGTCGGCCCCCGCTGGTGTCTGATCCATGCGACGCACATGACCCCGGCGGAGGTGCGCGGCTTGGGCGAAAGCGGCGCTGTCGCCGGGCTCTGCCCGATCACCGAGGCCAATCTGGGCGACGGTATCTTCGAGGGTGCGGCCTACCGGGCGTCGGGCGGGCGCTTCGGCGTCGGGTCGGATGCCAATGTCCGGATCGCGCTGGCCGAAGAGCTACGCACGCTCGAGTATGGTCAGCGGCTGCGTGACCGCGCTCGGTCGGTGCTGGCGGGGCCGGGATCGACCGGGCGGGCGCTCTTCGAGGCCGCGTGCAGCGGCGGGGCCCAGGCGCTGGGCCGCGGCGCCGGGGCGATCCGGGCGGGTGAATGGGCTGATCTGGTCGCGCTGGACGGTGATGCGCTGGCGCTGGCGGGCCTTGGCGGCGACACGCGGCTCGACGCCTGGCTCTTTGCGGGCGACGACACGCTGGTGCGCGACGTCTGGTCGGCCGGGCGCCACATGGTCCGCGACGGCCGCCATGTCGGGCGTGGCCCGGTCGAGGTCCGCTTTCGCGAGGTCCTCGCGCGCCTGCGCGCCGATCTCTGATCGCGGCGGTCCTTTCTGTGCCCGCCAATAACGGGTAAGCGTATCCGCTCGAAGGAGAGCAAACCGATGAAAATCGTCGAGACCGAAGTGCGGGGCCACACGATCAAGTTCGCGATCGAGAGCGAAATCGACGTGATCCAGCGCCACCATATCAAGGGGCTCTTCTACGCACGCGACGAGCTGGAGATGATCTCGGAACACATCCCCGAGAACGCCGAGATCCTGGATTGCGGCACCAATGTCGGCAACCACGCGATCTGGTTCGCCAAGATCCTGGGCGCCCGGAAGGTCTGGATCTTCGAGCCCAACCCCGTCGCCATCGCGATCCTGAAGCAGAACATCGAGCTGAACGGCATCGCGGACCAGCTGGTGATGGACAACCTCGGCTACGGGCTGTCGGACAAGGCGGAGAGCGACATGCTCATCCGCATGGGGCCAAAAAACCTCGGCGCCGCCCGGATCACCGGGAAGGGCGGGGACATCGAGGTCCGGCCCGGCGACGATCTGATCGGTGATGCCTCGCCCGATTTCGTCAAGATCGATGTCGAGCGGATGGAGATGCAGGTGCTCGCTGGCTTAGACCGCTGCCTGCGCCGCTGTCGTCCGCCCTTGTTCATCGAGATCGACATCGCGAACGAGGACGCGTTCGAGGCCTGGCGGGCCGAGCACCGCTACCGCGTCGTCGACCGCCGCCAGCAGGTCAAGCGCAACGCGACCTACATGTGCCTGCCGGAGGGCTGAGCGCGGCTACTCCAACCCCAGCGCGTCGGCTTCCGCGACATCGAAGTCGATGTGCAGGTGGTTACCGTCTGGATCCCAGAGGTTCACCTGAACGATAGGGAACCCGGGGACCCGGCGCAGGCCTGTCTTTTCGCCCTCGGCTTCGGCGCGGGCCAGCAGCGCCTCCAGCCCGCGGGCGGAGAAGGCGAAGTGTTCGACCTTCAGATCCTTTTGCGGATCGCTCGGCTCGGAGGCCACACCTACCAGATGGATGAAGGGCGAGCCGTCCGCGTAGAGCCAGGCGCCCGGAAAATCGAAGTCGGGGCGCGGTCCTGTATCCATGTTGAGGATCCGCTTGTACCACGCGATCATTGCGTCCAGCTTCGCGGTTCGAACGTTGACATGTTCCAGACGGCCAATGGTCAGGGTCATTGCGGCATTCCTAAGCTGCTGGCCGCCAAGTCTAGGACAGCCGGGCGCGTCCGTCACCTGCGGACTGCGTGCATGCCGTTAGCCGTCTGCCTGCAGGACCCAGTTGCGGATCAGCGCCCGCTCGAACCCCTTGGCCCGGCGCATCCAACCGCGGTGCACCGGCTGTGCTCCGCCACCGCCGCGGGCCACGAGATCGTTCGAGAAGATGGCAAATGCCAGCCGCCGCCCGCCCGGGGTCGCAACATAGCCTGCAAGGCCGCGGATATAGCTCATGGTGCCGGTCTTCGCGACGATGGCGAGGTTGTCGTAGTCCAGGGCAACGTTCTTGGCGGCCACGTTATAGGACTTGAGGATCCCCGCAACGCTGCCAGGCAACCTGGTATGGCTGCGGTCAGACGGCGCGTCGCGGCGCCCCAGCGCCAGCAGCAGATCGACCATGCGGCGCGGTGAGACCTTGCTTGCCGTCGTCAGCCCGGAGTGGTTCTTGAACTGAAATCCCGGATCGCCCAGCGGAAAGCCCGCCACCGACGCTGCCCAGGCGTTCATGACGTCGGCCGATTCGGCCAGCGTCGACACCTCGACCCCGACCGAGCGTGTGGCCGTTGTGCCGGTCACCTCGGCCGTCAGGTTGTTCGAGTAGCGCAGCATGTCGCGCAGGATCGGCGTGAGCGGGCGTGAGCTGTGGCTGGCCAGCACGCGCGCATCCCCAGGCGTCCGGCCTGTGCGCGGCAGACCCATCTGTACGCCGTGTTCGCCCGCCAGCACGGCAAAAACCTCTGCCGCATAGCGCTCGGGGTGTTTGACGGGCAGCCAACGCGCCGCCCGGCCCCGCATCGCGCGCGAGGCCATGCGCCATTGTTCGTGGTCCGCGTTGTCGAGGAAGGTGAAGACCGCCGATCCGGGGACATCGCCGACGGCCACGCGGACGCTGGTGACCGGCGGGCTCAGCCGGGTGGCCTGCGCCTCGACCGACAAGTGGTTGCGGCCCTTCCGGGCATCCCATTTAACGTGGACGCGGTTGAAGTTCAGATTGAGACCGGAGATCGAGGGGTTGTAGGTCGAGCTGTCGCCCTGGCTGACCTCGATCATTGACAGCTGCGGCAGGGCGGACCCATCCGCGATCAGCTGCCCCGTGACGGTCCGGATTCCCTGTTCCGCAATCTGGCGCGCGAGTGGCGCCAGCGAATCCGTATCAAGTTCCGGATTGCCGCCGCCCGACAGGATCAGGTCCCCGTCGAGCTGGTCGCCGCTGACGGAGCCTGTGGCGAGGACCTGTGTCTCGAAGCGATAGTCAGGCCCCAACGCGTCCAGCGCGAAGGCCGCGGTCGGCAGCTTGGCGACCGAGGCAGGCGCGAACGGGCGGTCCGGATCATGGCTGTCCAGCACGGCGCCGGTATCCATGTCCACGACCAGCCAGCCGGCCACACCCGAGTGGGAACGGGTGACCGTGGGTATGTCCGGCGACGAGAAGGACGACGGGACGGCCGGGCGGGGTTTCGGTATCGGCGAGACGAACGTCTGCGCATCGCCGGCCCGCGCAAGCGGTCCGAATGTCGCCTGGACGAGGCCAATCGCTGCGATGCCCAAGAGGGCGCGACGTGCCAGCCGCATAGTCTCGCTCCTTGTGCGCACAACACCCCGCCGAACGGTGCCTGAAGGCATGGTTACCTGCAAGTGTTCAAAGAAGGTTACTGCGGGCCAACTTATCCCCAGGCGCCGGTCCCGCGGATCTCGGTCGACGAATGCGGCGACATCGGTCCGGTCAGAAGCGCCCAGCCCGGTCGGCCGTCGCGGCCAAGCCCGGTGGCCGCCGTCTCGGGAACCCTCAGCCGGGCGTATCGGCGCGCTGCCGGCGAGAGCCCCGCGCGCAATTGTTCGTGCGGGCGGGCCAGCACCAGCATCGGGACGGTTTCGATGATCCGCTCCCACCGCTCCCAACGGTGGAAGTTCGCCAGATTATCGGCGCCCATCAGCCAGACAAACCGCACCCCAGGGTAGCGTTTGTGCAGCTGCATCAGGGTGTTGGCGGTGTACGGCGAGCCGAGATGGCGTTCGATGTCCGTGACCTCGACGCGGGGATGGCGCCCCACCAGCGCCCGGGCCGCAGCGACGCGGCGGTCAAGCTCGGCCGGGCCGCGTTCCTTCAGCGGATTACCGGGCGAGACCAGCCACCAGACCCGGTCGAGCGCTGCTGCCTTCAGCGCGCGGCTGGTAATGTGCAGGTGCCCGGGATGGGGCGGATCGAACGAACCGCCGAGCAGCCCGATGCGCTGGCCCGGCATCGCGAAGGGTCGGCGCTGGATCAATGCCCTGCGTCTCCATGCTGTGGGACGGCTTTCATCGGGATGCGCCCTGCCTCTGTCAACCGGGCTTGCAAGGACCGGGTTTGCGGCGGCATGTTCGCGCAATGACGCACCCGGTCGTGGCTATCGACGTGGAAGACCCGGAAAGCGCTGCCTCGCGCGCCTGTCTCGACGGGTACTACCGCACCCTGTCGGCAATGATCGGCGAGCCCTTCGATCCGGCGGCCAGCCTGGACCCCGAGCGCGATGCCCTGCGCCCGCCGCTCGGCGCCTTTTTCGTGGCCCGGGTCTCGGGGGACGCCGTGGGGTGCTGCGCGCTGAAGGGCAGCGGTGGCCCGATCGGCGAGATCAAGCGTCTCTGGGTCGGCGACAAGGCGCGAGGGCTGGGCGCCGCGCGCTTGCTGATGACGGCGGCGGAGGCGCGGGCCCGCGAGCTTGGCATGACTACCCTGCGGCTCGACACCAATCGGGCGCTGACGGTGGCGATCGCCATGTACCGCAAGCACGGCTGGCGCGAGATCCCGGCGTTCAACACGGAACCTTACGCGCATCACTGGTTTGAGAAGACGCTCTAAGAGCCTGTCCGAGACGTGCCGCTCACCACCCCGCGCCCCCTCCCAACCACCCAGAATTGTACCCTGATTGGGCGGTTGGGAGCGGGTGCGGGGTGGTGAGAGGACTTTTGAAACAAACTCTAAGCGCTAAAGCTACCGCTACCGCCGCTGCGCGAGGTTGATCAGCGCGACCCCCGCCAGCGTCGTCACGACCCCGGCCCAGATAACGGGCGGCACCGTCTCGCCCAGGATCAGGGCGCCGAGGGCGACCCCGACACCAGCGCGCAGGTAGGCCTGGCTCGCCACCCCCATCGGCCCCAGCGTGCGAACGAGGCGGAAGTAGAGCATCAGCGCAACCCCGGTGCAGGCCACCCCCAGTGTCAGCGCGGCGCCCAGCGCTTGCGGGGAAGGGCTGAGCCGCCAGGGTGCCTCCAGCAACAGGCTTGCCGGCACCAGCCAGACCGTCGCCCAGATCATCGTGCCCGCGGCGGTGACAACCGGCGAGATCCCGTTGAAGTGGCGGCCGTGGAGCGCCGCCCCGGCATAGAGAACCGCGCTCGCCAGGACAGCCAACTGCCCCCAGACATCTGCCCCAAGCCCGCTCAGCGCATCGGTGCCGACGATGAGCACGATGCCCACCAGACCGATCGAGGCGCCGAGAAGACGCCAGGCACCCTCTCGCGTGCCCAGCGCCAGTCCGATGAAGAAAACGAAGATCGGCGCGGTGGAATTCAGCACCGCCGCGAGCCCCGCGTCCACGTATTGCTGTCCCCAGGCGAGCAGCGTCCAGGCCGCGATGCTGTTCAGGACGGCCTGCCACAATAGCCGCGTCCAGATCCCGGGACCTCGTGGCCACGCTGCGCCGCGCACAAGGGCGATCATCCCCAGAAACGCCGCCGCGACGCTGACCCTGATCGCGATCAGGGTGATCGGCGGGATCTCGGCCACCGCGATCTTCAGGAACAGGTAGGACCCGCCCCAGAGAAGTGCCAGCAACCCCAGCAGGGGCAGCTCGACGGACAGACGCGGTGTTGTGGCGGAGGAGCTCATGCGGGCAGTCTACGCGACGACGCATCCAGACGGGTTGGTCCTCGCCAAACCGTGGCCGTCGGACGGGGAGGGTGCGCGCCCCTTGCGCGCCGGGCGCCGGGCTGGCACGTTGGTCCTGTCATGAAAATATCGCGCAACAGCCGGTGAAGGAGGACCCCAACCTCCACGAGCCGCGCCAGGTGATCGCAGCCTATGCGGTCCATGCGTTCACGGCATCCGGCATCGTTCTGGGCTTCCTTGCACTGATCGCGATCATCGAGGGGGATCTGCTGGCCGTCTTCATCTGGCTCGGCCTCGCGCTCTTTGTCGACGGGATCGACGGGACGTTGGCGCGCAAGGCCCGGGTGCGGGAGGTCACGCCAAACTTCGACGGCTCGACGCTGGACAACGTCATCGACTATTTCAACTACGTTGCCGTGCCCGCCATGATGATCTGGTGGTTCGGTTTCGTGCCCCCGGGGTGGGAGACGCCGGCTTGCGCCGCGATCATGGCGGTGTCCTGCTACACCTTCGCCAACATGAACATGAAGACGCACGATTACTGGTTCTCGGGCTTCCCGGCGCTCTGGAATCTGGTGGTGCTCTACTTTCATATTCTGGATACGGGGCCCTGGACGAACCTTGTCGTCATCGGCATCTGCTGTGTGCTGACCTTCGTGCCCTGGAAGTATGTCCACCCGCTGCGGGTGAAGGACTGGCGTGGGGTGACGATCCCGGTCACCGTGCTCTGGGGGGCGACCTCGATCCGTCTGGTGCTCTACGAGGCAGATGGGATCGAGGCGAAGGCCGCCTCGCCGCTGATCTTCTGGCTGTGGGTCGCGGCCTCGGCCTATTTCGCGGTGCTGTCGATCTGGCGGTCCTTCTGGCCTGAGGCGGGGCAGGGCTAGCACCACTCCTGGCAAGACAAACTCGGTTAACCGCGTCTGTTCACGCGAGTCTAAGATGGATGCGCATATGGTCCCTCCCACGTTAGTCCTGAAGACGAGGTCCGGGCATGGAACGATGGGCATCTGGTATCTCGCATGCGAAAGCAGCGCGCCTGCGGCACGATCTGCGTGCATGCGCCCCACGGCGTATCCGGATTGTCTAGCATGCCGACGAACGGCAGCGCGCATCTCCGCCAGGCCCTGATCGAGGTCGAACAGCTCCGCCAACGCGAGACGGAGGCGCGGTGCCAGGCTGAATCCCTGCTGGAGGGTTTGCAGACCCTGACCGCCGCCGACACGGTGGCTGACGGGCTCGACAGTGTCCTGGCGCTGCTCGGCAATGCGATCTCGTTCAACGATGCGCTCATTGTAGGCGAGGAAGCGGACGGGACGCTGTGCACGCTGGCGGTCACGAACCCCGCCCTGTCGTTCGACCAGGGGACGGGTGGAGGCGCCATCTGGCGCGCGCTCGAGGGCGAGTACATGCAGCTCACCGACGCGGTCGATGCCCCCTTCTGGGATGAGCTGAAGCCCGGTGCATTTGCCAACTATCGTTCGGCGATCCTGGCGCCGATCGAGCCTGTGCCAACAGCAGCGGCGATTGTTTGCCTGCACCGCGAAAGAGGCCAGTTCGGTGACGCCGAGCGCGAGATCCTGCGGTACTTCCAGCCGCTCGCCGCGCAGGCGATCCAGCACTCCGCCAAGATCGAACAACTGGCCGAGGCGGTGCGCGAGCTCGAACATGCGCGGGACCGGGCGCTTTCGGCCGACCGCGCGAAGTCCGAGTTTCTGGCGACGATGAGCCACGAGATGCGCACACCCATGAACGGGATCCTGGGCATGGTGGAACTTCTGTCGATCTCCAACCTAGACGAGCGTCAGGCCAAGCAGGTCGAGACACTGCGGGGTTCGGGCCTGATTCTGCACGAGCTGATCGAATCGGTGCTGGATGTCTCATCGCTTGAGTTGAACGCGGCACGGATCGAGGTGGGCACGGTCGAACCCCACTCGGTCGTGCGCAAGGTGATCGACGCCATGGCGATGACGGCGGATCAGAAGGATCTCTGGTTGCGTTGGGAGATCGCCGAGGATGTGCCAGAGGATGGTGTCGGCGACGCCCGGCGGTTGGAGCAGTTGATGCGCAACCTGATCGGCAACTCGATCAAGTTCACACCAACCGGCGGAATTGACCTCCGTCTGTCGCGCGGCGGTGGGCAATCCCTGCTGATCGAGGTGATCGATACCGGCCCTGGCGTCCCCGAAGAGCAACGCGAGCGTATCTTCGAAAAATTCTACCGCGGGCGAGTCGGCCCGCACACGCCCTCCGGCGGCATCGGGCTCGGTCTGTCAATATGCCGCGATATTGTCAGCCTTATGGGTGGCCAGATCGGTGTGCGGGCCGCCGAGACCGGGGGCGCGTGTTTCTGGATTCTGGTACCAGACGTCTTCCCCGCCGCCGACCCGGCGTCGGACACGGCACCCCCCGCCGGGGCTGCGGTCTTTTTCCGCGCTGCCAACGGTTGAGCCGGGCTTGCTCCGCCTTAACGATGTGCTAAGCACTTCGCGGGGGAGAAGGGCCGGAGGGGGCCATGTTGCGTCTCGCGCTTATCGCTGTCGTGCTGTTCGGATTTTGGCTGGTGCTCAGCGGCCATTACCAGACATGGCTGGTCGCATCGGGCGCTGGCCTGAGCATCGCAGTGGTGCTGTTCTGCTGGGCCAAGGGCATTACGGACCGTGAGGGGTTTCCGATCGGGCTGACGGGACGCGGGCTGGTCTATTGGCCCTGGCTCATTGTGCAAATCGTGCTGTCGGCGCTGCGCGTCACGCGCCTCATCATCTCGCCGCAACTGCCCATCTCTCCGACGCTCGTGAAGGTGGATGTCGAGGCGCAGACCTCCATCGGCCTGGTTACCTATGCCAACTCCATCACGCTGACCCCGGGCACGATTTCGATTGAAGCTTCCGAAAAGGGCCGTTGCATCTGGGTCCACGCCATCGAGAAGGACGCTGCCGACGGGTTCCAGGACGATCCCATGAACCGCAAGGTCGCCTGGTTCGAACGGGCCCGCGCCTGATGTTTACGGCGGCGATCATCGGGGTTCTGGCCGCGCTGTCGCTGGCGGTTGTTCGGGCGTTGCTGGGCCCGACGGCTTTCGACCGGCTGCTCGCGGCCAACGCGATCGGGACGTTCGCGATCATGCTCCTGGCGCTCTTTGGCTTCCTGACGGGGCGGCCGGAGTTCCTGGATCTCGGCATCACCTATGCGCTCCTGAACATGATCGGCACACTGGCGGTTCTGAAGTTCTTCCGCTACGGCGCGCTCGGCTACGACCACCGCGAGGGCGACCGGGAGGGCAAGGGATGAGCCTGATCCTGGACATCGTCGGATGGGGCGCGCTCTGCCTCGGCGGATTCTTCTGTGTGGTGGGTGCCTTCGGGCTGAACCGGATGCCGGACATCTTCACCCGGATGCACGCGACGTCAGTCAGCGATACGATGGGTGTTGGGCTTTTGACGCTGGGGATGCTCAGCCAGACCGACGACTGGGCCGTGGCGGCACGGTTGATCATCATTCTTATCGTGCTCTGGGTCACCGGCGCGGTGGCGAGCCATGCGCTGGCGCGTGCGGCCCTGCATGACGGGAACGAACCCCTGCTGGCCGGGGCTGACGGCGTGCTGCGGCCGACAGCCTGCGGTGACGCGTTCCCGGAACTTGGCGTACGGGTGGCGCAAAGTACCGTGTCCGAGACGCCGGAGGGACAGGCGACCGAGGAACAGATCGAGGGTCAGGGCGCCGAGGACAGCGATGCGCCGGAGGGATCGCGCCCGTGACCGAGCTACTTATCAACATGGTCCTCCTGACGCTTCTGGTCGCGATCACGCTCGGGATCATCCGCACGCGCAACCTGTTCACCGTCGTCGTCCTGTCGGGCGCCTATTCGTTCCTGATGGCAAGCGTGATGATCGTGCTGGACGCCGTCGACGTTGCCATGACCGAAGCGTCGGTCGGAGCGGGGATCTCGACGGTTCTGGTGCTCGGCGCGCTCTATCTGACGAAGATCGAGGAGGCCCCGCCAAAGTTCTCGGCGGTGATTCCCTTTCTGGTGTGCGCGGCGACCGGCGGGATGCTGGTCTACGGGACCTGGGATCTGCCGGCGTTCGGGAGCTCTCATCAACCGGTGAACACCCATGTCGGCGCCGAATACCTGATCCGCTCACCCACCGAGACCGACATCCCGAACGTGGTCACGGCGGTGCTGGCCAGCTACCGCGGTTTCGACACGCTGGGCGAGGTCACGGTGATCTTCACGGCGGGTATCGGCGTGATGCTGCTTCTCAAGCGCTGGAGGCAGACATGAGAGCGGTGAGTTACAGTGACGGGGGGCTGGCATGATCCTCGACGTCATCCTCCGTGTCGCGGCCAAGATGTTCATCCCGTTCATTCTGATGTTCGGGCTTTACGTGCAGCTGCACGGCGACTTCGGGCCGGGCGGGGGCTTTCAGGCCGGCGTGATCGTCGCGGCCGCCATCATCCTCTATGCCATCGTTTTCGGGCAGCAGGCGGCGGTCCGTGTCGTGCCGGTCTGGATCGCCGAGGTCATGATCCCGCTGGGTGTGCTGATCTATGCGGGCGTTGGCGTCTGGTCGCTGGCGATGGGCGGCAACTACCTGGACTACAACGTGTTGTTTCACGCCGGCGAACCTGCAGGCACCTATGACGCGATCCATGGCCAGCATTGGGGCGTGTTCCTGGTCGAGATCGGTGTGCTCGTGACCGTCGCGGGTACCATGCTGACGATCTTCTACTGCTTCTCCGGCAGGGGGAGGTCAGAGTGAGTGAGCTGGACGATATCCCGATGCTCGAGGTCTTCGCGACGCACTACAACTATTGGATCAGCATCTGCCTTATCGTTGCCGGCTTGTTCATCGTGGCAGCCCGGTCGAACATGATCAAGTCATTGGTAGGGCTGGGGATTTTTCAGACCTCGGTCTATCTGATCTACCTCAGCCCGGGCAAGATCATCGGGGCCAGCCCGCCCATCCTGTCCGAGGACTTCGAGGTCTACTCGAACCCGCTGCCGCATGTGCTGATCCTGACGGCCATCGTCGTTGGTGTCGCCACACTGGCGCTGGGGCTCGCCATCGTCGTGCGTATCCACGAGGCGTACGGAACGATCGAGGAGGACGAGATCACCAAGGTCGTCGACCGTGAGGACTACGCCGAATGAAGCCTGACGCATGAGCGCCGGTGCCACCTTCCACGTGGCCGACCACCTGCCCGCCCTGCAGGTGATGGTGCCGCTGTTGGGCGCGGTCGTCTGCGCCGCCGTGCGCCAGCGCCATCTTTGTGCGGCCATCACCATCGGCTGTTCGGTTCTGATGCCGGTGATCTCCTTTGCGCTGCTCTCGCAAGTGCAGGCAAACGGCGCGATCTCGTATCATCTGGGCGGGTGGGAGCCGCCCTACGGCATCGAGTACTACGTCGATGCGCCAAACGCCTTCCTGCTGGTGCTGGTCTCGCTGATGGGGGCGGCGGTGTCCCTTTACGCGCCTCGGTCGATTGCCGATGAAATCGAACCCGAGAAGCAGGGCTGGTACTATTCCATGTACCTGATGTGCATGGCGGGCCTTCTGGGGATGGCGATCACCGGGGACGCCTTCAACGTCTTTGTGTTCATGGAGATCAGCTCGCTCGCCATGTACACACTGATCGCGATGGGGCGCGAGCGCCGGGCGCTGGTCGCGGCCTTCCAGTACCTGATCATCGGCACGATCGGCGCGACCTTCTACGTGATCGGGGTCGGCCTGGTCTATTCGATGACGGGGACGCTGAACCTGATCGACATCGCCGATCTGGTCTGGGAGACCGAGAACTTCCGACCTGTCACGGCTGGCCTTGCATTCATCACCGTCGGCATCGGACTGAAGCTCGCGATCTTCCCGCTGCACCTCTGGCTGCCGAACGCCTACGCCTTCGCGCCGACGGTGGCGACGGCCTTCATCGCGTCGACAGCCACGAAGGTGGCGGTCTACCTGCTGCTGCGGTTCCTCTTTTCGGTCTTCGGGGTCACCTACACGTTCACGCTGACCCCAGCGGCGGAGATCCTGATGGTGCTCGCGGCACTGGCGATGATCGTTGGCTCGCTCAGTGCGATCTTCCAGATAAACACCAAGCGGATGCTGGCCTATTCCTCTGTCAGCCAGGTCGGCTACATGATCCTGGGCATCGCAATGGTGAGCGAGCTGGGGTTGACGGGCGGCATCAGCCACCTTTTCAACCATGCGCTGGTCAAGGCCTGCCTTTTCCTCGCGATCGGCTGCACGTTCTATGCGACCGGCGTCACGCGGACCGAGAACCTGGCCGGGATCGGCCGCCAGATGCCACTGACCATGGGCGCCTTCGTGATCGCGGGCCTGGGCCTGATTGGGGTGCCGGGCACCGCCGGGTTCGTCTCGAAGTGGTACCTGATCGAGGCGGCGGCCGAAGCCCAGCTATGGTGGGTCGTCGCAGTGATCGTGATCTCGTCGTTCCTGGCGGTCATCTACATCGGCCATGTGGTCGAGGTGGCGTGGTTCCGCGAGCCGACGAGCACCGTCGTCCGCCGTCCTCCGCCCGAGATGGTCGCGGTGACCCTGGGTCTTGCCTTCGCCGTCGTTGTCTTCGGCTTCTGGACCGAAATCTCGGCAGGCGTGGCACAGGAGGCCGCCAGGGTCCTGCTGGTTGGGTTCGGGGGCCTCGATGGATAGCGCGCTGTTGATCGAACTCGCCATCGGCCTGCCCCTGCTGGGCGCAATCGGTATCTGGCTGACGGGCCGCAGCCCGAACGTCCGCGAAGGGGTCACGCTGGTGACCGCTGGCGCGCTCTTCTGGACCGTCGTTCTGAACCTGCTGCCTAGAGTAGTGGCAGGCGAGCGTCCGGAGGTCTCGCTGTTCGAGGCGTTCGACGGGCTCACCCTGGCTTTCTCCGTCGAGCCGTTGGGCATGCTGTTCGCGACGATCGCCTCCAGCCTCTGGATCGTGAACTCGATCTACTCGATTGGCTACATGCGCGGGAACAACGAGCCGCGGCAGACGCCGTTCTACGTGTGTTTTGCGATCGCGATCAGCTCGGCCATGGGGATCGCCTTTGCGGGAAACCTCTTCACGCTGTTCCTGTTCTACGAAATCCTGACCATCAGCACCTATCCCCTGGTCAGCCACAAGGGCACGGCCGAGGCGCGCGACAAGGGGCGGGTCTACCTGCTGCTGCTGATCGGTACCTCGATGATCCTGCTGCTGCCAGCGATTGCCTGGACCTACGTGGTGGCGGGGACCACCGATTTCGTCGCCGGCGGGATCCTGGCTGGGGCGGGCCTCAGCGCCGGGGCGCTCGCGATTCTGTTCGCGCTCTATGCATTCGGGATCGGCAAGGCGGCGCTCATGCCGGTGCACTTCTGGCTGCCTGCGGCGATGGTGGCGCCGACGCCTGTCTCGGCACTGCTGCACGCGGTGGCGGTCGTGAAGGCCGGGGTCTTCAGCGTGGTGAAGGTGACGGTCTACATCTTCGGAATCGACCTTCTGTCCGAGACCGGGGCGTCCGACCCCATCCTCTACATCTCGGGTGCCACGGTGATCATCGCCTCCTTGATCGCCCTTTGTCAGGACAACCTCAAGAAGCGGCTAGCCTTCTCCACGGTTTCGCAGCTTTCCTATGTGGTCATGGCCGCGGCATTGGCGACGCCTGCGGCGATCATCGGCGCTGCGCTACATATCGCGGCGCACGCGGTGTCGAAGATCACGCTCTTCTTCGCCGCCGGGTCCATTTACACGGCCGCGCATCTGACCGAGGTCAGCCAGTTGGACGGGCTCGCGCGGCGCCAGCCGATCACGTTTGCGGCTTTCCTGATCGGCGCGCTGAGCATCATCGGGCTGCCTCCGCTGATCGGCCTCTGGTCCAAGTGGTGGATCGGCGTGGGCGCGGTCGAGGGCGACCAACTATGGGTCGTCGCCGTCCTGATGATCTCGTCGCTTCTGAACGTCGCCTACCTGCTGCCGATCGTGGCGCGCGGCTGGTTCGTGCCGGTCCCGAAACCCGCAGGAGCTGCCGTGACGGGCCAGCCCCCTGGCGAAGGTATCAACGAGGCCCCGTTCCCGGCGGTCGCGGCGCTCAGCATCACGGCAATCATGTGCATCGTGCTCTTCTTCTTCTCCGACGATGTTCTGGCGCTGGTCGAACAGATCGGCATCGCCGCCGAGGCTCCGGTGACACCCCCAGCCGAGGGAGGCCAGGATGGCTGATCGCCACTACACCGACCGCCACCCCGATATCCTGGACGACGTGCCGATGGCGGCGCCGGATGAGCCCAAGCGATGGCTGGATGCGCCCGGGAACGTCAAGAAGATCGTCTGGGGTGTCTACGGTATCTCGGCCGCGCTGCTGGTCATCGACCCGCTGGTCCACAAGCACGGTTACTTCGAGATCGAGCACTGGTTCGGTTTCTATGGCTTCTACGGGTTCATCGGCTGTGTCGGGCTGGTGCTGGGCGCCAAGGAGATGCGCCGGATCGTGATGCGGTCCGAGGATTACTACGATCAGAAGGAGGATCCCGATGATCGGTGAGCTCTCCCCCGGCCTGATCCTGATCATCGGCGCGCTGGCGATCCCGTTCCTGCCGGACCGCGCGCGGCCCTTCTGGTCCATGGCCTTGCCGCTGGTGGGCGCTTGGCAGGCGTTCAACCTCGACCCGGGCCTGTCGGGGATCATCCCGGTCATGGGGCTGGACCTGGTCACGGTGCGCCTGGACGGGCTCAGCCGGATCTTTGGCTACATATTCCTGCTCGCCACGTTCCTCAGCGCGATCTACGCCTTCCATGTCAAGGGCTGGCTACAGCACACGATGGGGATGATCTACGCGGGGGCCGCCATTGGGGCGGTCTACGCGGGCGATCTGGTGACCCTTTTTCTCTACTGGGAAGGCACCGCGATCGCGTCCGTCTTCCTGATCTGGGCCTCGCGCACAGAAAGCGCCTATGCCGCGGGGATGCGGTATCTCATCTGGCAGGTCGGCTCGGGCGTGCTGCTGCTGGCTGGCACGATGGTTCACTATGGCCAGACGGGTTCCATTGCCTTCGAGAGCTTCGATCTCAACACGACCGCGGGCATGCTCATCTTCGCGGCCTTCGGCATCAAGGCGGCCTTCCCGTTCCTGCACAACTGGCTGCAGGATGCCTATCCGGAGGCGACGGTCACCGGCACTGTCATGCTGTCGGCGTTCACGACGAAACTGGCGATCTATTCGCTGGCGCGCGGCTATGCGGGGACCGAGATCCTTGTGCCCATCGGTGCCGCGATGACGGCCTTCCCGATCTTCTATGCGGTGATCGAGAACGATCTGCGCCGGGTGCTGGCCTATTCCCTGAACAATCAGCTGGGCTTCATGGTGGTTGGTGTCGGCATTGGCACGGATCTGGCCATCTCGGGTGCGGCGGCGCATGCGTTCTGCCACATCCTCTACAAGGCGCTGCTGTTCATGAGCGTCGGTGCCGTGCTCTACCGCACGGGCACGGCGAAGGGCTCGGAGCTTGGCGGGCTCTACCGCACCATGCCCTGGACGGCGACATTCTGCGCGATCGGTGCTGCGTCGATCTCGGCGTTCCCGCTGTTCTCGGGTTTTGTCTCTAAGTCGCTGATCATCACAGCGGCCGCCAAGGGGGACTATTGGGTCACCTGGATGATCCTGCTGTTTGCCTCCGCCGGGGTCTTCCACCACTCTGGCATCAAGATCCCGTTCTTCGCCTTTTTCGCGCACGACTCGAAGATGCGACCGCGGGAGGCGCCGTGGAACATGCTGCTGGCCATGGGCATCGCGGCGTTTCTGTGCGTGGCAATCGGCGTCTATCCGTCTGCCCTGTACGCCCTGCTGCCCTATGACGTGAAGTACATCGCCTACACGACCGAGCACGTGGTCACGCAGTTGCAGCTTCTGGTGTTCTCGGCGCTGGCGTTCACCGTGCTGATGCGCACAGGGCTCTACCCGCCCGAGCTCCGGTCCACGAACCTCGACTCTGACTGGCTGTGGCGCCGCCCTGTGGCCTGGGTGCTGGGGACACTGCGCTGGGGGCTGTCCGGCTGGTGGACGATCATCGCGGGGCAGGGCATGGCGGCGTTTGCCCAGCTTGCTCGCGCCCTCTACCGCCAACACGGTCCGACCGGGGCGCTGGCACGGACGCAACCGTCGGGGTCCATCGCGCTCTGGATGGCGGTCCTGCTGATCGCCTTCCTTGGCTTTGCGTTCATCTGAGCCTGCGATGGATCTGAGCATTCGTGCGGCCCGTCTTGGGGATGTGCCGGAGCTGACGCAGCTTCTGAACGAGATCATCGCGGTCGGCGGGACCACGGCGCATGAGGATCCGATGTCGGAGACGTATTTCCGTGCGCACTACCTGGATGACCCGGAACTGGTGAGCTTTCTGGTGGCCGAAGGAGATGAAGGCGTGCTCTACGGCTTCCAGGTGCTGGCACGGATGAAGGAGCTGCCGTCGGATTGGGCCGATATCGGCAGCTTTGCGCGTGCGTCTGGGGTGCGCGGCGTGGGCCGGGCACTCTTTGCCGAGACCTGCCGGGTGGCCCGGGCGGCGGGCGTGCGCACGATCAACGCCCAGATCCGGGCCGACAACGTGCCGGGGCTGGGGTATTACGGTGCGATGGGGTTTCTGGACTACGATCGCTTGGTGGGGATGCCGTTGAAGGATGGTACGCTCGTGGATCGCATCCTGAAGCGCTACGACCTCTGACCCGGTCCGGCGTCGGCCGGCAGGCTGTGAGGGATCTCTTTCTGGGGAGACCGGTGTGGCGTACTGCCGTTCCCGGATCGTGCAGGGTCCGAAAGGATCGGACCGTCGGAAGGGGCGGTGAGCCCACCTTAATCCCGACCCCCCTCAACGGCGCTACCAGCCGAGGGAGAAGAAGCCCCGACCGCGCGTATCCGGGACCATGGCGGGGGTTTTAGGGGCATTTTCCTAAAATTGCGTAAACCAGACCCGGATCGGGTGTGTCATGAGCACATGTCGACTGGATTTGTGTGGCCCGTGCCGTGCCCAGGTGAGAGCTCTGCTCTGTCGCCAATGTCGCTCGGACCATTGGCGCAACCCTGGCGACCCCTCGAGGTTTTTCTGGCCAGATGAAAGGGGGTCAGGGCGTGCCTGCAGGATCCGCGATTGCCTGATCCCAGAAGGTCGCCTCGATCTTGTTGCCGTCCAGGTCGCGGACATAGCAGCCGTAGAAGGGCTCGCCGTACTCGGGTCGTGGGCCGGGGGCGCCGTCGTCGGTTGCTCCCGCTGCGATCGCGGCGGCGTGGAAAGCATCAACCTCGGCTTTGGAATGCGCGAAGAACGCGAAGTGCGAGCCGTTTCCGACGCTAGCGGGGCGTTCGTCGAGCGGTGTGTTGATCCAGAACTCCGGGTATTCTCGGCCGTAAGCGATGGCTTCGGAGTGCTCGATCATGCGCTTCGCGCCGATCGTCCCGAGGACGACGTCGTAGAACGTGGACGCGCGGGCCATGTCGCTGACGCCCACGGAAACATGGCTGAGGATCGAGGGGTTCTGCATGGTGCCTCCGACGAATTCCGAAAGAGCGTTAGCTCTCGCCTGTGACACGCTGACGGGCCAAACCGGCCTCGCGGTCCGGGACGTAGAGCAACCCAGCCAGCTTGCGTACCAGCGCCGATTCCCTGTGGTCCCGGTCTTCGTCCGCATAGATCACCTGCCAAAGCGCCTCGACCACGCCGACACGGTCCTCGAAGGGCACGGCATCCTTGATAGCCCGGGTAAAGCGGACAAGATCGACCGCTTCGGACTGTGCTTGTTCGGCCTTGATACATAGCGCCTCGGCCTCGGCGGCTGAGAGCTCGTAGCGGCTGGCAAGGACCTGCACGATCGTTGTGCGTTCTGCGTCCAGATAGACACCGTCCGCCTTCGCAGCTTCGACGAGAAGCGCGCCCAGCGCCACCCTTGCGGCGTCGGTGAGGGCCTCCGGCTCGACCGGTTCAGCCCCAGACAGCAATTGCATGATACGATCCAACATGGTGCAGACCTAGGACGAGATCGCTGCGATTGCGAGGGTGTAAACCAGCCTCTCCGACCAAATTCGGGCAAAACGATGCAGTTTGCCGCGGGGAATCGTAACCAGTTAACCAAAAATGCGCTATCGCTTATGGTATACAACCGGGCAGAGCATGGCCCGACCCGGTCTTTTGCACATGGAGAAACCTGGGCGCGCGATGATCAGGTTCGAGAATGTGAGCAAGTCTTTCTGGAGCAATGGTTACCAGAAAGTCATTCTGCATAACGCGTCCTTCAAAGTGGACGTGGGGCGGAACCTTGGCGTGCTCGCACCCAACGGCGCCGGAAAGACCACGCTGGTCAACATGATGGCAGGGTTGGAGCAACCCGATCACGGAACGATCACGCGGCACGGTCGGATATCGTGGCCCGTCGGTTTCAACGGCGGGATGGTGCAGACGATGTCGGGCGCTGAGAATGTGCGTTATATATCAAGGCTTTATGATCGAGATCCCGAAGAGACGCTGGCCTTCTGCATCGACTTCGCCGAGCTGGGCCATTACATCGACATGCCGATCCGGACATACTCGTCCGGCATGCGCTCGCGACTGATCTTTGCGATGCTCATGGCGATCGACTTCGACTTCTACCTGGTGGACGAGGGCGCCTCTGCCGGCGACCGCAACTTCAACCAGAAGGCCGCCCTGATGTTCAGCGAACGGCTGGAATACTCCACGCTGATCATGGTTTCCCATTCACCCGAGACACTGAGACAATACTGCGAGCAGGCCGCTGTGCTGATGGATGGAACGCTCCATCTGTTTGACAGTCTGGAAGAAGCGAAAGAACTCTACGAGTATGAGTGACGATCGCAAACCAGGTCCCGACGGGCCACGGGATGCTCAGGGGGACCAAGACCCGCTGTTCTCGCAACCCGGCGAGGGTGATGCCTCCTCGGGCACGGCGGCGGAAGCTGGCGGCGACTCGGAGGTGGGTGCCCCTGCTGGGCGCGCAAAGATGACCCCGCCGATCGATGAAGACGCGATCGCAAAGCATCGCGCGGCCAAGGAAGCCCGGATCCGCAAGCGCATGGAAGCACGCCGCGCGGCGCAGGGTCACGAGGGTGGCGCGCGCGCCGACAGCGACCAGGGTCCTGATCGCATGAAGGGCCACGGTCCCGATCACGTGAAGAAGGAAGGCGCTCGAGGGCCGAAGACTGGCAAGGGCAGTGCGCTACCTGCGTTGCGACCGAACCTGAAGGCCGACACCCCCGCACTGCGGGCCGAGCGGGTGGAGGCGATCCGCCGCGACCTGGTGCGCCGCCGCCGCCGCAAGGGCGTCGGCATGCTCGTGAAGCTGTGGGTGTTTGTTGTGCTGCCGACAATCCTGGTCGGCTACTTCATGTGGTTCATGGCCTCGGATCTCTACAAATCGGAATCGCAGTTCGTGGTGCGTAGCGCGGAAGGCCAGGGCTCGGCCGGTGGTTTTCTGGGGGCGCTTATCGGAGGCGGCGGTGGCGCGTTCGATCCAAATGCCGTCGAGACCTACATTCTGTCGCGCGATGTGCTGCGACTGCTGGACAGCGAGCATGGTTGGATTGCGCATTTCCAGAGGGATGATCTGGACTTCGTGCACAAGCTGGCGCTCGATGCCTCGTTCGAGGATGCCTACTCCCACTACACTCAGATGATGGAAATAAGCTTCGATCCGACCGAGGGGCTGGTGATCTTGCGCGTGATCGCAACCGATCCCGAGAGCTCGGAGCGGTTCAGCCGTGCGGTGATCGGTTATGCCGAGGAGATGGTCAACCGGCTCTCGGATCGGATCCAGACGGATTCCGTGAGAGACGCCGATCGCAACCTGGTGCAGGCTGAAGAGAGACTGCGCATTGCACAGGAAGCGGTGGCCGAGCTTCAGAAGGCCCTGGACATCTTCACGGTCGAGGGCGAGGTCTCGGCGGAGATGACGATCATTTCGGGAATGGAGGTCGAACTGGAGGCGCTGCGCGGCCGGCTGACGAACCTGCGCCGCGTGACCAGCGAGGACGACCCAAGGGTCGAGCGGATCCGCAACCAGGTCGAGACACTCAAGGCCCAGATCGCCGCTCGCCGGGCGAAGATGACAGGTAGCGAGACAGAGGGCGAGACCTCGCTTGCCGAGATCAATCTGGCGTTGACCAAGGCGCGGTTCGAGGTTGAGGCAGCCACTGCGATCTTCTCGGCCGCGATCGAACGCCGCGAGGTCGCCTATGCCCAGGCCCGTCAACAGTCTCGTTATCTTGAACTGGTCGCCACGCCGTCGCGGCCGGACAGCCCAAACTATCCGAAAAAGATCGAGACCACTGCGCTGGCGTTCTTCATCTTCCTCGGTGCCTACATCGTCGGGTCGCTGACGATATCGCTGATCAGGGAACAAGCCAGTATCTAGGTATCTTGCGGTCGTGTCAGCCGCGGCACCGGGTGGCGCCGCGGCGACAACCTCAGGCTGGCGACGCTTTGGTCAGGATCTTGCCGACCGTGTCGTAGTCGGCTTCTGGCAGCCAATTCCGGTTTGATCCAAGGAAGCTGTTGTCGTCGAGTTCCAGAAGCCCGATCATGACCTCGGCCACGATCCGCGCCCCGACCGGGCCAAGGCCCTCGGCTGAGTCGAACTTCCCGGGCTTGGTCTCGCGGCCGATCTCCTCGGCCTCCGCCAACAAGTAGAGCCAGAGCGGCACGCCCTCGGTAATCTTCTTGTCCGAGAGCTTCGAGACGGCCTTCACGACATCCTCGATCTCCTTCTCCGAACGCCCCATCTCCTCGGCCACCTTCTCCCCGGCCGGGAGCAGGAAGCTGTTGCCACGCAGAAGGTTTCGTGTCGCCAGCGACGCCTCACCCGGTGGTGCTACGAACGGCAACGCCAGGAGATCGCCGGCCATGGTGGTGTCGAGCTTCTCGGCGCGTTGAACGCCGGTCTTCGTTGGCTCGAAGAAGAGCTGGCTCCAATCGATCACCGATTCAGCGTTGGAAATCGGCTTGAAGCCCTCTCCCAAAACTGGCCCGAACAGCTCGTGGGTGCCGCCGCCAGATTGTACCTGGAGCGCCATCGGTACCATCGAGTGCCCGAACCGGTAGGCGGCCACGGCGAACTCGATCGGGATGTGGGGCTCGAGCGGGCAGTAGAAGCGCCGACCACAAGCGAGGATGTCGCTGACCACCGCGTCGCCGCACATCGTCACGAGGAAGTCGTTCACGACCCCCCACTGATAGTGCCAGGTGGTGTCGAGGCGCGCCTCTTCGTAGAGCTCCGCACCCGTATGCCCGGTGGCGGCGTGGACCTTGTCGCACATCAGGTTGTGAAAGCGGATCACGCCAAGCTGCATCTGGCTGATAACGCGGTTCTCGTCATTGCGATGATCGCCAATGATCGCGCGACCATGCGGTCCACGCATCAAGTCTTCGGCCTGATGCGCATCGGCTATCGAGTCTCCGGTCGAGGGCATGTCGGCGCCCGTCAGGAGCTTGGCGCCCGAGAACGGCCCGCCGTCGTCAACGAAGAGATAGGGGTGCGATTCGGGCCCGGCGCCATAGATGCAATCCAGGTCCAGTGTCGGCGTGCGCACGTTCGGTGTCTCGGCAGGGTTGTTCACCCGGGTGAAGCTGGAACTGGCATCCAGCGTGATGTCGTGGTCGACGAACTGGCCGAAGAAGACATGGCCCACCGGCACCGATTTGGTCCGTGTGGCTGTCGCGCCGCCATCCATCGGACCCCCGGCCCGCCCAACTTCGCGCAGAACATCGGCCGGGACATACGCGGGAGGAATCGATGGGAACATTCGGCCGAACCGGTCATCGCGCGTGACTTCGTGACCGCGCTTGCAGTGCGCAGCCATTCCCTTGAGAGGGGCCATCCCATGATGCTTTGTCATCGTACTTCTCCTGGTTTCACGAATGCCCGAAATCCAAATCAACTAGGGCGTGCCTATTGGACCACTGATTCGCTTGTGAGCACTGTGAGGAACGTCACGTGGCCTGTGGGCTCGATCTTGGGCATGGTTAACCGGCGATAAACCGCGATAGGGTAACACCGTGGGATATTGTGGAGCAGGAGCGGATTGGCGTTGACGCACGATTACGATGAAACACGGATTGCCCTGGTGCGCGCACTGACGGGCCTTGAACGCGCCCGCCGCGTCGCTGGGCGCACCAATCTGCCCCCGACAATGTCCCCTGCCGGCATTCGCGCGCAGATCGATGAGATCGACACTCTGGTGGGCGACGTGCTGGACGACCTGGCCGCGGCGCGGGACGCATGCACCCGGGCTGGAAGGCGCGGTCTGACGATCTGCTAGACGGCGCGGCGCCGGGTCAGACAAGGCTCGACTGCGCGCTCGCGCTCGCTATCCTCTCCCGGAAGCGAATCCGGGGAGCCCGCCCATGGCCTACACCTGCATCAAGGTCGATACGCGCGACCACGTCGGCATCATCACGCTCGACCGGCCAAAGGCGCTGAACGCGCTGAACCAGACGCTGTTGGATGAACTGGGCGAGGCGCTGGCGGCGTTCGATGCCGACGAGGCTGTTGGGGCGATCGTTTTAACGGGCTCGGAGAAGGCCTTTGCCGCCGGTGCTGACATCAAGCAGATGCAGCAGATGTCGTATGTCGATGTCGTGAAGACGAACTTCTTCACGCCCGAGACCGAGGCGATCCTGCGCGTTCGCAAGCCGATCATTGCTGCCGTGGCCGGGTATGCTTTGGGCGGCGGCTGCGAGCTTGCGATGATGTGCGATTTCATCCTGGCTGCGGATACAGCGAAGTTTGGTCAGCCCGAGGTCAACCTGGGCGTCATGGCAGGGATCGGCGGCACGCAGCGCCTGACCCGCTTTGTCGGCAAGTCGAAGTCTATGGAGATGAACCTGACCGGCCGGTTCATGGACGCCGAGGAGGCGGAACGGTCAGGCCTCGTAAGCCGCATCGTCCCGGCGAATGAGCTGATAGACGAAGCTGTCGCGACAGCCGCCAAGATCGCCAGCAAGGGGCCGCTGGCGGTGATGGCAATCAAGGAAGCCGTCAACCGCTCGTACGAGACTACCCTTGCCGAGGGGGTGCTGTTCGAGCGGCGCGTGTTCCATGGCCTCTTCGCGACCGACGACAAGGCCGAGGGTATGGAGGCCTTCGTCGAGAAGCGCGAGCCACAGTTCAAGGGCACGTGAGTCCGGCGCGGGCGCTCTGCGCGCGAGCCGGTTGACCGCGCAGTCCGAATCCGCTATCTGCGCGCTTCCGCGTCATCCAACGAGCTGAGAAACTATATGGCTAACTCGCCGCAGGCCAAGAAACGTATCCGCCAGATCAATCGCCGCACCGAGGTGAACAAGTCACGGCGGTCGCGCGTTCGCACGTTCATCCGCAAGGTCGAGGAAGCCATCAAGGGCGGCGACCAGGGTGCCGCGCGCGATGCGTTGAAGGCTGCTCAGCCCGAGATCATGCGGGGCGCCTCGAAGGGTATCACGCACAAGAATACCGCGTCGCGGAAGGTCTCGCGCCTGAACGCACGCATAAAGGCGATGGCGTAAGCGACCGCCACCGATCTTATCCACTGACAGTCTTGCGTTACACGGGGATTCCCCTGTGTGGTGTATCTATTTGACACGGTGTCGTGAACAATCTGTCATGTTCACGTTTTCGGCCCATTGCCCCTGCCAACTGCCTCCCTCAAGATTGGGTATGCGGGAATCGCCCGTCGATTAATCGCCACATGTATTGAGTAATGTGCTGTTGCGGCCTCCGCCTCAACTGGCGGTTTACTATGGTGAACATGATTTCTTCATACCGTATAGCCTGTACATCATTAATTATTTACAGAGTCGGGTCGGAAATTCATTGAGACGAATCTTTCCGCCGTCCTACACACAGCCTGTGAGAACGAAGTGCCGCAATGGGCCGTGTAGGGGGAGGCGACATGATAGACGAATTGCCGCCTGCCGACACGTACCGAGCACTTGCCGAGACCGGGGATAGTGCCCTGGTCGATGTCCGGACCCGAGCGGAATGGACGTTCACTGGGATACCTGACGTGGGGGCGACCGGACGCGATCTGCTGATGGTCGAGTGGGTATCCTTTCCGTCCATGGCGCCTAATCCGCGTTTCATGACGGATCTGGTGGAGGCAGCGGGCGGGGAATTGCCTGGCCGACTGTTCTTCATCTGCCGTTCGGGTGCGCGGTCCATGGCCGCTGCCCAGTTGGTTGCGGCGGAAGCGATGCAGCGCGGTGAGCGTCGGCATTGCACCAACGTTGCCGAAGGCTTCGAGGGTGATCTCGACGCGGAAGGCCATCGCGGCCGGATGAACGGGTGGAAGGTAGCAGCGCTGCCATGGCGGCAAAGCTGACATTTTAGGGGCTGGCCGCGGATCAGCGGCAATTGGGAAAGTGACGAGACGTTTCGAGGATAAGAATGACCACAACGCATCGGGAGAGACGCTTCATGCCGACCGAGAAAGCAGGGATCTGGGGGAAAGTCATCAACGCAGCCTCTGCTGACTTGCCTCCGGAAACCCTGGAGAAATGGCTGAAGCAACTTCGTATGGTAGAACTCAAGGGTGATCTGGTACGCGTCGCTGCCCCTAGCACGTTTGTCGCCGATTGGGTCGAGCGCAACTATGGCTTGGACCTGTTGCGGTACGTGCAAGCTGAGGCGCCGGAGGTGCGCCGCATCGCCGTGACGGCCGAGCCGCCGCTAGATGTCGACGAAATTGACGCTGCGGCGCATGCGAACACGCTGCCGACTGGCGGCGTTTCCTCGCATCTCGAGTCTGCGCCGCTCGATCCGCGCTTCACCTTCAACAGTTTTGTAGTCGGAAAGCCGAACGAACTCGCGCACGCCGCGGCGCGCCGGATTGCGGATACCGCCGATGCAACCTTCAACCCGGTGTTCCTCTACGGCGGCGTTGGGCTCGGCAAAACCCACCTGATGCACGCGATCGCCCACCGGATTCGGGATACGCGCCCGGGCTGCAAGGTGCTGTATCTTTCGGCCGAACAGTTCATGTACCGTTTCGTGCAGGCGCTGCGGTTCCGCGACACGATCACCTTCAAGCAGCAGTTCCGCGCCGTTGACGTGCTGATGATCGACGATGTGCAGTTCATCGCCGGCAAGGACTCCACCCAGGAGGAGTTCTTCCACACCTTCAACGCGCTGATCGACCAGGGCCGCCAGATCGTGATCTCGGCCGACCGCTCCCCCGACCAGATCGACGGGCTGCAGAACCGTATCACCTCGCGCCTGCAATGGGGCCTCGTGGTGGATATCCACCCGACCGATTACGAGCTGCGTCTGGGCATCCTGCAATCGAAGGCCGAGGCCATCATGGCCGACAACCCGACGATCGACATCGACCAGAAGGTGCTGGAGTTCCTGGCGCATCGCATCTCGTCCAACGTCCGGGTGCTGGAAGGCGCGCTGACGCGGGTCTTTGCCTTCGCGACGCTGGTTGGCCGGCCGATCAACATGGAGATGGTCAAGGAGTGTCTGGCGGACCTGCTGCGCTCGACCGAGCGGCGGATCACCATCGAGGAGATCAAGCGCCGCGTCGCCGACTACTACCATCTGCGGATGACTGATCTGGTTTCGGCCAGGCGGGCCCGCGCGGTCGCCCGGCCACGTCAGGTCGCCATGTTCCTCTGCAAGGCGTTGACCTCGAAGTCGCTGCCCGAGATCGGACGTGGCTTTGGCGGGCGTGACCACACCACGGTAATCCACGCTGTGCGCAAGATCGAGGAGTTGCGCGCTACCGACAGCCAACTCAACGAAGATGTCGAGAACTTGCGTCGGGTCCTGGAGCACGGCTGACGCCGGCGCGATACTGGGAGATCTGCCCGTCTGCGGTGCCGTCATGCCTTCTATCGGCATGCACCGCATGACGGGCGGGGTCTTGGTGTCATCGATGCTGCCGCCTGAAGGGCCCGGTACAGGCGCCGTGATACGCTAGGTGCCAGCAAGACTGACCTGGAGCGTGCCAGAAACACGCGCCACAGGCGTGGCTGACGGCAAACCCCCATCATCGGGGTGCCGAACGACCGGCTGACCCAAGATATTGCGGCAAACCCAGCCAATTGGGGCATTGCGCGCGGCGTGGGATGCGATAGGGTAACTTCCCGCGCACCCGCCGCGGCCTCGACATACAACCCCAGAATTGGCCGGCGCCTATGAAAGTCACAATCGAACGAGCAGCCCTTCTCAAGGCCATGAGCCGCGCTCAGGGCGTGGTTGAGCGCAAGAACACCATTCCGATACTGGCCAATGTGCTGCTGGATGCCGACGGAGAGGGGATCGCGCTTCGGGCCACCGATCTGGACATCGAGATCATCGAGACCTTTCCCGCCATGGTCGAGGCCCCCGGGGCCACCACCGTCGCGGCCCATCTGCTCCACGAGATCGTGCGCAAACTGCCGGATGGCGCCCAGGTTAACCTGCACGCCGATGCCGCGACCGGCAGGCTGGACGTGGTGGCCGGGCGCTCGCGCTTCTCTCTCGCGACGCTGCCGCGGGAGGATTTCCCCGTCATGGCGTCGTCGGAGTACGAGTGTTCCTATGCTCTGCCCGCACCGGTCGCGCGGCGGCTCTTCGACAAGTCTAAGTTCGCGGTCTCGACCGAAGAGACGCGTTATTACCTGAATGGTGTCTATCTCCACGTCGCCGAGAATGAGGATGGCCACACCCTCAGGGCAGTTGCGACGGACGGTCATCGGCTGGCGCGGATCGACACCGACTTGCCGGAAGGGGCAGCCTCCGCCCCCGGTGTGATCGTGCCGCGCAAGACCGTAGGCGAGCTGCGCAAGCTGCTTGACGATGACGAGGCAGAGATCGCGATCTCGGTCTCCGAGACCAAGATCCGGTTCTCTGTCGAGGGTCTGGTGCTGACCTCGAAGGTGATCGACGGGACCTTTCCCGATTACTCGCGCGTCATCCCGACGGGTAACACCAGGAAGATGGAGGTCGACGCCGCCGAGTTCGCCGAGGCCGTGGACCGGGTCGCGACCGTCAGCCAGGAACGCTCGCGCGCGGTGAAGCTGGCCATGGATCAGGACAAGCTGACTCTGTCCGTCAACTCGCCCGATGCCGGATCCGCCGCCGAGGAACTGGTGGTGGCGTACGGCGACGAAGGCATGGAGATCGGGTTCAACGCCCGCTACCTGCTCGAGATCGCGTCGCAGGTGGATCGAGAGAACGCCGTTTTCATGTTTGCCGACGCCAACGCGCCCACCCTGGTGCGCGAGGGCGATGATGCATCCGCGGTCTACGTCGTCATGCCCATGCGGGTGTGAGCCGAGTGTTTGATTTCGTGAGCGACACACAGTTGTTCATCGTGTTCCTGCTGCTCCTGAATCTGCTGTCCTTACGCTACACGCAACTGCGCCTCCGCCGACAGGGTGTCCGCGTTTGGCTGATCTGTGCGCACTGGTATTCCGCGATGAATGCAAGAACGTTGACGGTCGGCGAGCACTACCTGGGCCTTGCGATCATCCTAGCCCCACTATTCGTCCTTATGGTCACGGTCGCATACCTCTAGTTCATACTTGGTTCTCACCGCGTTTCACGAAGCGGCGACCGCGCATTCCTACGAGAAGTTCGACGGGAACATTGCCCGCGCGGTTTCCTCGTCAAACTCCTTCTTGAACTCCAGCTTTGTCTGGATGTCGCGGGCGCGGGCCACGGCGGGGCGGGCATCGATGCCCTCGAACCATGCTTTTACGTTCGGGTAGTTCTCTAGTTCGCCCTCGCCCAGCACGCGGACATGGCGATCGACCCAGCCCCAGGCGGCGATATCGGCGATGGTCAGCCCGTCGCCGACGATGTACTCACGGCCTGCGAGATGATCGTTCAGGACCTCATAGTGCCGGTGTGCTTCGAACTTGTAGCGCCGTTTGGCGTAGTCGCCGCCCTCCGCTGCGCCTGCGGTCTGGAAGTGCACCCACTGGCCGCTGTAGGGGCCAAGGCCGGTCGCAACCCACATAAGCCAGGACAGCATCTCGCCACGGTCTTCGGGGGCGCCGAGAAGCTTGCCCGACTTGTCCGCGAGGTAGAGCAGGATCGCGTTGGAATCGAAGACCCGCTTGCCGTCATCCTCGATGGCCGGGGTCTTGCCGTTCGGATTGATCTTGCGGAAGTCTGCCGCGTGCTGTTCGCCCTTGAACGTGTCGACGGGCACGACCTCATAGGGAAGCCCGGCCTCTTCAAGAAACAGCGCGACCTTCATCGGGTTCGGCGTGTGATGGAAGTAGAACTTGATCATGGGTCGTCTCCTCGGTGGGGCAGGGTCGCACGGGCTGTGCAGAGGCGGCACCTAGTGCGCTGGACGGGGGTCAGACAACCGCGGGGCGCAGCTTTACACAGCATCGTGAGCGCGTGATGACAGCCCATCGGCTTTCCGTCAGCCGGCTCAAGCTGGGCCAGTACCGCTCCTATGCCGGGGTAGAAATCGAGACAGATCGGTGCTCGATCGCGCTGCACGGGCCAAACGGGGCGGGCAAGACCAACCTGCTGGAAGCAATGTCGATGCTGGCGCCCGGGCGGGGTCTGCGCCGGGCCGGCACCGACGAGCTGATCCGCCGGCCCGAGCGTTTGGGCTGGAAGATCACTGCGGTTCTGGACACCGCTGGCGGGCTGGTCGAGGTGGTCACCGCGGCCGAGGGAGCAGACGCTACGCGGCGCAGCGTTCTCATCGATGACAAGCAGGCGACACAAGCGGCACTGGGGCGGCTTGTGCGCATCGTCTGGCTGACGCCCGCGATGGACCGGCTGTGGATGGAGGCAGCGGGCGATCGGCGCCGCTTTCTGGACCGCATCACCCTGGGGTTCGAGCCTGCCCACGGCGAGACGTCGATCGCCTACGAGAAGGCGATGCGCGACCGCAACCGGCTGCTCAAGGACGGGGTATTCGACGACGCCTGGCTGTCCGCGCTGGAGGGGCAGATGGCCCGCGCAGGCGCCCGGATCGCACGGGCCCGGGCCGAAGCGCTGGCGCGGTTGACGGCCGCCCAGGAAATCGGGTCTGGTCGGCCGACATCATTGTTTCCCCGGGCCGATCTGGCTATTCTAGGCGCTATGGAAGCTCGCTTCTCCCTGGCGGTCCAAGAGTCGGATCCGGGGGACGGACTGGATGCGTTGGAGATCGACGAGGCCGCGGGATTGGCCCGTGCGCTCGCCGATAGCCGCGGGCGTGACGCCGCGGCGGGACGGACGCTCGAGGGCCCGCACCGGTCTGATCTCGAGGCTGTCTACGCCGCCAAGGAGATGCCCGCACGAGCCTGTTCGACTGGCGAGCAGAAAGCCCTGCTGATCTCGCTCTGCCTGGCCAATGCCCGGGCGCTGGCGGATCACACCGGGTCAACGCCGCTTCTCCTGTTGGATGAGGTGGCCGCTCACCTGGATGCCGACCGGCGCCGCGCGCTCTATGCGGAGATCGAGGCGATCGGGGCGCAGGCCTGGATGACCGGCACGGGGCCGGAGCTGTTCGACGGGCTCGGCGATGCCAGGCTGATTGGCGTGACGGAGATGGATGGTGTCTCCGCGCTGGAGGAAGAATGACGATTACCCTGACCGAGCTTGGCATTTACGCCTTTGCGCTCTTCGTCCTGGTCGCGACCCCGGGCCCTGTGGTCGTCGCCACCATCGCGCGCTCGCTGTCGACGGGCTGGCGCTCTACCATGCCGTTGTCCGCCGCCGTGGCGGTCGGAGATGTGCTCTGGCCGCTGACGGCGATCTTTGGCCTGGCTGCCATGGTGCAGGTCTACGGCGAGATCATGGAGGTGCTGCGCTACGCGGGTGCTGCCATCCTGATTTGGATGGGGTGGCGCCTGTTCTCGGGCTCGAAGGAGGTTCTGCAGGCCGATCCGGACCCGACACTGATGCGCCGCACCGCGCGGGACAGTTTCGTGGCGGGGCTTCTGATCAGCGCCGGAAACCCCAAAGCGATCCTGTTCTTCGTTGGCATCCTGCCCAACCTCTTCGACATTGCGGCCCTGACGGCGCTTGATGTCTTGGTCATCCTGGCCTTCAGCGCGGCGGTACCCTTCTTCGGCAATGTGAGCTGGGCGCTGTTGGCCCATCAAGCGCGGGCATTGTTGCGCACGCCCAGGATGGTGAAGCGGGTCAACCAGGGCTCCGGCGCCACGCTGATGGGCGTCGGCGGGGCGATTGCCGCGTCATGACGATCGAATGGCATCAGCTCGCGCTCTATGCGTTCGCCTACTGGATTATGGTGATCTCTCCCGGGCCTTTCGTGGCAGCAATTGCCGCGCGATCGGCGGCGTTCGGCTTCAAGGCCGGGATTTCAATGGCCATCGGCGCCTGGGTTGCCGAGAAGATCTGGGTGATCGCCGCCATCTTCGGGCTGGCGTTGATTGCGCAGCACTATGCCTCGATCCTGATCGTGCTGAAGTTTGCGGGAGCCGCCCTGCTGATCTGGATGGGGGTTCGGCTGATCATCGGGCGCACCGGCGTGATGACACCAGGGGCTCTGGTGACGCGCGAGCCGTTCTGGAAGGGGTTTTCCACCGGGCTGATGATCAACCTGGGCAACCCCAAGGCGGCGCTCTTCTTCATGGCGCTGTTCCCCGGGTTCTTCGACGTGAGCCAGATGACCTGGGTCGATGCCGTGCTGATCATCGCTGTCTCGGCCCCCATCGGCCTGGGGTCCGACATGGCCTATGCATGGGCCGCCTCCAAGGCACGCGCGATGCTGTCGAACACACGCACCGCCCGGCGGGTCGACCAGGCGACCGGCGGGGTCTTATCAGGGGCCGGCGTCGCCATCGCCGCAACATGAGGCAGTCATGACTGTCACCGCCCTGGAGCTTGCCCTGTTCGCCGCCGCCTTCATGGTGGCGGTGGCATCACCCGGGCCGTTCATCGCGGCGCTGGTGGCGCGATCGATGGCATATGGCGTCAGATCGGGCGCCGCAATGGCGGTCGGTGCGGTTGCGGGAGACTTCCTTTTCGCCACGCTCGCCATGATAGGGCTTGCGGCGCTAAGTGTCTGGATGGATTGGGCGCTGGTGATCCTGAAGTATGTCGGCGCGGCCTGGCTGATCTGGATGGGTATCTCCCTGATCCGGCGCCGGGTGGGCTTGCCCGATCCTGGTGCACCACCCCCGCGGGACAACCTCTGGCATGCCTTCTGGTCGGCGGTGGTACTGGGGATCGGCAACCCGAAGGCGGCACTCTTCTATGTTGCGGTCTTCCCGGGCTTCTTCGACATCAGCGACCTGACGGTATGGGATGGCGTGGCGATCCTGGGCGTCATCGCGCCGATCCTGATCGGTGGAAACCTCATCTGGGCCATGGTGGCCGCGCGGGCAGGGCGCCTCTTGAAATCGGCGCGCGCGGTTCGGCGAATGAACGTTGCATCGGGGGGTGTTCTGGGGGCTGCGGGCGTCGCCATTGCAGCGACCTGACGCGCATTAAAGCATCGCCTCATCAGTTCGCGCGCGGGGTGGGGCCGAGGCTGCCCATCCATCCCGCTGATCGCGTATTTTGGCATGTTTTGGCGGGATTTTCCCACTTTCCGCGGGACTTTAGCGGGGCGCATCGCTAAAGTCCGGTATCCAAGAACGAGAGGTCGAAAATGGCCGAAGACGAGCAGGAAATGGCAGAGTACGGTGCCGACAGTATCAAGGTCCTGAAAGGGCTTGAGGCTGTCCGCAAACGCCCCGGCATGTACATCGGCGACACCGATGACGGATCGGGCCTGCACCACATGGTCTACGAGGTCGTGGACAACGCGATCGACGAGGCACTGGCCGGGCACGCCGATCTAGTGCGCGTGACCCTGCACGCCGACGGGGCGGTGTCGGTCAGTGACAACGGGCGTGGGATCCCGACCGACATTCACGCGGAAGAGGGGATTTCGGCAGCCGAAGTCATCATGACCCAGCTGCACGCAGGCGGTAAGTTCGACCAGAATTCCTACAAGGTCTCTGGCGGCCTGCACGGGGTTGGGGTCTCGGTGGTCAACGCGCTGAGCGACTGGCTGGAGCTGACGATCTGGCGCAATGGCAAGGAACACTACGCCCGGTTCGAACATGGTGACACCACCACGCCGTTGGAGGTCCGGGGCGATGCCGACGGTCGCAAGGGCACGATGGTGAAGTTCCATGCCTCCGATCAGACGTTCACTAACATCGAGTACAAGTTCTCGACCCTCGAACACCGTTTGCGCGAGCTCGCATTCCTGAACTCGGGCGTCCGCATCCACTTGCGCGACCAACGTCACGCTGAGGTCCGGGAGGAGGAACTCTATTACGAAGGCGGCGTCGAGGCATTCGTGCGCTATCTTGATCGCTCCAAGCAGCCACTTATCGCCAACCCGATCTCGGTGCTGGGCGAAAAGGACGGCATCACCGTCGAGGTCGCCATGTGGTGGAACGATGGCTACCACGAGAACGTGCTGGCCTTCACCAACAACATCCCGCAGCGCGACGGCGGCACCCATCTTGCTGGCTTTCGCGGGGCGCTGACCCGGACGATCAACTCTTATGCGGCGTCCTCCGGGATTGCCAAGAAGGAGAAGGTGACGCTCTCGGGCGATGACGCGCGCGAGGGGCTGACCTGCGTGCTGTCGGTCAAGGTGCCGGATCCGAAGTTCAGCTCGCAGACCAAGGACAAGCTGGTCTCGTCCGAGGTGCGCCCGGCGGTCGAAAGCCTCATGAACGAGAAGCTGAACGAATGGTTCGAGGAAAACCCGGCAGAAGCGCGCTTGGTCGTCGGCAAGATCGTCGAGGCGGCGCTAGCCCGCGAGGCGGCGCGCAAGGCACGCGAGCTGACCCGGCGTAAGTCGGTCATGGACGTCGCCTCGTTGCCGGGGAAGCTGGCCGATTGCCAGGAGAAGGACCCGGCGCTGTCGGAGCTGTTCCTGGTCGAGGGCGACTCGGCCGGCGGGTCCGCCAAGCAGGGACGCTCGCGCCATAACCAGGCGGTGCTGCCGCTTCGAGGCAAGATCCTGAACGTAGAGCGCGCGCGCTTCGACCGGATGCTGTCCAGCCAGGAGATCGGGACACTGATCACCGCGCTTGGCACGGGGATCGGGCGCGACGAGTTCGATCTATCGAAGCTGCGCTACCACAAGATCATCTTGATGACGGATGCGGACGTTGACGGTGCGCACATCCGCACGCTGCTGCTGACCTTCTTCTACCGCCAGATGCCAGCGCTGATCGAGGCCGGGCATCTCTTCATCGCGCAGCCGCCGCTCTTCAAGGTTGCGCGTGGCAAGTCCGAGGTCTACCTGAAAGACCAGCTGGCACTCGATGACTACCTCATCGCCCAGGGGGCGCACGAGGCGGTGCTGCGTCTGGCGGGAGGTGCCGAGATTGCAGGCCCGGATCTGATCCGTGTGGTCGAGGAGGCGCGGACCGCTCGACAGGTGCTCTCGGCCTTCCCGATGAACTATCCTCGGTTCGTCTTGGAACAGATGGCGATCGGCGGAGTTGTGGCAACAAACCCGTCAGTTGAGGTCGTTGCGACCGTGGCCGCGCGGCTGGACGCGCTGGCGCCCGAGACCGAACGTGGCTGGTCCGGCGACGTCACCGCCGATGGCGGCGTGCGCTTTACCCGGATCGTCCGCGGTGTCGCCGAAGTGCGATCGATCGATGGCATGGCGCTCCGCTCAGCGGAGGCGCGGCAACTGGCCCGGCTCTCCTCCCAACTGGCCGAGACCTATGGCGACGGCGCGATCCTGACCCGCAAGGATCGTGAGACCGCTATCCGGGCGCCGTCGGCACTGCTCGATGTGATCATGGACGAAGGCGAAAAGGGCATCAGCCTGCAGCGATACAAGGGGCTTGGCGAGATGAACGCCGAGCAGCTGTGGGAGACGACACTGGATCCCGACGCCCGCACGCTTTTGCAGGTCCGGATCGACCAGATGACAGAGGCCGACGAGATCTTCACGAAACTCATGGGAGACGTGGTCGAACCCCGGCGGGAGTTCATCCAGGCCAACGCGCTGTCTGTCGAAAACCTCGATACTTGATCAATAGTTCCCTGGATTGCGGCCGCTCGGGCAGTGCGCCGCTGCGCGGGGGCGGACGGAGGAGTTGAGCCCTGCGAAGCAGGGATCAACGAGTGCGGAAGACCTGAGGCTCGGCGCGGCTCAGATCCCCTCTTCAGCAAATACTTTCTTCGCGATCCGGAAAGTGGAAACACCGGCCGGGACGCCGCAGTAGATGGCGATCACGTGCAGCGCTGCGCGCAGCTCTTCCTTGGTGCAACCGTTCTTGATCGCACCCCGGAAATGCAGCTCGAACTCTTCCATCCGGTTAAGCGCTGCGATCATGGTAAGGTTCATCAGGCTCCGCGTCTTGGGCGGCAACGTATCGTCGCCCCATCCGAAGCCCCAGCACCAGCCCGTCATCGCTTCCTGGAATGGGCGGCTGAAGTCGTCAGCATTCTCGAAGACATTGTCGACGTACTCGGCACCAAGCGTCGCTTTCCGCTGTTCCAGCCCCTTGGCAAGATAGTCGCCGTCCATTTCTCTCTCCCTTACGTGATATCCGACATCGCCTGTCGCCCGCCTGTTTGACCGCGGTGCTCTGCGGCGGCAAGTCTCATGCAATGAGCGCGCGCCGAAACTTGACCGGCCCCCGGCATTTTCTGGATGGCACTGCCGAAGATCGCCCGGGGATGGCGGCAGGCTTGATGCTGACGGCGCTGGCAATGCTGGCCGTGCAGGACAGCCTTGCGCGGATGGCTGGCGAGCATGTGTCGTTCTGGCAGTTCCAGGCGATGCGCGCGTCGGGAAACTTGGTGTTGCTCGGGGCGATTGGGATCTTGTTTCTGGGGCGTCTGCCACCCCTGCCTCGACGCCCAATGGCGGTAGCTTGCCGCGTCTGCCTCATGGTGCTGGCCACGCTGTTCTTCTTCGGCGGGATCCCGGAGGTGACCATCGTCGAGATGGCGGCAGGGCTCTACACCTACCCGATCTGGGTTACGCTCCTCTCCGCAACCTTCCTGCGTGAGCGAATCGGTGTGCGACGGCTCAGCGCCGTTGCGGTCGGCGCCACCGGTGCGCTGATGATCTTGCAGCCGGGTGGTTCCGAGTTCTCTCTGGTCAAGTTGATGCCAGTGCTGGCGGGTCTTTCCTACGCGGGCAACGTGATTGTCACCCGTCGCTACTGCCGGGGCGAGAATGCGTTGACGATGGCGGCCTCGATCGCGTTGGCTTTCGTGGTTATTGGCACGGCCGGGTGTTTGGTGCTTGGCCAGATCTCCCTTGCACCGGAGCTGACCGAGGGCTTTCCTTACCTGACGCATGGCTGGCGAGACCCGGCACTCTGGATCGTGGCAATCACGCTTACTTGCTCGGTTCTCAACGCAACGGCAAACGTCGGTCTGACGAAAGCCTACCAGTCCGCTGAATCAAGCTGGCTCGCTCCATTCGACTACGCCTATCTCGTCTTCGCTGCGGTAGCCGGGATCGTGTTCTTCGGCACGCTGCCGGGGCCTTGGCAGGTTGGCGGGATGGTCTTGATCGCCGGAGCTGGCGCCTTCACAGCCTGGCGGGAGCGGCGCCTTAAGGCGGCACTTGCCAAGGGCCTCGGGACCGAGGTGCCGCCGCCGGGCAACCGCGGCTGAGTACAGCTTCAACCAGTGCCTCGACGAGACGAACGTACGGTTTGACTGTCTCTCTGGTGACGTTCTCTCAACCCAAGTCAAACGTTTGCGCTCGAAGGATGTCAAACCCATCTCAATCGTTGACGTTTGGTCTGCTGGGGTGGATTTGCCTAGAACAGCCCTTCGTAGATACGCCGTGGGATATGCACCTCGATCAGCGTGAAGCGGTCCGCGGCAAGCGCCTCCTGCAAGGCAGGCCCAGCTTCTCCTGGCGAGTTTACGACTGCCGTGTTGCCGCCGTAAGTCTTTGCAATCGCTGCGAAGTCCGTTTGCTCGAAGTCCACACCGGCGTTTTGCAGACCGGAGCGGCGTTGCTTCAGCTCGATCAGTGCCAGCGAGCGGTCGACGAAGACCACAACGACCAACGGGATGGCGAGGTCGCGGAGCGTGCCGAGCTCGCCCATGACCATCTCCAGCCCAGCATCGCCCATGAAGGCAATAACCGGAACGTCCGGCTTCGCGTGCTTGTAGCCCATGCCCAGTGGCAGCGCGCATCCCATGGTGCAAAGGCCCGTGGACTGCAGGATCGCGCGAGGATGCTGAGCCCGCCACTGCTGGCTCAACAGGATCCGGTGCGCCCCAGAGTCGATCGTGATCGTGGTATCCGGCGGGGCGACGCCCAACATCTCGGCTATTGCCTGATCCGGTCCCCAGGGGGTCGAGGCGGCGAACGCGTCCCAATAGGCGTCGCGCACTGCCTGCCAGCCGGTCCAGGGAGGTTTCGCAGCAGTATCAAGGGCGTCGAGCCCTCCCATCACCGAGCAGACCCACGAGAAGTCCGCATGGTGCATGTCGTGGTCATTGGGGGCATGTGCAAACTCGATCGTCTTCGCCGGGTCCCATGGTGCCTGCCAGCCCGTCCGCATCTCGATCGGATCGTAGCCTAGCGAAAGAACACAATCGGATCGCTCGAAGAGCGGCAGGACAATCGTGTCGGCCCGAGGGCTCAGCCCGTGACCGCCGAGGGAAAGTGGATGATCCTCCGGCAAGATCCCCTTGGCCTTGTAGGTCGTCAGGAGCGGAATCTGATGTTTCTCGACAAAGGCTTGGACAGCCTCGGGCCCACCGGGTTCGTTGAGCACATCATTGCCCGCCATGGCGACGGGGCGCTCGGCCCGCGCAAAGAGCTCGTGGGCTGCGGAAAGTCGATTGCCAGCAGGCGCCGTGGGCTGCAGGGGGCCGTGCTGCCACGGACGCGGGGCGGGCTGGTCGGCGTCTGCCACGCGGATCGGCAGGTCGATGTGCACGGGGCCCGGTCGACCGGACAGCGCGATCCCTACAGCCTTGTCGATCATGACGTCGACGGCGCCGGTGGCGGCCGTGAAGCTTGCCTTGCAAACCTCGCGGAAGACCGCGCCATGGTCGAAGACCTGGTGGTTGTAGCTGAGCGCATCCGATGCGTCGACGCAGCCGGACACGACGATGAGTGGAACGCGGTCTTGCTCGGCGTTTGCTACGACATTGAAAGCATTGGCGATCCCGGGGCCAACCGTGGCCACCAAAACCCCTGGCGCGCCGGTCGCATTCCAGGTGCCCTCCGCCATGAAGCCAGCAGCATTCTCGTGCTTCGTGAGGACGAACCGGATCCCCGCTCGCTCCAGCGCGTCGATCAGGGTGAGTACTTCCCCGCCCGGGATCCCGAAAGCATGGCGTACGCCCGCGGCGTAGAGGCGCGCCGCGATCACATCGGCCGCGTTCATCGTCATTCCCCCTCGAACTCGCAGAGCACGTGGAGATCGACGCCCATCGCCTTCAGTTTCACTGATCCGCCAAGGTCGGGCAGGTCAATGATGAAAGCGGCCGCCGCGATCTCGCCGCCCAGTTTCTCGACCAGCTTGACACCCGCCTCCGCCGTACCTCCGGTCGCCAGCAGATCGTCGATCAGCAGCACCTTCGAGCCCGCATGGACGGCATCGTCATGGATCTCCATCTCGGCCTCGCCGTACTCTAGCGTGTAGGCGACTTTCTCGGTCTTGCCGGGCAACTTGCCTGCCTTGCGGATGGGCACGAAGGGCAGGCCCAGTTTGTAGGCCACAGCGCCCCCCAGGATGAATCCGCGTGCGTCCATTCCGACGACGACATCGAGCGGGACGGCGGTGTAAGGGTTCGCCAGACCGTCCACGGCCAGCCGAAAGCCCGTCGCGTCATTGAAGAGCGTCGTGATATCCCGGAACTGGACGCCAGGGACTGGGAAATCGGGGATCGTCCGGATGTATTCGCGGACAGTCTTGGTCTCGTGCATTGCTTTGGGGGCCTCCGGGCTGGTCGAGGCAGACTTTAGCGGGGCTCTCTCCGAATACAACGCCCGGCGCGCAGGCTGCGGGCCGTCCGGGTGCGTTGGGTCAGGAATGCTCTCGGACCATCGGCGGGCTGAGTGCAATCTTGCGCTCCCGTCGCGTGGTGTAGACGGCGGCGGCAAAGATGACGGCCGCCCCGACCCACGTCCAGAGATCGATCAACTCCCCGAAGAGGGCAAACCCGAACGCGACAGCGAACGGCAGGCGCGCGAACTCTAGCGACATGACCAGCGAGGCGTCGGCCGCGCGGAAAGCGCGGGCCAGTGTAATGTGCCCCAACATGCCCAAGAGCCCGATTGCCGCATACACCGTCCAGAGATGAGGGGGAAACCACTCCCAGACCAAGAAAGCCGGCACTGCTGCGATAGGTGTCTGTAAACACAGGGCGATCAGAACCAGCTTGTCCGGATCGTCCTTTCCGGAGAGGTTCTTGATCATCAGGCCGGCGATCGCCATCCCCACCGCCGCGGCGAGCGCGAGCCACGTGCCGAGTGTTACGTCTACGATCCCGGGCCGGATGATCAAGACTGCGCCTGCGAAGGCCACCAGGGTCGCGGTCCAGCGCCGCCAACGGACGATCTCGCCAAGAAACAACGCTGCGCCTATGGTTCCGAAGATGGGAGCCAGAAAACCGATAGCGGTGACCTCGCCGACCGGGATCTCGGCCAGGGCGGCGAACCAAAGCGTCATACCCGTCAGGCCGACGGCGACGCGGATCAGGTAGAGTTTCAGGTGCTGCGTGTGAAGCATTTCCAGCCCGCGCCAGCACAGGATGGGAAGGAAAGCGATCAGAGCGAACAGCAGGCGCAGAAACACGGTCTGAAAGGTTGGGACGCCTTCGAGCGCGACGTAGCGACCCAAGGCCGCGACACCTGCCAGCAGCGCGCAGGACACCGTCATCCAAGCAATCCCTGCAACCGGGCTCTGGGGATGGATGATCGGTGCGGAGGCCATCTTGAGACCATAGGGACGTTTGCAGGAAATGCGCGCAGCCCGGGGAATGATCATGGTGCTGATCCAGGGACGAAGTACGATGGCGGGCGGGCTTGACCACCTTAGCGGTGATGACTACACCGCGCCGCGTGGGCCCGTAGCTCAGTTGGTAGAGCAGCTGACTTTTAATCAGCGGGTCACAGGTTCGAATCCTGTCGGGCTCACCATTTTTTGTCGATGAGGTATCCT
>JBCCDA010000021.1:0-49137 GCA_039033215.1 Pseudomonadota bacterium | reverse complement strand
TTCCGTCAGGTGTGCAGCGCTGGTCGCGTGGCTGATGGCTGCCGGAGTTTTCCTGACGTTTGTGCCGTTCAATTGGCCCGCACCGTCGGCTGAGACCCGAACGGAGCGGCTCCTGCTGGCCCACCAGTTTCTCAGCTCACGCCCGGAGCATGATGACGTCAGGCGGAGAATGCGGCAAGAGATGATCCTTGGCGCCAAAGGGACGCTGGCCAAGTTTCGATCTGAGTATCCAGAGGCTCCGGACGCTCAGATAAACAAAGTTCGTGCACTGATCGACGCTGCCGCACAGAGATCGCTCGAGCGCGTCAACGAAGCGCAAATCGCTGCCATTGCTGATAGTTTCACCATGTCGGAACTGCGCTGGATGATGGAAGGCGATCACCTTTCGCCTGCAGCCATCTCGTTCTTCTTCAAGCAATCGGAGTTTCTCGAACGCAGTCAGACCTATCTGGACCGCGCGACGAATGTGACGTTGCGCGATCTGAGAGATAGCACACTCCACGCGGCGTCCGAGTTGCTCAGTGACAGCCATCGGCCAAATACTGTCACAGCCCCGTGACTGACGTTGACGTAAACTCTCTGGCCACCATCTAGGGCCGACCATCAAGAGGCAGGGAACAAGACCCATGAGCGAGTTCGACTATGATCTCTTCGTCATCGGCGGAGGCTCGGGCGGTGTGCGCGCGGCGCGGATGTCGGCGCAGTACGGCGCCAGGGTCGCCGTGGCCGAGGAGTATCGCTACGGCGGCACCTGTGTGATCCGCGGCTGTGTCCCGAAGAAGCTGATGGTCTATGCCTCCTCCTATCACGAGCACTTCGAGGATGCGGCGGGCTATGGCTGGGAAGTCGGCGAAAGTCGCTTCGACTGGCAGAAGCTGATCGCGAACAAGGATACCGAGATCGGGCGGCTCGAGGGCATCTACCGCAACATCCTCGGCAACAACGAGATCGACAATTACGACCAGCGCGCCGTGATCGTCGACCCGCACACCGTGCGCCTTGCCGACGGGACGCAGAAGACGTCCAAACATATCCTGATCGCTGTCGGCGGCACGCCGCGCAAGCTGGAGATCCCGGGCGCGGAGCACACGATTACCTCGAACGAGATCTTCCACCTCGATGCGCAGCCCAGGCGGGTCGTGGTCATCGGCGGTGGTTACATCGCGGCCGAGTTCGCGGGCATCCTCAATGGGTTGGGCTCCGAGGTCGTGCTGTCTTATCGCTCGGACCTCTTCTTGCGGGGCTTCGACCGTGAGGTGCGCGAGCACGTGGCCGACGAGATGCGAAATAAGGGCATCGCGCTGCGCTTCAACACCCAGCCCGTTGCCGTGCACAAGACAGGCGACAGTCTGGAGGTGGAGCTTGAAGGCGGTGAGCGGTTGGCTGCCGATGCTGTGATGATGGCGACGGGCCGGGTGCCGAACACCGAGGGGCTGGGCCTCGAGGAGGTCGGCGTCACGACGCGGGCCAACGGGGCCGTAGATGTCGATGATTACTCCCAGACTTCGGTGCCTTCGATCTACGCGGTCGGCGATGTGACGTCGCGCCTGGAGTTGACGCCTGTGGCCATCCGCGAGGGCGCGGCCTTCGCCGAGACCGTCTTCAATGCGAACCCCACGAAAGCCGACCATGCTCTGGTGCCCACCGCGATCTTCACACAGCCGGAGATCGGGACGGTGGGGCTGTCGGAGGACTCGGCCAAGGTCGACCACGAGATCGAGGTCTATTCGGCTGCCTTCCGGCCTATGGTTGCCACCCTCTCCGGGCGCAACGAGAAGATGCTGATGAAGATGATCGTCGAAAAGGACAGCCAGAAGGTGCTGGGCGTGCATATCGTCGGCCACGCGGCGGGCGAGATGATCCAGATGGCCGGGATCGCCGTGAAGATGGGGGCGACCAAGGCTGACTTCGATCGCACAGTCGCCGTGCATCCGACAGCGTCCGAAGAACTTGTCACGATGAAGACGCCGGTTCGCTGACACGCCAAACCCGCGCGTGCCGGCTGATCGGGGCGTTGCTTTCCCCGGCGTGTCGACAGGTTGGCCGCGGCCAATCAGCCCGGTACCACCTCCCTGCGAGCTGAGTTGGGGCACGACCTTGAAATTGCCCCCTCACTCGCCACCTGTCCAACATCCTGTGCGGACGTCAGATTAAGGCCGACAAAGTCGACTTTGGACGTTATACGGCGGGCAACAAGCACGGCTTAGAGCGAGAGATCGATGCCATATAACTCGAATAACGACGGCGGCGGCCCCTGGGGCGGCGGCGGAGGCGGCGGCAACCGGGGCAAGGGACCCTGGGGTGGCGGCGGCGGGGGAGGCGGCGGCGGCAACCAGCAAGGCCCCGACCTTGATGACCTTCTGCGCAAGGGCCGCGACCAACTCCGCGTCGTGTTGGGCGGCCGCGGTGGCCCCCCAAACCGCAACGGCGGTGGCGGAGGCAGCGGCCGTGGCTTCGAGAAGTTTCTGCCAATCGCTATCCCGGTCGCATTGGTGGCGCTTTGGGCGTGGAACTCGCTCTACCGGGTGGAGACGCAGGAGCAATCGGTCGAGCTGTTCTTTGGCGAGTACAGCCAAATCGGTACGGAAGGCCTGAACTTCGCGCCGTGGCCCTTCGTGACCTACGACATCGTCCAGGTGACCCAGGAGAACACCGAGCAGATCGGACTCGGGACTGGGCTGGAAGAGGGCCTGATGCTCACGGGCGACGAAAACATCGTCGATATCGATTTCCAGGTGGTCTGGAACATCCGCGAGGCGGACAAGTTCTTGTTCAACCTCGCGGACCCGAAATCGACGATCAAAGCCGTGGCCGAGTCGGCTATGCGCGAGGTTATCGCCCGGTCCGAGCTAAAGCCGATCCTTAGCCGCGACCGCGCCGCGATCAGCCAGGAGGTCGAGGAATTGATCCAGACCACGCTCGACAGCTACGAGTCCGGCGTGAACATCGTCCGGCTCAACTTCGACGGGGCCGATCCCCCGGACGAGGTGTTGCAGGCTTTTCGTGATGTTCAGGCTGCCGAACAGGACCGTGATACCGAGGAATCGCAGGCCGAGGCCTATGCAAACCAGACACTGGCCGAGGCGCGCGGTGAGACGGCGCAGATCCTCCAGAGGGCGGAAGCCTATCGCGCCCAGGTGGTCAACGAAGCTAAGGGTGAAGCCGCGCGTTTCATCGCTGTCTTCGATGAGTACGCGTTGGCGCCCGAGGTTACCCGCAAGCGCCTCTACCTCGAGACAATCGAGCGTGTCATGAGCGATACCAACAAGATCATCATCGACGAAGAGGGTGGCGGCCAGGGCGTCGTCCCCTACCTGCCGCTTGATCAGTTGCAACGGGGCGGCGACTCCCGCCGCGAATCCGGAAGGGGGCTGAACTGATGCGCCGTTTGCCAATCCTCATTGCAATCGTCGCGGTCCTGGTAGTTGCCGGACTTTCTTCGATTTACATCGTCGACGAGCGCAAGCAGGCGCTGGTCCTACGCTTTGGCGAGGTCAAGCAGGTCAAGACCGATCCAGGCCTTGGCTTCAAAGTTCCGTTTATCGACGAAGTCGCGCTCTATGAAGGGCGGATATTGCCACTCGAGACCTCGCCGCTCGAAGTCACACCGCTCGATGAACGGCGCCTTGTCGTTGATGCGTTCGCCCGTTGGCGGATCATTGACGTGGTGCGGTTCCGTCAGGCCGCTCAGACCCAGTTCAACGCCGAACGCAGGCTGGCTGGGATCCTGAATGCCAGCTTGCGTCAGGTGCTCGGCTCGGTTCCGTCCGCCGATGTGCTTTCGCCTGAGCGGACGGTGTTGATGTCGCGCATTCGGGATTCGGCGCGCGCGTCGTCACAGACGCTGGGGATTGAAATCATCGACGTCCGCATCCGGCGCGCCGACCTGCCGGAGGCCAACCTCGAGGCGACCTTCCGACGCATGAACGCCGAGCGAGAGCGCGAAGCCCGGGACGAGCGTGCCCGTGGTAAGGAGCGTGCACAGGAGGTCATGGCGACGGCCGATCGTCAGGCGGTCGAACTTGTCTCGGACGCCGAACGTCAGGCGCAGATCATCCGAGGTGAGGCTGACGCCGAACGGAACCGTATCTTCGCCGATGCATTTGGTCGCGACCCGGAGTTCTTTGCTTTCTACCGCTCGCTTAGCGCCTACGAGAAAGCGCTGACCGGCGACAACGCAACCTTGGTGATCTCGCCGGACTCCGAGTTCTTCGATTACCTCAAGGAGAACCGCGTCACGCCGGCGCCTGCGCAGAACTGACAGGCTGCGGGCCATGGATCTGCTGGCGGCGCTCGCTCTCGTTCTTGTGATCGAGGGCCTGGCACTGGCGATCATGGCCCGTTCGCTGCCTGAACTGATTGCCAGCATCGGCGAAATTCCGCCGGGCACACTTCGCGTAATGGGCTTCGCGCTTGTGGTCTCCGGGGCGGCGCTCTATTTGCTGATCAGATCGGCTTGACTCGCGCGTCGCGGGTCGGCCCAGAGCGCCGCATCGGGGACGGCGTTACCGCAATGACCGAAGCGCCGTGCGCCTCGAACTCAGGAGATTGACCGCGATGACCGCCCAAGTCCTCCCTTTGAAGGTGCGCCCCGCCCGATTGCCGCTGCCGCTGGCGCGGCTTTTGACGCTTGTGATGGTGGCGTTCAGCTTGATCGCCACCGCAACGGCCAGCCATGCGCGCGGCCCCGGTGAAAGCTTTGCCGATCTGGCCGAGCGTCTCAGCCCCGCCGTCGTCAACATCTCCACCGCCCAGAACATCGATCGGCCTAGCGCGCAGAACTCGCCGCTGGACGAATTGTTCGAGGATCTCTACCCGGACGGCCGCCCAAACAGCCCGCGGCAGGTGACATCGCTTGGCTCGGGATTTGTGATTTCGGCGGACGGCTACGTCGTGACCAACAACCACGTCATCGAGGATGCTGACGAGATCAAGGTGAACTTCCCTGACGGGCTGTCGCTGACCGCAACTGTCGTGGGCACGGACCCCCAGACCGATATCGCCCTTCTCAAGATCGAGCACGACGCCCCCCTTCCTACCGTTCCATTCGGTGACTCGGATGCCGCCCGCGTAGGCGACTGGGTGATCGCCATCGGCAATCCCTTCGGTTTCTCGGGATCGGTCTCAGCCGGAATCATCTCGGCGCGCAACCGCGACATCAACGCCGGGCGCTATGACGACTTCATCCAGACCGATGCCGCCATCAATCGCGGCAACTCGGGTGGGCCGCTCTTCAACATGGACGGTGAGGTCATTGGCGTGAACACCGCCATTATCTCGCCAACGGGCGGTTCCATCGGCATCGGTTTCTCTGTTCCCTCCAACCTTGCGGCCAGCATCGTCAACCAACTGCGCGAGTTCGGCGTCACCCGCCGCGGCTGGTTGGGCGTGCGCATCCAACCGGTCAACGACGAGATCGCCGAGGCGCTCGAGATGGAGCAACCCCGCGGTGCTCTCGTGGTCGAAGTCACGCCTGGCGGCCCTGCCGAGACGGGTGGTCTGCTGGCCCGAGACGTGATCCTCAAGTTCGACGGCAAGGACGTCGAGACCATGCGCGATCTCCCGCGCCTTGTCGCCGACACGGCGGTTGACTCCACGGTCCGGGTCGTCGTCTTCCGTGAGGGCAAGACCCAGACACTGAAGGTCACTGTGGGGCTGCTGGAGGAAGACCGCCTTGCCGCAGCAGCGACGGCGCCCGACACGCAGGAACCGGCCGCTGAGCAAACCGTGCTTGGCGAGGTCGGTGTTGTGCTCAAACCCCTCACAGATGCCGCGCGCGCCGAGTACGACATCGCGGAGGACGTGACCGGTGTGCTGGTGTCGGATGTCGATCCCGCCGGACCCGCCGCCGCAAAGGGCATCGCCGCCGGAGATGTGGTCGTCGAGGTGGGGCAGGAGCCTGTCATGACCCCGGCCGAAGTAAAGGCCCGCGTCGAGGATGCGCAGGAGAAGGACAAGAAGACCGTTCTCTTCCTGATCAACTCGAAGGGTGATCTGCGCTTTGTGCCGCTCTCGGTCACCGACGAGTAACCGGAACGCCACCACAAGACCCCTCGAACCGGAAAGAGACCGCCATGCCAGCCCTGTCCGAACGCATCCGCAGGATCGTTCCCGGCGGCGGGGACGGTTGGGCCGTGCATTACCGGGCGCGCCGCATGGATGCCGCAGGCCCGCCTGTGACGATGCTCTCGGTCGGGGACCATGATATCAAGACTGACCCCGCGGTGATCGCCGCCATGACCCGGTCGGCTGAGGGCGGGCATCTCGGGTATACCCCGTCGCTGGGCGTCGCGACGCTGCGCTCGGCCATTGCGGACCGCGTCAGTGCGCGGGGGGCGGTCCCGGCGACCGCCGAGAACATCGCGGTGACGGCAGGCGGGCAGGGAGCCATCTTCGCCGCGATGATGGCGATGCTGGACCCCGGCGACGAGTGTGTGTTGCTGGACCCGTTCTATGCGACCTTCGATGTCACGGTCCGGTCGGTGGGCGCGCACCCCTTGGTCGTGGCGACGGCGGCGGAGGACGGCTTCCAGCCTGATCCCGACCTGATCGCCGCGGCCGTGACGCCCCGGACCCGTGCAATCCTCATCAATACGCCCAATAATCCGACGGGGGCGGTCTATCGGCGCGACCGTCTGGAAGGCGTGGCAGCGCTTTGCCGGGAACACGATCTCTGGGTGATCGCGGACGAGCTCTACGACAGTCAGGTCCACGATGGTGAGCATCTCAGCATCCGGGATCTTGATGGTATGGCCGAGCGGACATGCGTGATCGGCTCGATGTCGAAGGGCCATGCGATGACGGGTGGGCGGGTTGGCTGGGTGGTCGCCCCCGAGCCGGTGATCGGCGCAGTCGCCGATCTCTCGAATGCCACCACGTACGGCTTGCCAGGGTTCATTCAGGACGCAGCCACCTTCGCGCTTCGTGACCATCCTCAGCAGGAGGCCGAGGTCGCCGCGCGCTACAAGCGCCGCCGCGATCTGGCCGTCGCCGCGATCGGCAATGCCGCGGGTGTGAGGATCTCACCGCCCCAGGGCGGCATGTACGTCATGCTGGATATTCGCGAGACGGGACTCTCGGGCGCCGCGTTCGCCGAGCGGCTGTTGGACGATGAGCGGATCGCCGTCATGCCGGGCGAGAGCTTCGGCAACGCGGCCGCTGGCCACTTGCGCGTGGCGCTGACCGTCGCGGATGACGAACTGACGGACGCCCTGCGCCGCATCGCGGCCCTGGCCGGGACGCTGGCCGGCACGTAGCGAGCGTTACCGCGCGCCGGTGTGTCGGGCCATCGCCAACTGAATCAGGGTATCGCGCATCTCCGCCAGGCAGCGGTCCAGATCGCGAGGCCCAGTAGGATCATTTGTCATAACAGGCACATGCCCCGAAGCGGGGGGCACGGCCACCTTTGTCGGGTAGCACATGGAATCGGTCCTCGTTTGGAAGTGCTTCGACTTTGCAGCACATCCGTTAATTATTGTTAAATCGCGGCGAAAATTCGGCCGCGCGAAGTCGACTTTCTGTACATACAGCTGCAATACGCGAGCAATACGGTTGCAATACGCGTTACGTACGCCTGCAATACGGGATTTTTGACAGCGCCAGGCTCAGTTTCCGGGGACCAGTTTTCCCGGGTTCAGGATGCCCGCGGGGTCGAAGGTGCGCTTGATCTGACCCATCAGCTCCCAGCCTTCCTGCCCGTGTTCCTGGGCCATGAACTTCTTCTTGCCGATGCCGATTCCATGCTCGCCCGAGACGGTGCCGCCCATGGCGAGCGTGCGCTCGGAGATCCGGTCGGCGAGCTTCTTCGCCAACGCGATTTCTTCAGCGTTTTCAGGATCTACCATGTAGCTGAGGTGAAAATTCCCGTCTCCGGCATGCCCAATGGTCGTGGCCAGAAAGCTGTCCTCCGGCACGTCCTTGCGGCTTTCCATCAGGCACTCGGCGAGGCGTGAGATCGGCACGCAGGCGTCGGTGTTGTAGCCGGTTCGCCCTGGGCACATCGCCTTGATTGCATAATAGAAGTTGTGACGAGCGGCCCAGAGCCGGTTCCGGTCTTCCGTCCTGGTCGCCCATTCAAAGCCCGAACCGCCGTTTTCTACGCAGATTTCCCCAACGATTTCAGCCTGTTCCGCGACTCCGGCCTCGGTCCCATGGAACTCGATGAAGAGGTGCGGCGCTTCCGCCATCGAGTAGTCCGAGTACGCGTTGATCGCCCGGATGCAGACGTCATCCACCAACTCGATGCGGGCCACTGGGACGGACATCTGGATGGTCTGCTGGACGGCCTGGACGGCGCCTTCGATGTCCTCGAACGCGCAGATCGCGGCGGAGATCGCTTCGGGTTGCGCATGGAGCCTGACGGTCAATTCGGTAATGATTCCAAGGGTTCCCTCGGATCCGACAAACAGCTTTGTGAGGTCGTACCCGTTTGAGGCCTTGCGCGCCCGGGTGCCTGTCCGGATGATCCGCCCATCGGCCATCACGACTTCCAGCGCCATGACGCTCTCGCGCATCGTGCCATAGCGCACGGCGCAGGTGCCGGACGCGCGGGTCGCGGCCATCCCGCCGATGGACGCGTCGGCACCCGGGTCGATGGGGAAGAAGAGCCCCGTCGCCCTCAGTTCCTCGTTGAGCTGCATCCGCGTGACACCGGGTTGGACCACGGCGTCCATGTCCTCGTCGTGGATTTCGAGAACGCGATTCATCCTGTCGAACGAGAGAGTTATCCCGCCCTGTACAGGGACGATGTGACCCTCGAGCGACGTGCCCGCTCCCCAGGCGATGATCGGACAGCCGTGTTCGTTGCACGTCCTGGCGACGGTCGCGACCTCCTCAGTCGTCTCCGGCCAGACCACCGCGTCAGGGGGTGTCACGGGATACCAGGCCTCGTTACGGCCGTACTGGTCACGCACAGACTCGCCCGTTGACAGGCGGGCGCCAAACTGTGGTTTCAACGCCGCAATCGCGCTTTCGATACTCATGCTTCCTCCGGTAGTCCGATGGCTCTGGCCCTTGCGCCGGACAATAGCCGACTTATGGTCCCGCGCAATCAGGGAGGCCCAGATGACCAAGACCCGCGAGCACTTCGAGCCACAGCCGATCCGAACCTCGACACGGACGGTGCCGCCGGAGTGGATCGACTATAACGGCCACATGAACGTGGCCTACTATACGATGGCGATCGATCACTCGTTGGACGAGGTGTTCGACATGCTGGGGCTGGGTATCGAGTTGGTGCAGGCGCACAACATGGGCCCGATGGCGATCCAAGCGCAGATCCACTACCTGGACGAACTGCTTGAGGGCGAGGCGTTCGCCTGTGACTTCCAGTTGCTGGATGCCGATCACAAGCGGATGCACCTGTTCGTGACGATGCAGCATCTGGCGAAGGGTACGGCCGCGGCAACGTGGGAGGCCATGTCGATGAATGTCGACCTGAGCGCGCGGCGCTCGGCGCCCTATCCGGCCGACTGCCTCGCTCGGGTCGAGAGTTTGAAAGCTGCGCACGCCGCACTGCCGCGCCCGCCGCTGGCGGGTGCAGCGATGGGGATCCGAAAAGCTCGCTAAAGCGCGTCGAACGCCTCGGCCAGCGCAAGGTCCTTGTCGCTGAGCCCGCCGGTATCGTGAGTCGTCAGCTTCACCTCGACACGATTGTAGACGTTGAACCATTCGGGGTGGTGATCGGCTGCTTCGGCTTCGAATGCAGCGCGTACCATCCAGCTCATGGCGGCCCGGAAGTTCTTGAATTTGAACGTCTTCTCGATTGCTTTGCCATCGTCGCTCAGGACCCAGCCGGCGCTTGCCAGGTCATCGGTCAGTGCCGCCATCATCCATCCCCTTCGATCTTGGTGCTCGGTGCGTGCATCCCCCAGCGGTCCGCGTTCTCGCGGATCGCGCGGGCGCGTTCGTCTGCTGGAGGGTGACTCGCGAGCCATTTTGGCATGGCATCGGACCCGGGCACCAGCGCGGGCAGTTTCTCGAGCATAGTCGCCTGATGTTCGGCCCCGAGGCCAGAGCGAACCATCAGCGCGGTGGCATAGGCATCCGCTTCGAACTCGTCGCGGCGCGAAAGGGATGCTGTGACGAAATTGAGAACCCAGGCCGCGATGGCGCCGCCGACAAAGGGGATCATTCGCGCAAGAACACCGCCCAGCACCATGCCAGCCGCCTGCCGCCCTGCAACTTCGAGCATCCGGCGTTTCATGTGGCCAAGTGCGAGGTGCCCCATCTCGTGCGCCGCGACCGAGGAAAGCTCGCGCGCCGTGATCCCGCCCTTGCGGTATGCTTGGAAAAGACCTTGCGTGATGTAGATCTCGCCCGTGTCGGTCGCGAGACCGTTGATCGTTTCCTCCGGTAGCAAGCGGACTTCGACCTTGTCGATCCCGGCGGCGTCCGCGAGTTTCTGGAACAACGCTTCCAACTGGTCATGTTTCAACGGGCGCGACTGTCGCCGGAGTGCCTGGCCCGAGGCCTGGGCCTTCGCCTTCCAGAAGACGACAAGCCCGAAGATCACGATCAGAGGGAGGAGGAGTTTCAACATACCTGAGATATAGGGTCGCGAGGTCCCCGCGTCATCGTCTCATCGCCGCCAATCCGCGTATCTGGGGATCTTGGCGCACATGTCATCGAAGAGCCAGACCATACGGTCCAGGAACCACAGTTTCGCTCCAACGCAAATGACAAGCCCAAGCAGCACCCATGACAGTGACAGGGCCCACAGACCCCATATCAGCGGCGGCAGACCGAGGACCGCGGCAGCCGACAGAAGCGCTGCCCAGAGGGAATGGTGGGCCGGGATCGGAATCTGTTCGCGGTTGAGCCAGACACGCTCTCCCATCACGGCGCGGCTCGCCCAGGCAGAGGTGGAGACGGGTGGAGGAAACGCGCGGGGGTTCACGTAGGCCCAGATGATGATCAAGGCGATGGGGACAACACACCACCAACCGATCCAGTCGCGCGACCAGATGGCCACCGCCATCACAGGCAGAATGGGTATCCGTGTCCAGCCGGATAGGGGGTTGGCATGTCGTTGCCAGCCTTCCTCGTCCAGGGCAAAGGCGTTTGCAACCTGTTCGAGTACTGTTGTCAGTAGCGCAAGGATCCGTTCCTGCATCGTTGTCTAACCCTCCGCCGTCTGATCGCTTACGTCCATGACATCTCAACAGCAGGAGAGCGCCATGAAACCCCTCGACAGAGCAACTGACCCCGCACCGCCCACAGTCTCGGTCGGGCATGTGCACCTGCGTGTCGCCGATCTTGACCGTGCTATCGGCTTCTACTCCGAGGTGCTGGGCTTCGACGTGATGCAGACCTTCGGGGAAGAGGCCGCTTTTCTGTCTGTTGGCGGATACCACCATCACCTGGGTTTGAATACGTGGAACAGCAAGGGCGGTTTTCCGCCCCCCAAGGGCCACACCGGCCTCTATCACACAGCGTTTCTGTACCCGACCCGTGCCGACCTCGGCCGCGCGGTCAAGAGAGTTCTGAACGCTGGACATCCGATCACGGGAAAGGCCGATCATGGGGTCTCCGAGGCCGTGTATCTGAACGATCCGGACGGCAACGGGGTCGAGCTCTACTGGGATCGACCGAAAACGGAGTGGCCACTGAATGCGGAGCGCACCTTGGCGATGATCAATGCCCCGCTGGATCTGGATGCGCTTATCGCTGACGGAGCCTAGACGCGCCCCTCAATGGCGGCGCAGCGGCCGACGGGTCGCGACGGATCGGTCGCGTATGCGCTCGCGCACGAAGACGAAGACACCAGCACCGACGATCAGAGCGATTCCGGCCAGCACCTGTGGCCCTGGCCATTCGCCGAAGAGGCTCCACCCCCAGAAGATCGCGAGCGGCAATACGATGTACTCGAAGGGTGCGATCACCGCGGCATCTGCGGAGCGGTATGCTTGGCTAAGTGCATAGCCTATCACCCCTGCGGTCGCGCCGAGCACCAGAAAGAGCGGGATGTCCGATTGTTCGGGCCAGACCCAGGCGCGGAAAAGAAAGACGAGGCTCGGACTGTCGACACCTTCGGCAAATCTGCCGTCGCCCGCGACCACGAAGAAAAGCCCGCTGATGATGAGGAATGTGCCCTGAATGTAGACGGCCATTGCAGAGGCCTTCGAGGTGGCGCCCAGCCGACGCGTCAAGATCTGCATGCAGGCGTAGCAAAGAGCTGCCAGCACGGGCAGGAGAAGCGCCCACTGGCCTGCCGCAATCCCGCTATCGCCTGACCAGGGGCGCATCATCAGTACGATGCCCCCAAAGCCGATGGCGACAGCCCCCATGCGGTAGGCGCCGACTTTCTCACCCAGCAGTGGGATCGAAAGAAGGGTAATGAACAATGGCGCCACGAAGAACAGTGCAGTCGCTTCAGCCAGAGGCAGGACGGCAACGGCGGCATAGAACGTCATGTTCGCCGCGACGACGAGCAGACCTCGGCTGAGATGCCAGAGTGGTTTGTCGGTCTTCAGGATACGCCAGCCGCCCTCGAACTGGACGAAAATCAGCGAGAAGCTGATGCCGATTGCTGATCGGACGAAGACCATCTGGTGCAGCGGATACTCGCCCGATAGCGCCTTGATCATCACGTCATTCACCGAAATGGCGAATGCGCCGACGAGGATGAACACGATCCCGAGCCGCGTGCTGCTCTCGGTATCGGGGGCCGACATGGGGAAGCCTCTCTGCGTTGGGGACGATTTTCCATACAGCGGAAACCCGGGTGGCGCCAGTCCAAGCTTGTTGTGCTCGGTGTCAGCCCGTACCGGGCTCAGCGAGCTAGCAAATCTGTGACTGCCTTCCTGATGAACGCCGCATCCGTCGGAGACTGGGCGGGGTTTCCGGCACGGTGACCATGGACCGAGCGGATGGGGCGGAGCTCGGCGTTTGGCATTTGCGCCGTTTCGATCTCGCTGTCCTCTAGGGTGAAGTAGAGGTCGTGATCCCCGGGCATGATGATGCTGTCGGCAGTGATTGCCCTTAGCGCCGCCTCTAGATCACCCTGGTGGGTGTTGTTCGCGGAGATGTCGGAGGCGATCCAGGTGTTGATCATGGACAGAAGATCCATGGGATCGCGCTCGGCGAAGCGGCCGATCCAGGCGCGCAGGATAAAATCGTCGCGGCTGGTGAAACCCATCTCGCGCCAGCCCTCCTGGCGGTAAAAGGGCTGACTGATTGCCCAGCTTGCGTAGATGATCGCGAACGCCTCGAGACCGCGAGTCGGGTGTGCAGTGAAGTGCGTCCCTTCCCATGCCGCATCCGCGGTGAGGGCGGCCTTCAGGCTCTCGAGAAACAGCCGGTTGTGGGGAGATGTGCGTGCGGACGTGCACGTGGCGCAGATCCGCCTGACCCGGTTTGGGTGGAGCGCCCCCCAATGCAAGGCCTGCTGCCCGCCCATGGACCAACCATAGACCAGCGCAATCTCCTCGACGCCAAATATCTCGCGCAGCAGGCGGTCCTGGGCTGAGAGATTGTCCAGATGAGAGAACGCCGGCGCGTTCCCGTGCGTGAACGGCGCGGACATGTTGGACGGGCTCGTCGACAAGCCGTTGCCCAACTGGTTGGGGATCACGATGCAGTAGCGGGTGGGATCAAGGATGCTTTGTGATCCGATCGCCCAGTCGAGGTCCCAATGCGAGGCGCCGTATGACGTTGGGTATAGGATGAGATTGTCCTTGGCCGGGTTCAGCTCGCCGTAAACTTGATAGGCAAGGCGCGCCGTCGGTAGCGTGATCCCGCACGCGAGTTCCGTTGTGCCGAGATCGAAGATGAGGGGGTCGGACATCTGCTCTCTCCTAGTGCTGGTTGGGTAGTGGGGTGGCGCGCAGTTCGAGCCCTGCGGGCTCGGGCCCGCCTCCTCCCTCCACCCACCCGCCCGCGGTCGGAGGCGGGCGGGAGTTCACCTGCTGAGTTCCCGGGTTGCCGCATCCAGCCCCTGGAGCGTCATCGTGTACATGCGGCCGTCCATGATCTTGTGGATCATCCCGATGGAGTGAGTGTACTGCCAACGCCGCTCGGGGATCGGATTGATCCAGACAGCAGAGGGAAACTTGTCGAGCGCGCGCTTCAGCCAGACCTCGCCGGCCTCGGAATTCCAGTGTTCGTTGGCGCCGCCTGGATAGGCGATCTCGTAGGGGGACATCGAGGCATCGCCCACGAACACCAGCTTGTAGTCGGTGGGATAGGTGTTGAGCACATCCCAGGTCGCTGTCTGCTCGTCCCAACGTCTGCGGTTGTCCTTCCAGACCCCTTCGTAGAGGCAGTTGTGGAAGTACCAGTACTCGAGATGCTTGAACTCGGCGCGCGCGGCGGAAAAGAGTTCCTCGACCACCTTGATGTGGTCATCCATGGACCCGCCGATGTCGAACAGCATCAGCACCTTCACGGCGTTGTGCCGCTCGGGCCGCATCTTCACGTCCAGATAACCGTGTTCGGCCGTGGCGCGGATGGTGCCTTTCAGGTCAAGTTCTTCCGCCGCGCCCTCGCGTGCCCAGCGTCGCAGTCGTTTGAGCGCGACCTTGATGTTGCGGGTACCCAACTCGACCGTGTCATCGAGGTTCTTGAACTGACGTTTGTCCCAGACCTTGACGGCGCGACGATGGCGCGATTCGTGCTGGCCTATGCGGACACCTTCCGGGTTGTAGCCATAGGCCCCAAACGGCGAGGTGCCGGCGGTTCCGATCCATTTCGACCCGCCCTGATGACGGCCCTGCTGTTCCTCGAGACGCTTCTTCAGCGTCTCCATCAGCTTCTCCCAGCCGCCAAGCGCTTCGACCTCTGCCTTTTCTTCGTCCGAGAGGTGCTTTTCAGCCATCTTTCGAAGCCATTCTTCGGGAAGCTCCACGGTCTCTACGCCGTCCTCGGCGCCCGAGACTGTCTCTAGGCCCTTGAACACCTCTGCGAACACCTGATCGAACCGGTCCAGATGGCGTTCGTCCTTCACCAATGCGGACCGTGCGAGAAAATAGAACTCCTCGACATCGTAGATCACCAGACCCCTCGCCATGGCCTCGACCAGCGTGAGATGCTCGCGGAGCGAGACGGGCACCTTTGCGGCCTTGAGCCCGAAGAAGAGCTTCAGGAACATCTCAGTACCCCAACCAACCCAACGAGTGCGCAATGGACATCAGGATCATGACCACGATGAAGGTGGCGAAGAAATGCGCGGTTGCATACTGGAGCATGTCCGACCTCCCGCCACCAGCCCGCTTGGCGCGCAGCCAGCCAATAGCACCCGCGACAATACCAAGTACAACGGCAGGGATCATCGCGTTCTCCGACGCTCAGCGTGACAGCAGTAGCCGGACGTCCGGATTGTTCCGGCCCAGCGCATAGGCGCCCCAGGCGCCTGCCTGCCGGCGTGCCCGGAAGCTCCTGGTTCCCTGCTGTATTGCGCGCAGCGCCGCCTCTTGCAAGGCGTAGAACGCGACCAGACGGTCGTCTTGCCCATGGCCGGCCAGGGTTGTCTCCAAGTTCTCGGAGAGGGATAGTGCCGCCGATGCTCGGCCGGTTCGAAACGTCGCTCGGGCGCGTTCCAGTTTAAGACGGGCGAGCCGGATGTCTTCGGGTCCGTGGGCTCGGGCACAGATCCGCTCGGCGCGCTCAAGCACGCCGACCTCGGCCGACGGGTCGTTGCCCGACGCGCGTGCGAGCACGATCAGGCTGTGGCAATGATAGGCCGAGCCGGGCGCCCGACGTACAGCCATCGCCAGTGCCCGGTTTGCCGCGCGTTGCCTGGCAGCGGCGGATTTGCCGGATTGCGAGGCCTCGCGCAGCTGCTCGGCCCAGACTTTCATCTCCCGTTGTCTCAGGCTGGGCAACGGACGTGCAGTATGTCCACCTGGATTGAGAGTGTCGAGAATGGCCCTGACCTCGCGCCTGGTGGTGCGGCGCGAGAAACCCGTCTTCATGCCGGGGCTGTAGAGCACCTTCAGCATCAGGAAATCCAACCGTGTCGGCCAGGTATGTGCGCCGTCATCGTTGAAGATCGTGGGTCCAAGGCCGTAAAGATCGTTCACCGGTCCCAGGGCCTGCGCGATCTCCTCGACAAGGCAACTGCGGATCAGCCAGGGTGCGGCGTTGTCCGGGATGAAGACTGTCATGGCAGAGAGTTTGCGCTGACGCTCGAAGGCTTGGGTGCCGTATCTGTCTGGATCCTTGCGGAACGTCTCCCAGCTGAGCGCGTCAGGCGCAACGACGCAGACGTGACGAGGCACCTTCGTGCGGAAGTCGTCGCCCGGGACGAAGCGGATCAGCAGGTTGTGAGGGCTTGAACCTCGGGCGATCGGGATGTCCGTGTAGGCCCGAACCTCAGCGAGGTATCGATCCAGAAAGCCTTGGTATTGGCCAGAACTGGGTCCCGTGAGACCGACGTTGATTGGCACCTCATATCGGATCAGGTGTGGCCTACGTCCGCCCCATTCCAGATCGTGGGTGAGCCGCACAAAGAGATCGGCAAGGCTCTCATTGCTGTAGCCAGTATGCCCTGCAGGCAACAGTGTTCCCAGGGTTGGGTAGCCCGGCAGGACCTCGGCGTCGTCAGGGATGGCAAACTCAGTGACCTGCGGCCCGCACGCCGACAGTCCGATGGACAGACACGCAGCCCACAACTTGTTGAGACGTACGCGGATCGGTGCCCTCAACAGGTTCTCGCCTCCGCGATCAACGTAGTGGTCGGTCGCGGTCCAATTGCCGCGTGCGCCGAACATAAGGCCCGAGAACCGTCCCGTTAAGCCCAAACGATGGCCCAAGCGCCGGGTGGTCTACCGGTTGTATTTGATGAACGGGGTCTTCGTGGCGATTCGATCGTAGAGCTGTCTCGCGGTCGCGTTGAAGTCCTGTGTCATCCAGTAGACCGTTGGGCAGCCGGCGGCATCCGCGGCGGCATAAACGCCCTCGATCAGCTTTCGTCCGGCGCCTGTGCCGCGCGCTTCTTTCGATACGAACAAGTCCTGAAGATAGACGACGTTGTCTGTTCGCCAGCAATGTCTGTGGAACAAGTAATGGGTGATTCCAATCAGCGTCCCGTCGCGCTCGGCCACGAGCCCGTGAAACTCGTGCGGATCGTCGAGCAAGATACGACGGAAGGTTTCGACATAGACGTCGTCAGGGACTGACGTCTCATAGAACTCCAGGTAGCCGGTCCAGAGTGCTCGCCACTCCGGCTCATCCTTCGCTTCGATCGGTCTGATGATGACTGTCATGTGCCTCCCCCTGATTACGGCGGAACATCAACACAATCTCGCGGGTCGGTCACGCGCAGAATGACCTCCTGGGTGACGACGCCCATCGCGTCGGTGCTTGTCCCGGGTTTGTCGGGCCTTGAGTTAGGCGACCCGGTTCCGTTGACGGGATCAGCTCCGCCCGAACCTTTGCTCCATTGCGCGTCGCGCTTGAACGGCAGGGAAGGCTTCGTTGATCTCCACATCTGACCAGCGCACCACTGCACCCGCCGCGATCGGGTGCTTGAGCGTCACGCCACTGGCCAACCCGAGAGGCAGAGCACCCGTCGACAGAGCCTTGGCGGCTGGCGCGACTTTGCCGAAGACTGTGTAGCCGCCCTCGCCATCCAGGACCTCCCCGGCATCTAGATCACGCTTGGCGGTTGCCATCACATCGGCGTTGAAAGCGCGCGGTGCGCCCGTGGCCTCACCGCGCAGGGCCGCGTTGAGCACCGAGATGTTGAGCTCCAGCCCAATCATATGGGTGGGTCGGTAAAGTGCCGAGTAGCGACCGCTCGAATCAGTGACCATCCCATACTGGCTGAAGCAGTTCATGGCGTAAGCGTTCGGTGCTTCGACGACCACATAGACGCCCCACCGCAAGTCCTTGAAGACGGGCCGCCCGTCCCTCTCGACCGAAGAGATCACCTCGACCATACCCTTTGCTTCAAGCATTCCGCCTTCGTCGCGTGGACGCAGAACGTGGGGTAGGTCGTCGACACCGCAAGGTGGAAAGCTCAGGCCATCCGATGGCGCCGACAGGTCGCAGGCATTTGCAATCGCTGCCATCTCGATCGCGGATTTCGTCCCATCTAGAAACGAGTTGAACATTTGCGGGTTCAATCCATCCGCCGCCGCGCTTTCAGGGGTGAGCCCGTAGTGGTCCCAGACGGTGTCGGGTGTCGATTGGTTGAAGCCGTCCAGATACTTCGTGCCTTTGCCGGCGGCCACCACGCCAAAGCCGCAGGCTCGAGCCCAGTCGACCAGCTCTGCCGTCAACGCAGGCTGGTCGCCATAGGCCATCGAGTAGACGACGCCCGCCTCTCGCGCTTCTGCGGCCAGAAGCGGCCCTGCCAGCACGTCTGCCTCGACGTTGACCATCACGATATGCTTGCCATGTCTGATCGCAGCGCGGGCGTGCAGAATTCCTGCCTCGGGATGGCCGGTCGCATCGATGACGACATCCACGTCCGGATGCGCGCAGAGATCCGCGCCGTTATCGAGAATGGTGACCCCGTCGATATCGAGCGCTGACCAGCCGACATGTTCCATCGCGGTCCGTGCTCGATCAGGAGAAAGATCCGCAATCACCGGCACCTCCAGCCCCGGCACGGTTGGGACCTGGTTGAGGAACATTGATCCGAACTTGCCCGTCCCGATCAGGCCTGCACGGACTGGACGACCCTCAGCGGCCCGGGTGAGGAGCAGGGGTGCAAGGTTCATGGGGTCTCTCCGGTACTGTTGGCCGCATGGCGTGATAGACGGTGATCCGTGGGTGGCCGTCAAGGCTGAGGCAAACAGGGGTCGCGGCGAACGCCCGCCAAGTGATGCCAGCGCGTCTAGCAGATGGAGGTTTGATCCAGGAACGGGTATGCGATCTTAGCGTCGCGCATATGCTCTCCTTTTGTACGACTCCTGCGCCTCGCCCGCGTTGGAAGCGGTGTGCATTGCATGCTGTCGTGAGGTTTTCCCTACATTGGACTGGATCACGTTGCGCGTGCCGCCACCGCGCAAATCACGGCTTTGCTTCGAGAGGATCCAAAAGGGCGCTTTCTTGAAGGATGAGGCACGCGCTGGAGTTTCAACTGAGATTTCGTGCGGTGGATCAGCAATGCGCGCACCGGTTGCGCGGCTACGTGGAATTAACCACACTGTGCGTTCTTGGCGATGACTGGCGGAATGCTCGGGGAGAACCCTGCCCATGATGATCGAAGACCAATCCTGGCGTCCGATCTGGCTCTCGAAGGATCAGAGTCATGTCGGCATCATCGACCAAACGAAGCTGCCGTTCCGTTTTGTCACGACCCAGTTGCACTCGGTTGAGGATGCGGCGAAGGCGATCCGCGAGATGAAGGTCAGGGGGGCGCCGTTGATTGGCGCAACCGCTGCTTACGGGATGGCGCTTGCAATGCGCCGCGATGCCTCGGACATGGCGATCGGGGGCGCTTACGACTTGCTGTTGGCGACACGGCCGACCGCGGTGAACTTGCGGTGGGCGTTGGATGACATGGCAGCGACCCTCAAGCCGGTAGCAGGCGTACAGCGCCCCTCGGCAGCTCTGCGCCGGGCCGCGGAACTTGTCGAACAGGACGTCGAGATCAATCGAAGCATTGGCGAGCACGGGCTCCAGCTTTTGCGCAAGATCGCGGACAGGAAAGGCCGCGTAAACGTCCTCACCCATTGCAATGCGGGATGGCTAGCCACCTGCGACTGGGGCACCGCGACCGCGCCTATGTACATGGCCCACGACGAAGGAATTGATATCCACGTGTGGGTCGACGAGACGAGGCCGCGAAACCAGGGGGCGCACCTCACTGCATGGGAGCTGCGAAACCACGGCGTGAAGCACACGGTGGTCGTTGACAACGCTGGCGGCCACTTGATGCAGCGCGGCGAAGTTGACATCGTGCTTGTCGGGACTGACCGTGTGAGCGCGCGCGGCGATGTCTGCAACAAGATCGGCACGTATTTGAAGGCATTGTCCGCGGCCGACAATCAGGTCCCGTTCTACGTTTGCCTCCCATCGCCTACTATCGACTGGACGTTGGATGATGGCCACGCGATCCCGATCGAGGAACGTGGCGAAGAAGAGGTGGCGGACATGATGGGGCTTGTAGGGAGTCAAGTCGTTCGTAGCCGTGTCGTCTCCCCCCGTTCGCCGGTGGCCAATCCTGCGTTCGACGTCACGCCCGCGCGGCTTGTGAGTGGGCTGATCACGGAACGCGGGGTTACGCGGGCATCGGCCAAGGGCCTCGCGGCATTGTTTCCGGAGAAAGTCGCAGCCTGACGTTCTTTGACGCGATCTGACGGTGACATGGCATGTGCGCCGTTCGGCTTGGCCAATGGTGTTTGCGGCGCATCCGGAGGAGGTGCAGGGCAAGGGCGTCTTGATCCTGTTGTTGATCCTTTCGACCGTCTGCTATGCGACGGTACCGCTCTTCGTCTGATGGGTGGGAGAGGGGGATCTTGCTCCGGCGACAATTGCCTTTGCGCGGTACGTTCTGACCGCTCTCGCATCGCTCCCGTTTCTCGCTTTTGGCCGGGGTCCGCGGATCCCAACAGTCCTGGGCGTTGTCGCGGCGCTGCTGATCATGTCGATCTTTCGCCTCCCGCGCCGCCGTCTCTCGATCTGATCGCTTGGGAGTTTGGGTGCACCTGTCGCACCTTCGGCTGTTGTCGGAACAGGTGCTCAGGCGTACATGTGTGCTCATGACCGAGCGAGATCTGACCAACCGCGCGCAACGCCACCCGGAGAAGGCCCATCGGGGTGACAATGCATCTCCGCCGAAGCCGCCGTGGATTCGAGTCAAGGCGCCGAACTCAAAGGGCTACTTCGAGACGTCGAGGACGATCAAAGAGCACGGACTTGCGACCGTCTGCCAGGAAGCCGGGTGCCCGAACGTCGGCGAGTGCTGGTCGCAAGGTCATGCCACGATGATGATCATGGGCGAGATCTGCACACGGGGCTGCACCTTCTGCAACGTCGCCACTGGGCGTCCCGATGTGCTCGACGCGTTCGAACCTGGGCGAGTCGCGCAGGCCGTCCAGAAGCTTGGCCTCAACCACGTGGTTATCACGTCGGTTGATCGGGATGATTTGGAAGACGGTGGCGCTGACCATTTCGCTCAGACCATACGTGCAATTAGACGCAAGGCGACCGAAACGACCATTGAGATCCTGACCCCGGATTTCATCAAGTGCGGTCCGGACGCGCTCGAGACTGTCGTTGCTGCGGGGCCAGATGTCTTCAACCACAACTTGGAATCCGTGCCGGGGCTGTATCCAGAGGTGCGTCCCGGCGCGAGGTACTTCCATTCGCTGCGCTTGCTGCAGCGGGTGAAGGAACTGGATCCCGCCATGTTCACTAAGTCTGGGATCATGGTCGGCCTCGGCGAAGACCGCCAGGCTGTCAGCCAGGTGATGGACGACATGCGGGCTGCTGGAGTCGATTTCCTCACAGTAGGCCAGTACCTGCAGCCAACTCCGAAACACCATGCTGTGGCTCGCTACTGGAACCCTGACGAATTCGAAGCGCTGGAGAAGACCGCATATTCAAAGGGTTTTCTTATGGTTTCGGCCTCGCCGTTGACACGGTCCTCGTATCATGCCGGTGACGACTTCGCTCGCCTACGGGCCGCTCGGCAGGACCGTCTGGGGCGGCTCTGAGGAATTGCCGCTGATCACCCGCTAGGAGGGGCAGTCCGCAGAACGTTCTATCCAACAGCCAGTGGGATTTGCGCGCGGTACGGCGTCATCCTGTCCACTAGTTTCTTCGCCGTTAACCAATTACTTCAACCCTTGAGCAGGAAACGACAGATACAACCGCTGCGATGCCTACACATGCAGAGAAACGCCGGATGCCCTACAGCGCGGACGAAATGTTCGCGCTGATTGCTGATGTGGAAGACTATCCCAAGTTTCTCCCTTGGTGCGCTGGTTGCCGGGTCCGCGGGCGCCGCCCTGCACCAGAAGGGCAGATCATCGACGCCGACTTGGTCATTTCGTTCAAGGTCTTTCGTGAAAACTTCGGCAGCCGCGTCACGCTGAACGCTGATGCTCGACGGATCGATGTGTCTTATCTTGATGGGCCGTTCAAATACCTGAACAACCGCTGGCATTTTGAACCGATTTCTGATGTTGAGTGTGAAGTGGATTTCTTTGTGGACTTCGAGTTTCGCTCGAAGACGTTGCAGGCGATCATCGGCGTCGTCTTCAATGAAGCCATGCGCCGCATTGTCCGAGCGTTCGAAGATCGCGCCCGGGCCCTATACGGTGAGCGGCGATTGAGCGCCTGACACGGCCAGTCAACTGAGTGGATCCGCAGATGTATTGACCGTTGATCGAGGCCTGCCGAAGGCGTGTACTGCCGTGTTCGTATCCAAGAGCGCAGACGCGTCATGGAACCGCTGAGGTCTGTTTGCCCCAGAGCCCCCGGCATCTGTTCAGGTGGCATTTGCCATTTCATGCAGCATTGAGAGGGCTCTTATGACGGAGCGGTAGCGAACTTCTGCCCGCCCGAGGGCACCGAACTCGACGCGTGCATGGACGATGGCTCGGCCAACCCGGGCACAGGCGAAGTGGACGAGGCCTTCGGGCTTTTCGATCGTGCCGCCACCTGGACCCGCAACGCCGGTGATCGAGACCGCTAGCTGAGCGCGGCTGTTTGAAAGCGCACCTTCCGCCATCGCCCGGGCCACTTGCTCTGATACAGCGCCGTGTTCGACGATCAACGTCATGGGGACGCCAAGGACGCTCGCTTTGGCCTCATTAGAATAGGTAACGAAGCCGCGTTCCACCACAGCCGAGGAGCCTGGTATGTCCGTAAGCGCTGCCGACACCATCCCGCCCGTGCAGCTCTCTGCGGTCACGGTCATCAGGTTCGCGGCCTTGCAGGCCTCGAGGACCTCGACGGCGCAACGTTCGATCTCAGAACCAGCCATGAGCAACTCCCGCCGCAAGCAACATGACCGTGCCAGCGAGCGCGCCGGCGACCACGTCATCCAACATGACGCCTAGTGCTCCGGGTCGATCCGCCCAACTCACCGGTGGTGGTTTCACGATATCGAAAAACCGAAACATCAGGAAGCCACCAACCCACCCCGGCCACGGAAACGTTGTCGGATCGGCACCGGCCAGGGTGAGGCCGGCCGATAGCGGCCAGAGCGCGATGAGCTGCCCCACGACCTCGTCGATGACCACTTCCTTGGGGTCCTCGCTGCGGCCAGCCAAATAGACACGCGTCGCCCAGTAGCCAAGCACTGCGAGTGCTAGGGTAGCAGCCACCATCAGCCAGATCCCACCCATCGCGTGCAGCGCCCAGGCAAGAGGCAGGGTGGCGAGCGATCCGAACGTGCCCGGCGCTGAGGGCGCGAAGCCAACGCCACCGACGGTTGCTATCTGACTGGCGAGCGCAGGTCTCATGGCCGTGGCACTTCAACTGTTGCTGTGGCGATGCATCCGATGCCTTCTTCACGCCCGATAAAGCCCATCCGCTCCATTGTGGTCGCCTTGACCGAAAGTCGGTCAGGTGTGGTCTCGAGGATCTCTGCCATCCGCGCCCGCATGGCTGCGGCATGAGGTTTAATCTGTGGTGCTTCGCACAACAGGGTGACGTCCGCGTTCACAAGCCGCCCCCCACGTGCAGCAATGCGCCCGGCGGCGTGAGACAGGAAGATATGGCTCTCCGCACCTTTCCACTTCAGGTCGCTCGGAGGAAAGTGCGTGCCAATATCGCCGTCAGCCAGTGCGCCGTATACTGCGTCGGCAAGTGCATGGAGGCCCACATCGGCGTCCGAGTGTCCGTCCAAACGGGCTGTGTGCGGAATCTTGACGCCACAAAGCCAGACGTGATCGCCATTTGCGAAACGGTGGACATCGAACCCGTGACCAGTCCGAACCTCCATTGAACTCTCCTTGCCTTCGCGCGCTGACGCGTGTTCTGTACCGCTAATTTCGGTTGGGGTCTCGGCGACGGGCCCAAGCATGCCGTACGCCGCGATCAGGCGTTTGGCGCGCGCCATGTCTGCCTGTGTCGTGATCTTGAAGTTGTCTGGGTCGCCCGTGATCAGGCGGACGCTATGCCCGGCTCGCCGGTATGTCTCTGCATCATCCAGTGCCGGTTCCTGACTGTCTGCATCTGCCTGATGTGCGGCAAGAATCTCTCGAAAGGGAAACGCCTGTGGCGTCTGTGCCCGCCAGAGCTTCGCACGTGCAACGGGATGGTCAGCGGTCCCGTCTACCTCACGCCATAGCGCATCAACCACGGGTTCAGCGAGGATTGCGGCATCCTCTGCAGCGCAAAGCTTATCGACTAAATCAATCGGAAGAAAAGGGCGGGCAGCGTCGTGGATCAGCACACGGTTTGGATCCTTGCCGGACAAAGCACGGAGCGCGTTCAGTACGGAGCCCGCGCGGCTATCTCCTCCAGCAACTGGCTCGAGCAGCCGCATATCGTTGAAGGTCCGGGCAGCTGCATCGTAGAGATCGCGCGCTGTTGGATCTATTGCGCAAACGACATGGCTGATCTGGGGGCTCGCCAGAACGGCCCTGAGAGACCGTGTGAGGATCATCTCGTCGCCCAAAAACTGGTATTGTTTGGGTACCGGACCGCCGAGACGCATGCCCCGTCCTGCAGCGACCAACAATGCGGCTATGCGTTTCTCAACCATGGGCCGGTGATAGCCGAATGTGGCGTCGTGTGAAGCCCTGGTGTCAGCTCATCAGTTGCTTGCAAAAGCGGCAAGTGATCGCTACCACGCCAGTCGTGGTGGGTATTCGGGCAGATATGTTCGAGATTGGTGACATCTCGGTAACGCCTGTGGTGCTTCTTGCGCCAATGGCTGGGATCACCGACCGTCCGTATCGGGAGGTCGTCGCCAGTTTTGGCGCAGGTTTGGTCGTCTCTGAGATGGTTGCGTCAAAGGAGAGGCTGGCGGGCAATCGTGATGCTAAGGCGCGCGCAGAAGTAGCCGCGGGCGTTGTGGGTACAGCGGTGCAGTTAATGGGCCGTGATCCGGAGATCATGGCAGAGGCTGCGAGGCTGGTGGTTGGAGACGGGGCACGGATCGTCGACATCAACATGGGGTGTCCGGCGCGAAAAGTAACTTCGGGCGCTGGTGGGTCGGCTTTGATGAAAGACCCGGACCTGGCACTGCGAATCGTTGAAGCGGTGGCAAGAGCCGTCGACGTGCCGGTTACCCTCAAGATGCGGCTGGGTTGGGATCACAATACGATCAACGCTCCACAGCTTGCCAAAACCGCCCAGGATGCTGGTGTCCAGATGGTGGTGGTACATGGCCGCACGCGATGTCAGTTCTATGACGGAGTTGCAGACTGGTCGGCGATCCAGGCAGTGGTCGACGCCGTTTCAATCCCGGTGATCGCGAATGGTGACATATTGGATGGGAAGAGTGCCGCGCGCGCGCTGAAGCTGTCGGGGGCGGCGGGTGTAATGGTCGGCCGTGGCGCCATTGGTCGACCCTGGCTTCTTGCTGAAATTGCGGCAGCACTGGAGGGGCGCGCCGATGATCTGCGCCCACGAGGGGCGGCCTTTGCGGAATTGGTTAAAGCCCATACGGTGCGTCATTTAGCGCACCATGGTGAGAGCATGGGAGTACGCGCGATGCGCAAACACTTGGATGCCTATATGGCGCAGGTACGGGGAGCGAGAGATCTGCGGGGTGAGTTGATCCGCGAACGCGACCCTAAACGCCTGATGGCAGGAATTGATGTTCTAGGCAGCCTCGACGCGGAGGCGGGCGCGTGGGCGGCGTGAGCAACGCATTAGAGCGCATATGGCAGGCTTTGCCTGATCCTGTCCTCGTCATTGGACTTGATGGCACGTTGCACCGCGCGAACGACGCGGCGGAGGCTTTCCTTGGAACCTCAAGCAGACAGTTGATGCGAAAGTCGTTCTTCGAAGGCACGGGGAAAGACAGTCGCCTTGCTGATCTGGTTCTTCGCATGGCGCAGGCTGGTGCTCCATTGAGTGAATACAATGTCGAGTTTCACTGGCCCGATGCTCCCGTCCGCCGGGTCGACCTCAACGCGGTGCTATTGGGTGACGATCTGGTCCTGATGACGCTTCATCCGCGCCCCAACGCCGACCGGTTGGGCCGTCAGATGGGATCGCGGGACGCTGCGCGCTCGGTCGTCGGTATGGCCTCGATGCTTGCACACGAAATAAAGAACCCGTTGGCTGGGATCTCGGGCGCAGCCCAACTCCTGCAGATGAGTGCGAGCGTTGAAGATCGCGAACTGGCAGACCTGATCGAAGAGGAAGCCGAACGTATCACAAAGCTTGTCGAGCGGGTTGAAGCCTTCGGTGAGATGGGGTTGGGCCGGCGGAAACCAGTGAACATCCACGATGTGCTGGATCGCGCCGCTAAAGCCGCTAAGGCGGGGTTTGCTGCCCACGTGCGTTTTGTCGAGAGTTACGACCCCTCGCTGCCGCCGACCTTCGGCGATCCCGATCAGCTGATGCAGGTGATGCAGAATCTGTTGAAGAATGCGGCCGAGGCGGCACCTCCGATCGGCGGGGTTCTCATGTTGAAGACGTCCTACCGGGCCGGACTCAAGGTTAGATCAGGAAGCGCGTCGGCGAACTTGCCGTTGCAGATCGAGATATCGGACAATGGTCAGGGTGTGCCTGAAGAGCTTCTCCCCGACATGTTCGAACCGTTTGTGACGTCGAAATCGACGGGATCGGGCCTGGGCCTTGCCCTCGTCTCGAAGATCGTGGCCGATCATGGGGGAGTGATCTCTTGCGACTCGAAGCCGGGCTTCACGACGTTCCGGATGCTGCTTCCGGTCGCGCGCGCGGCTGACGTAGCCCAAGCAGCGGAAGATGCGGCGTGACCGGGGGGAGAAGCTGATGCGCGGAATGACCGTTCTGCTGGCCGACGACGACCGGTCAATCCGTACTGTGTTAAGCCAAGCGCTTACGCGGGCGGGATGCCGAGTTCGCGCGACGGGCTCTTCCTCAGCGCTGTGGCGGATGATCGAAGAGGACGAAGGCGATATCGTGGTCACGGATGTCCACATGCCAGATGGCGATGCTCTGGATCTCTTGCCCGCTATCCGCCGCCGCCGTCCGGATCTTCCTATCATCGTGATGAGCGCGCAGAACACTGTCCTGACAGCTATTAGGGCTGCCGAAGTTGGGGCATATGAGTATCTGCCGAAACCGTTCGATCTCAAAGAGTTGTTGGGCCATGTTCAGGCCGGACTTGAGCGTCGAATGAAGAAGGGCGTCGACGACGCCGAAACTGAATCGGTCTCAGGGAGCGAGGAGAACCTTCCTCTCATCGGTCGCTCGCCTGCAATGCAGGAAGTCTACCGCGTGATGGCGCGGCTGATGAACACCGATCTGACGGTGATGATTTCAGGCGAGTCTGGGACCGGCAAAGAACTTGTGGCGCGGGCGCTTCACAATTTTGGCAAGCGTGCTCAAGGACCGTTCGTGGCCGTCAACATGGCAGCAATTCCGCGTGAACTGATCGAGTCCGAGCTTTTTGGGCACGAACGGGGCGCTTTCACTGGCGCCACGGAGCGCGCGGCAGGAAAGTTCGAGCAGGCACAGGGCGGTACCCTCTTCCTGGACGAGATCGGCGACATGCCGTCGGAAGCGCAGACACGACTTCTGCGTGTCCTGCAGGAGGGGGAGTTCACGACCGTTGGCGGCCGGCAATCACGTCGCGCCGATGTGCGTATCGTTGCTGCTACTCATCAAAACTTGCATGGGCTTATCGCGGAAGGGCGTTTTCGCGAGGACCTCTTCTACCGGCTGAACGTTGTGCCTATCCGCCTCCCACCGCTTCGCGATCGGATCGGGGATCTGCCCGATCTCGCCCGCGCGTTCCTGCGCCGGGCCGAAGCTGAAGGATTGTCTAGGAAAACGATCTCGTCCGATGCCTTCGACGTATTGAAAGGGTATTCGTGGCCCGGGAACGTCCGTGAATTGGAGAACATGATCCGTCGTCTCGCGGTGCTTTGTCCCGATGATCAGATTCCGGCCGATATGATCTCCGCTGAACTGGAGAGTCGCCCTGACGACGGTCTGTCCGCTGGTGGTGACAACCCCGCTGGCCGGAGCTTAGGCGCCGCCGTAGAGATGCATCTCGAGCGATACTTCTCGCGTCACGGCGATGTCCTGCCGCCGCCAGGGCTCTACGACCGGGTCCTCCGCGAAGTCGAGCTTCCTCTGATCGCGCTCACGCTGTCCGCTACGCGCGGCAACCAGCTCCGCGCTGCGGAATTGCTGGGCATCAACCGGAACACCTTGCGCAAGAAGATTCGTGAGCTTGACATTCCGGTCACACGCGGCAAAAGACTGATGTAGTTTGGCAACAGTCTGGCGCGCGATGTGCCAGTCGCGAGAGGTCGCGTGGCAGAGATCTCTATGACCGCAGGGCGGGGAACAGCGCGACGGTGGAGCACCGCAGCGGGTCGCTGGATCCTGCGGCGCAGCGGGCTGGTCCTGTTGATCATAGGACCGGTTTTGGCGCTACTGACTGCCTATGCCCTCAGCGATGCGGGCATGGCGGAGTCAGCGGACTGGGTCGTCAAACTCATCCTTCTGGCCGATGTCTGCTACGTCTTGAGCCTGGGTGCCTTGATTGCATGGCGGGTCGGGGCATTGCTCTTTGGTCGCCGGCGGCGTTCGGCCGGGACCTATCTGCACCTGAGGCTGGCGGGTGTTTTCGCTGCAGTTGCATTGGTGCCAACCGTATTGGTCGCAATCTTCGCTGCGCTGACTCTGGGCTTCGGTTTGGAATCGCTTTTCACTGACCGGATCGGATCAGTCGTCCACAACTCGCTGGCAACGGCCGAGGCGTACGAGCGGGAACATCGAGGCGAGTTGCGGACCGATCTGGTCCAGATGGCGACTGACCTCGATCGCGCCGCTATTGCAGGCGTGAATTTGTCTCAGATGGAAGAGCTGATCACCAAGCAGTCGCTGGTGCGGGATCTGAGCCGCGCCTACATCCTCAATCTAGACTACGAGATCATCGCGCGGGGCGACTACAGCTACTTGTTCAACTTCATCGAACCGACAGCTGCACAGATCGCGGCGGCTCGCGGCGGCGAATTGGTGATCATTCCAGATCCCGACCGCAACGAGCTACGCGGGCTGGTTGCATTGACCGGCATCGTCGACAGCCTTCTCTACGTCTCTCGCCCGGTGCAGGGCGAGGTACTTCAGTTGCTCGATGAGACACGGGGAACGGTTCAGTTCTATGACCGGCTGGAACGCGAGCGTGGATCAGTGCTGCTCCAGTACGCGCTGATCTACCTGGGGTTCGCGCTCATCGTGATCCTTGGTGCTATTGTCTTCGGCTTGTGGTTCGCCGAGCGTCTTGCCAAACCAGTGGGACGGCTCGCGGTTGCGGCCGAGGCCGTTGGTACAGGCGACCTTGATGTCCGGGTAAAGGAATCCAAGGGCGAAGATGAAATCGCGATGCTTGGACGGGCGTTCAACCGGATGACTGGCCAGCTCAAGAGGCAGCGCGACGACCTGATCACCACCCGCGACGAGACTGAGCGTCGGCGGCAGTTCATCGAGGCGGTGCTCCTCGGAGTGACAGCAGGGGTGATCGGCATCGATCGCCACGGTCGGATCGACCTGATCAATGAGGCCGCGGCGGAGATGCTGGGCATTGCCCCCGAGGCACAGATCGGTGTCCCAGTGTTGGGTACGGTGCCGGGCTTCGCGGTGCTGTTGACGCAGGCGCGGGAGGCCCCTGGCGGGGTCGCTCGCGGGGAGGTGCGTGAAGTCGTTCGCGGCGAGGCCCGGGATTTCGTAGCGCGGGTCGCGCCGAAGTCTCCCGATTCACCAGAAGACGGTACCGTTCTGACGTTCGACGACATGACGGCGCTTGCATCGGCGCAGCGAATGGCGGCTTGGGGCGATGTCGCACGCCGTATCGCGCATGAGATCAAGAATCCGCTGACCCCAATCCAGCTGTCGGCCGATCGGATGCGCAGGAAGCTTGCGAAGCAGTTCGGTGAGGAAGGAGCGGACTTTGGCCAGTATCTGGACGTGATCACGCGTCAAGCCGGAGACATTCGCCGAATGGTCGATGAGTTCTCAAGGTTTGCACGGATGCCCGAGCCTCAGCTCGAAAGCCAGGACCTGAGCGCCCTTCTGCGTGAATCGGTTCTGCTGCAACAGGAAGCGCAGGGCGGCATTGACTATCGTGTTGATGTGCCGGAGAGATCGGTCGCTGTCTTGGCCGACCGTGGGCTCATGGGGCAGGTTCTGACAAACTTGCTGCAAAACGCGGCGGACGCGATTGAGGGTAGGGCGGAACGCGATGGCACCGCAGCCCCCGCGCCGGTTGTGCTCGCCGAGATTACAGAGGGTTCCCGCAGCTGGCGGCTCAGTATTTCGGACAACGGAATTGGCCTGCCCAAGGACAACAGGGATCGTCTGGTCGATCCCTATGTGACAACGAGAGCCAAGGGGACCGGGCTTGGTTTGGCTATTGTCACCAAGATCATCGAACAACACGGCGGCGACATTGCGTTGGGTGATGCAGCGGGCCATGCCGGCCTTGACGGCGCGCAGGTGACTGTGCGTCTGCCCAGGCCGGCGGGACGCGCAGCAGCCGGCGATCCGGATCGTGAGGGAAGGGCAGCGTGAGCGTATGAACGACATTCTGATCGTAGACGACGAAGCGGACATCCGTGATCTCATTTCTGACCTGCTTGAGGACGAGGGGTACAGCACCCGCACAGCGCAGGACGCAGATGGTGCCTTCTCCTCGATCGAGACGAGCGCGCCGGATTTGATCATCCTCGACATCTGGTTGCAGGGCAGCCGTATGGATGGGATCGAGATCCTCAAGGCTGTGAAGCGGGACAACCCGGGCATACCGGTCGTGATCATCTCGGGTCACGGCAACATCGAGGTCGCGGTCGCGGCGGTACGGCAGGGCGCTTACGACTTCATCGAGAAGCCGTTCAACATGGATCAACTGATGGTGGTCGTTGGCCGCGCACTCGAGGCTAGCCGCCTTCGCCGGGAGAACGCGCGGCTCAAGTCGTCCGAACAGGGTACTTCGCAGATCGTGGGCTCCAGCCATGCCATCGCGAGCTTGCGCGCCAAGCTAGACAAAGTTTCGAAGGGCGGCAGCAGAGTAATGCTGACGGGCGGACCTGGCTCGGGCAAGGAAGTCTCTGCGCGGTACATCCACAGCCGCTCCGAGCGATCCGAGAAACCGTTCGTTGTCGTGAACGCCGCATCGATCGAGGCGGATCGAATGGAGGAAGTGCTGTTCGGACGCGAATTGGATGGGTCGGTCCATCAGACCGGCGTCTTCGAAAACGCGCATGGCGGCACGCTCTTCATCGATGAAGTGGGCGACATGCCCCAGGGCACGCAATCCAAGATCTTACGGGTATTGGTCGACCAAGCCTTCAGCCGGCTTGGTGGTTCGTCAACAGTCCGGGTCGATGTCCGGGTGATCTCGGCGACCAACCGGGATCTCGGTCACCTGATCGGAGAAGGACGTTTTCGCGAAGATCTCTACCACCGACTGAACGTGGTCCCAATCGACGTGCCGTCGCTTGACAGGCGACGTGATGATATTCCTGAGCTTTGTGAGCATTTTCTGGATCTCTTCGCGCAAGAGCAGGGCCTTGTGCGACGTCACCTGAGCGATACATGCGTCGCAGCGCTCCAGACGCGCGAGTGGCCTGGCAACGTCCGCCAGCTCCGCAACTTGATGGAGCAGCTCCTGATCCTCGGTGGTGACGGAGAGCTGATCGAGGCGGATGAACTGCCCGGAGGACCCGCGCCAGATCAGGGGGATCATGGTCTTGGGTCGGTCATGTCTTTGGTTGCATCGCTGCCGTTGCGTGAAGCTCGGGAACTATTCGAGCGGGAATATCTGGTTGCGCAGATCAATCGCTTTGGCGGCAACATTTCGCGCACGGCGAATTTTGTCGGCATGGAGCGGTCGGCCCTTCACCGAAAACTGAAGATGTTGGGTGTCACAACGACCTTGCGCGGGGGCGCGCGGGTTGCGACGACTGACGATGAAGACGGCTACGCGGCGCAGGACACCTGAGGCGCGGAAAACCCAGCCGATACCCGACAATCCGGAAGATGAGGCGGAGCATGTTCGATTTCGACGAGGTGATAGACAGGCGCGGGACACATTCCTCCAAGTGGGACGCGATGCCTGCACCCGAAGGTGTCGAGGACGGCATCCCGATGTGGGTGGCCGATATGGACTTCAAGGCTGCGCCGCCGATCGCAGATGCCGTGCGCGACCTCGCCGCACACGGGATCTTTGGTTACTATGCCGACGACAGCTCGATGAAGGCCGCAGTCATCAATTGGATGGCCACCCGCCACGGCTGGACACCCGAGCCGGAGTGGATCCTTCACACACACGGTCTGGTTTCGGCTGTAGGGCTCGCGATCCAGGCCATGACCGAGCCGGACGAGGCCGTCGTTTTGTTCTCGCCGGTTTATCATGCCTTCGGTCGCGTAATCCGGGCCAATGGGCGACCTCTTCATGAGTGCGAACTCACAAATGTGCAGGGTCGCTACGAAATGGACCTCGAGCGACTGGAGAAAGAGCTCCCGGACAATGCCCGAATGGTTGTCTTCTGCTCTCCCCACAACCCTGGCGGCCGAGTGTGGTCGGAGGCGGAAATCACGGCACTTGCCGAGTTCTGCGTTCGGCGCGACCTGATCCTGGTGTCTGATGAGGTACACCACGATCTCGTCTACCCAGGCGCCATCCATCACATGACGCAGAAAGTTGCACCGCAAGCCGCGGACCGGCTTGTCACGCTGACGGCCCCGTCCAAGACCTTCAACATCGCGGGTGCTTTGACTGGACAGGCCACCATCCCGAACCCGGACTTGCGGGCCAAGTTCCAGGCAAGGATCGCAGCATCCGGCGTCGGCTCGCGCAACGCATTCGGCATGGCGGCAGCCGAGGCGGCCTACTCCAGCTGTGCCGGATGGTTGGACGCCCTCTTGCCCTATCTGCAGGCGAACCGGGACCATCTGCAGGCAGCGGTGGCAGACCAGATGCCAGGTGTTCGGTTCATGGAACTGCCGTCGACATATCTCGCGTGGCTCGACTTTAGGGAGACGGGACTGACGGCTGAGCAGGCGCGCCACAAGGTTGAAAACGAGGCTCGGATCATCGTCAACAAAGGCCCGGCTTTCGGACAGGGTGGCGAGGGATGGCTGCGATTGAACTTCGCATGCCCACGCCCGACGTTGGACCGAGCCATTGACCGTCTCGCAACAGTGTTCGCCACATGAGTGCTGAGGAAGGATGCGGACGATCGGACGTCTTTCGGGCTTCAGTTTGACGCCTCGGCGCCCTCGGGCTAGCGTCGTTGTGTCGGACGGCTCGGAACGGAAGGCCGAACTTCCATGAAAATGATCGTCTGTGGCGCCGGGCAGGTGGGCTATCAAATTGCCCGCCATCTCTCGGATGAGGGAAACGCCGTCACCGTAATTGATGTGAACCCGTCGCTGGTTCGTCAGGTGACTGACGCCCTTGATGTCTCGGGAGTCACCGGTTTTGCCTCACATCCCGATGTGTTGAGCAGCGCCGGTGCAAACGATTGCGACATGTTGATCGCTGCGACATCGATGGACGAAGTCAACATGGTGGCCTGCCAGGTGGCGCACTCTGTGTTTGAGGTGCCCGTAAAAATCGCACGCGTGCGTACGGACAGCTATCTCGGGGCAGAGTGGTCCGATCTCTTTCGGCGTGACCACATGCCGATCGACGTTATCATCTCGCCGGAAGCCGAGGTGGCAAAGGTGACGCTTCGTCGGCTGGCGGCGACGGCTGCTTTCGACATTGAACCCTTCCTGGACGGTGAGGTGTCGTTCGTCGGGCTCCACATCGGCGAGTCGTGCCCAACGGTGAACACACCACTGCGTCAGCTCACCGAGCTCTTTTCGACGCTCAGATGCATCGTGGTGGCGGTTCGCCGCCATGACCGAATGTTCGTCACCCAGGCGGATGACCAGATCCTGGCAGGTGACGATGTGTACTTCGTCGCGCACCAAGCGGACGTACAGCGTGCCTTTGGGATCTTCGGTCGGGAGAACCTGATTGCCGAACGAGTCGTGATTGCGGGCGGTGGAAACATCGGGTTACGCGTTGCCAAGATGATTGAAGGGCAGGGCAACATGCGCGCCAAGATCATCGAACGTTCGCGCCCGCGAGCGGAGTTCGCTGCCGATAACCTCGCACGGACGATCGTGCTGAACGGCGATGCTCTGGACGCGGGTGTCCTGGACGAGGCCGGCATCTCGGATGCAGATGCTCTGGTTGCCCTGACGGATGACGATCGGGTGAACCTGCTCGCGTCGGCTCTGGCGCAGGAAGCGGGTTGTCCGATCGGCATCGCGCTGGCCAAGGATACGGTCTTCGAGCGGATTTCGGAGACTCTGGGCGTCAACGCGTTGATCAACCCACGTGCGACGACCGTGTCCTCGATCCTGCGCCACGTTCGGCGTGGCAAGGTGCGTGCGGTCTATTCAGTGGGAGGCGGTGAGGCTGAGGTGATCGAGGCGCAGGTGATGGCAACGTCTCCCATCGCCGGCAAGCGCATTCGCGATATCACCTTCCCAACCGGGTCGATTGTCGGCGCGATCCGCTCTGGGCAGGAGATCATCCTGCCGAAAGGGGACACGGTCGTCAAAGTGGGCGATACACTCGTCGTCTTTGCGGTCCGGGGCGCTGTCTCCAAGGTCGAGCAGCTGTTTCGGGTGTCGATGGACTTCTTCTGATGCGCATCGGGCGATTTCCCGTCATCGGCATTCTGTTGGGGTTGCTGGCTCTGATGATGCTGCTGCCGGCAACCCAGGCGGCGATCTCCGGGGAATGGCTCCAAGCCCGTGGCTTTCTCTACCCCGCACTGTTCGGTGTGCTCGTGGCGGCGTCCGTGTCGGTTCTTCTGCGCCCTTCCCAGGCCCGTGAGACTGCCCGGCACGAGCTTGGAATGTTGATCCTCTCATGGGTCGTTCTGTCCGCATATGCGTGCCTTCCTTTGGTGCTGCTCACCCCGCAGATCGGCTGGGCCGGGGCGTGGTTCGAAATGATTGCAGCGCTGACCACGACTGGGGGCAGCGTCTATACCAAGGCATCGTCGGTGCCCGATGCGATCCATCTTTGGCGTGGCCTGATCGGCTGGTTCGGCGGGCTTCTGACGCTGATGGGGGCGTATGTCGTCCTAGCGCCCAGACGGTTGGGCGGTTTCGAGATGCTTGCGGTGGCCGAGGGACTCGAGGACCAACGGGTACTCGACATGCGTGTCACCTCCGCCGGATTCGAGAGCCGTGCGATGCGGGCACTGCGGGCGGTGCTGCCGATATACATCGGCATGACGCTCGTCCTCGGCATCATCTTCAACTACACCGACAAGCCAGGCCTCATCGCTACGGTCCATGCGATGTCGATCATCTCCACAAGCGGGATCACGCCGGTGGATGGCGGCTTCGCGGCGTCACGCAACTACATCGCGGAAGCGGCAGCGGCGCTCTTCATGGTCGTGGCCGCAACGCGGCTTGCGTACCCGCGGGCGTCCCGAACAGGACGGGCCGCGTGGCCGTGGCAGGACCCTGAGTTGAAGCTCCTCCTCACGTTGGCTGGGTTGGCCTCGCTTCTGCTGTTTCTGCGCCACTGGCTTGGTGTGCTGACCGTCGATGTCGACGTCGATAGCCTTGACGCGGTCGATGCGATCTGGGGCGCGGTCTTCACGTCCCTTTCCTTCATCACGACGACCGGATTCGAGAGTCATGCATGGGAGAGCGCACGCAACTGGTCGGGTCTAGCCAACCCCGGCCTCATCCTGCTTGGTCTGTGCGCGATCGGTGGCGGTGCGGCGACAACAGCTGGTGGGATCAAATTGATCCGCGCCAATACCCTGATCCGTCATGGAACGCGCGAGCTCGAGAGGATTGCGGTGCCGCTTTCGGTCGCAGGGCAGGGAGCGGGGCCGAGGGGCTTGCGGAGAGAAGGCGCCTTCATCGCCTGGGCCTTTATGATGCTCTTTATCTTGGCGCTCATGGCTTCGGTGCTAGGGCTTACACTTAGCGGCATGCGCCTCACCGATGCCCTTATTGCATCTGTAGCGGCACTTTCTAACACGGGACCAGCCTTGCAGATGATCTCGGACACTGGGCTCAGCTTTGCAGACTTGGGCAGTCCTGAACGCACGATTTTGGGCATCGCGATGGTGTTGGGGCGGGTCGAGACGCTGGCCGTTATCGCTCTCTTCAACCCAGATAACTGGGGGCGTTCAAAAAAGACTGGAAAATCCACGGGTGAGACCCCACTCTCCGATTGGTAGGTTTGCTGCGCTGCAGCAGACGCAATTGCAAAAAAGACCTGACAACAAGGCAGAAAAATGGCCGGAGAGACCCGACAAAGCCTGCAGGACAGCTTCCTGAACCAGATTAGAAAGCAGAAGATCCCCGTGACGGTGTTCCTTGTGAACGGGGTCAAACTGCAAGGCGTGATCACTTGGTTTGACAACTTCTGTGTATTGCTGCGCCGCGATGGGCAAAGCCAACTTGTCTACAAGCATGCGATATCCACGGTGATGCCATCGCAACCGTTCAGCCTTTATGATGGAGAGAGCGACGGGTAACCGCGCGGGCGCATCAGCCGGCATGATGCGGACACTTGTCCTTCAGCCGGCCATACGCGGGGACCTCACCTCAGAGGAGGCGTCGGCACGCCTGGCGGAAGGCGAAAGCCTGACGCGTGCGCTCGATCTCCACCTTGTGGCCGGCGAAATTGTATGGCTTCCCAGCCCACACCCGGCGACGCTGTTTGGATCGGGTCGCGTCGAGGATCTTGCTGCGCGGGTGCAAGCCGAGGATCTTGATCTCATCGTGATCGATGGCCCTTTGTCACCGGTCCAGCAGCGCAACCTCGAGACCAAACTGAAGGCAAAGGTTCTGGACCGAACTGGTTTGATCCTGGAGATTTTTGGTGCACGGGCCCAGACCCGTGAAGGGGTGCTTCAGGTCGACCTCGCCCACTTGAACTACCAGAAGTCGCGGCTTGTCCGGTCCTGGACTCACCTTGAACGCCAGCGCGGTGGAGCTGGCTTCATGGGTGGCCCGGGTGAGCGTCAGATCGAATCCGATCGCCGTCAGCTTGATGGGCGGATCACGGCACTCCGCCGCCAGCTCGAGAAGGTCGTGAAGACCCGGACACTTCACAGGGCAGCCCGCAAGAAGGTTCCCCACCCGATCGTGGCGCTGGTTGGCTACACCAATGCGGGCAAGTCAACGCTGTTCAATCGCCTGACCTCGGCGAACGTGATGGCTGAGGACATGTTGTTCGCGACGCTCGATCCCACGATGCGGCAGATCTCGCTCCCGTCCGGGCGGACCTGTATTCTCTCCGACACGGTCGGGTTCATCTCGGAATTGCCGACCCAGCTGGTAGCCGCATTCCGCGCAACGCTTGAGGAGGTTCTGGAAGCGGATCTGATCCTCCACGTCCGCGATATAGCCTCCCCCAGATCCGAATCACAAAAGGCTGATGTCGACGCTGTGCTTGGCGACTTGGGTCTGGATCGCGAGGCGCTCGATGGAATGGTCGAGGTCTGGAACAAGCTCGATCTGTTATCTCCGGACGACCGTACCACAATCGAGGCCAGGGCATCGCGTGACCCCTCGATACGGTCCATATCGGCAGTGGATGGCACGGGGTGTGATGATCTGCTCGCCGCGGTCGAGAGGCGTCTGTTCCCGGTGCGCCACGCGCTGGACCTCGATCTTGCGCATCGCTACGGCGATGCAGTGGCGTGGCTCTACGATCACGGAGCCATCAAGGATCGCCACGATGATGAGGACGGCGTCCACTTGTCTGTCGAGATGACGGACCGCGAGTACTTTCAGTTCCGCAAGACGTTCCCGGCAGCGGTCCGCCACGTTCCGCCTCCCAGGCAGGCGGCAGAGTAATCTCAGGCGGGCGGCAAGATGGGCGTGGCTACTAAGGCAGGCGCCTCGACCTCTTCGTTCAGGATCTCTCTGACCCGATCGGGCGGTGTCGCCGAGCGCCGTGTGTCCATGTCGTAGAAGACGTTCACAGCTTCAGAAGTTGCGATGCACTGGTCGCCCTTGAAGATGCCGTAACCCGAGGTCAGGGACTTGGTTCCGACGCGGATCAGTCGCGCGCCGACTTCGACCGATCCAGGATAATGCAGCTCGGCCACAAAATCGATCGCCACGCGTGCGAGAATGAACTCGATCTCACCCTCCATCTCCGCCAGCCGGATGACATCGTAGACGAAGGCCGTGCGCGAGACTTCGAAGTACTGCGAGAGCGCGACATTGTTGATGTGCCCCAGGCTATCCTGGTCCGAAAAGCGGATCGTCACCGGGCTCCAGTGGCGGTAGGTGTCGCGGCTGGACAAGTTTAAACCGGGCATGGGTCTTCCTTCAAGGATCAGAGAATCGCGAACATCACTACAGAGGCTGCGATCACCGCGATACCCGCATATTCCTGCACGGATATCCGTTCGCGGAAATAGAGTGTCGAGATCAGGATCGTGAAGATGACCTCGACCTGACCAACGGCTTTGACGTAGCTCGCGTTCTCCATTGCCATCGCTGTGAACCAGCCAATCGACCCTGCGGCCGACGTGACCCCGATGAACGCGCATGGGCGCCATAGGCGGGGCAGACGGGCAAATTGCGCAGGTTCCCGGAGGATCAGAAACAATCCCAGGCCTACGACTTGCATCGAAGTGACGACGACAACTGTCCATGCGCCGCGATAGACCGAGGAGCCCTCGGGCAGAATCAACGTCGCTTCGCGCAAGAACAGATAGCTGAGGCAGAACAGAAACCCGGTCAGCAGCCCCAAACCCGTTGAGACTGATGTCAGAGCTTGCCGAACAGAAAGCCGCGCAAACGCGCCTTGCGCCTTGCGACCCGATACCAAGAGCACGCCTAACACGCTGAGCAGGATTGCGACCCAACCGAACGGGGCGATGATCTCGGAGAACAGCACCGAGCCGATCAGTGCCGCTTGCATCACATCGGTCTTTGTCAGGATCGTGCCGACTGCGAAATTCGATCGCTGAAACAGTAGTATGAGCACCCATGTCGCCAGTACCTGCGACAATGCTGTTCCGGCGGAATACGCAAGGTAGACAGCAGACAACCCCGGGACCCCGTTCCCTTCGATCCCGAGGACAACCAAGAGGTAGAGACCCAGAAACGGCAGCCCGCAGAGCGAGCGGACATAGGTTGTCATCCACGTCGACAGGTGCGCGTTGATTGCTTTCTGCGCAGCCGTTCGCACTGCCTGCATCAGCGCTGCACCGATTGCGATGGAGATCCATGCAAGCTCCATACAGGTGATTTCTCCGAACAGCGGCAGTTGGCAGGCCGTTTCGCATAGCACGCAGGGCCGCTCCTCGCGCATATAGAGGCAAGCAATGCAAGAAGATCAGGGAGGCGATAGGATGAAGCTTGGATTCGTTGGGGTCGGCATGATGGGCAAGCCGATGGTCCTGCGGCTGGCCGGACAAGGTCATGTCGTCCACGTCTTCGACCAGAGCCAGGAGGCCGTCGCGTGTGTCGCGGGCACGGAAGGCGCGGTGGCGGCACCGACCTTGGCGGACGCCGTCCGTGGGGCCGAAGCCGTGATCACCATGTTGCCCGATGGCAAAATCGTCGCCGCCGTCGCCGACGCGATGAAGGACGACATGCCCGACGGCGCGGTCATGATCGACATGTCGACCTCCTATCCGCTGGAGACGACGGCGCTCCGCGATGTCTTGCCGGAAGGCGTCGGATTGGTTGACGCGCCGGTCTCGGGCGGCGTCTGGCGTGCCGAGTTGGGAACCCTCACAATAATGGCCGGCGGCGCTGCGGCAGACGTAGAGAAAGTGGCAGAAGCGCTCTCGGCCATGGGGGACGTGATCCGTACCGGCCCGCTCGGCTCAGGACATGCGATGAAGCTGATGAACAACTACCTGTCGGCCGCTGGGCTGGCGGCGGCTTCTGAGGCGGTGCTGATTGGTAAGAAATTCGGGCTGGATCCCGATCTGATGGCCGACGTCTTCAACGTCTCGACTGGAATGAACAACGCCACAAAGGTCAAACTGAAGCAGCACATCAACAACGGTCAGTTCGCGGCCGGCTTCGCTATGGGCCTGATGGCAAAGGACTTGACGCTGGGTCGCCGATTGGCAGGCGATCTGGGTGTGAACGCCGAGGGGCTCGCAGCCATGCAGGAACTGTTCGCGAGGTCTCTGGAAGAACGTGGGCCCGATGCCGACCATACGGAGGTCTACCGGACACTGGCTGACAAGACCTGATCAGTTGAGGTACAATGCGTGGGTGAGAACGATGGAGAAATCGTGCGCCGCCTGACCGCATTTTCCGTTGTCGCCTGCTTTCTGGGACTTGCAGCATGCGACACCAGGCCCGTGACCGTCGGGGGCGACTTGATCGGCCCGCAGTACGCCGTCGGCGGTGGCGAATGGTCATCGGGCGGTGGCATCACTGCAGTGGCCCATGTAGTTGACCGGGCAGGGCGCGCGGCGGTCTGTGGCGCATGGATGACGGATCGGCAATCGGCCCTGAGCAGCCAGTACAACGAAGACGTGATGCAGGCGGCGGCCGTCTTCGCAGATGGCACAAGGCTTGTGTCCAACCTTTCTTTCATGCGGCGCCTCCAATGGCGGCAAGACCTGACCGGACAGTCTGCAAACTGCGTCGAGACCGGGTTCCCGTACTCGGCTGACCTTGCGGCTCAGCCGCTCGCCCTGCGGTTCCCGAGGTTGTCGTTCGGCGATCGCCGCGGTGTTGGAACTGCCGGGATTGGTCTCTTCTCAGGCGATGGCGTGAGCTTCCGCGAAGGCCCTCGACCAAGGCCGTTTCCGGGTGGCTAACGCTGCTGATCAGGTCAGCAGGTTACCGATGCGCTGTACCGCCTCGCGGATGTTCTCGACAGAGTTCGCATAGGAAAACCGAATAAAGTCCCCGCCGTGGAGGCCGAAACTGGTCCCCGAGATCGTGGCCACTCCCGCTTCTTCCAGGATGCGGGCCTGCAAGGCCTTCGCACCGATTCCAGTGCCCGAGATGTTTGGGAACGCGTAAAAGGCGCCTGCGGGCTCGAGGCAGCGGAACCCTGGAAGCTGGTTGAGGAGCGGGACAACCACGCGGCGACGTTCGTCGAACGCCACCATCATCTCGTCAACGGGACCCTGCGGGCCTGCAAGTGCCGCGATGCCGGCGTACTGCGTGGCGGCATTCACACAGGAATGGCTGTTCACGCAGAGCCGCGTTGCTCCCTCTAGCAAGGCATCTGGCCAGACAGAATAGCCCAACCGCCATCCTGTCATCGCGTAGGTCTTGGACCAGCCGTCCAGCAGGATCACGCGGTCCCGGATCTCCGGGTACTCGAGGAACGATACGTGTTCGCGTCCGTCGTAGAGCATGCGGGAGTATATCTCGTCGGACAGAATGGCGACATCGGGCCAGTTCGCAAGACCTGCAACAAGCTTGTCCACCTCTTTGCGTGGGGTGACCCCGCCGGTCGGATTGCCCGGTGAATTCACGATGATCAGTCGCGTGCGCGAGGTGATTTGGTCCAGCACATCATCGGCGGAAAACGCGAAGTCGTTCTCCTCACGCAAGACCATCGGCACGGGGGTTGCGCCCGTGTGACCGATCATCGAGCGATAGATGGGGAAGCCGGGATCCGGATAGATGATCTCGGCGCCAGGTTCCCCGAAAATGCGGATCGCGAAATACATCGTGGGCTTGCCACCAGGCATTATGCAGATGTTTCCGGGATCTACCTCGACCGCGCGCCGGGTGAGGATATCGGCTGCAACCGCTTCCCGAAGGGCCAGGATCCCCTGGGTTGGCGTATAACCATGGTGGCCGTCACGCAGGGCCTTGATGCCGGCCTCGACCACATGATCGGGTGTGCGGAAGTCAGGTTGCCCGATCCCCAGGTTGATGATGTCACGACCCTGCGCCTGTAGTTCGGCAGCCCGGGCGAGCACTTCAAAAGCGGTCTCGGTCTCGAGCCGCGCCATTCCCGTCGCTAGATGCATCAGCCTCCCCTTCGATGGGACACTGCAAACCCCGGATGCCGGGTGCGGTCAAGCCCTTCGCGTCAGGGGATCGGACGCAGCGCACAGGTGGCTCGGGTCTGCTGCCCCTCGCGGTAATAGTCCTTCACCCCGACCCTCCGGCGCGGCGGCAGCTTGTTCCAATCGAGCCAGCTGACCTGATACCCGAGGGACCCGGCCATCATCTCCATCGCGCTCCGCGAAGGAACTCCTTTGACGACCATTTCCTGACCGTCAAAATAGGCCAGCGAATTCATGAACTTGCGACTGTCTTCTCGGATCAGCCGGATAATCGGATCTGTTGTGTTCTGGAACTCGCCATCAATGATGATCAACTTTGGCCGCAGCGCGCGGATCTGAGCCAGCAGCGGATAGTGGGTCGTGATGTGATAGTAGATGCCCAAGACGGACACGATATCGAAACGTTCACCCTCGGACACGAGGCGCGGGACTTCTTCGTTGATATCGCCGTGGATCAGACGGACGCGATCACGTTCTGGTCCGGATGGGTACGTGTTGAACTCCGCCATCAGCTCGGACCTTCCTTCGATTCCAAGCACTTCTCGGGCACCGGCAGTCGAGAATGCGTAGGGCCAACGACCGTCGAGGCTAGCGAGATCCAAAACCCGCGCCCCCCGGATATCGGCGAGAAAAGGGTCGATGATGAAGCGATGGCGGGTGTTCAGACGGTCCGCATCCTTCGGTTTTGTGAGGTAAAGCGGCATCCCGCGGACGAAATCGAAGATCGACATCTGGCTCCCCCGAGGTGCATCCGCGTGGCGATTAACGACTTGTACACGAATTCCCGTGCGGTCCAACAGAGGGGCCGTTCCGGCATGGTCCATATCCGTCCGATGTAAGGTCAAACTGTCTTGCCTTGGGACGCGATCGCGAAGATGGTCAGCGCCGACAAGCCGGGCAGAGGGAGCGTGGGCATGAAACTCCGGGACTGCGAAGTCTTCGTTGTTGGTAACCCCCCGCCGCGCAAGGGTGGGCGCTACTTCATCTTCGTGCAGCTCGAAACTGCATGTGGAATCAAAGGCGTAGGCGAGGTTTATGTAGCGACCTTCAGTCCGCACATCGTCGCTGAGATGGTCCGCGATGTCTTCGCGCGATACTTTGACGGGGCGGACCCCCACAACATCGAGCATCTTTGGCGCCTGACTTACGGTTCGGGCTATGGCGCCAGGCCGGATGCGTCCCTGGTGGGGGTCTTGTCAGGTCTGGAAATCGCCTGTTGGGACATCCTGGGGAAGGCCGCAGGCAAGCCCGTCTACGATCTGTGGGGCGGGAAATGCCGTGAAAAAATCAGATCTTACACCTACATGTATCCCCCAGATGGGGACGCTTACCCCGATGCCAATCAGGACAACATCTACAACAATGCCGACAAGGCAGCGGAACGGGCGCTGGACTATCTGGCGCTCGGCTTCAACGCGCTGAAGTTCGACCCAGCGGGGCCTTACACTGTGTATGACCCTCACCAGCCGCGGCTAGAGGACCTCGAGCGCTCGGCTGAATTCTGCAAGAAGATCCGTGAAGCCGTTGGAGTTAAAGCAGATTTGCTGTTTGGAACTCATGGTCAATTCACGACGTCAGGCGCCAAGCGGATGGCCCGGCGGATCGAGCCCTATGAGCCGCTCTGGTTCGAGGAGCCGGTCGCCGCAGAGATGCCCGAGCAGATGGCCGAGGTCGCTCGCTCGACCTCGGTGCCCATCGCGACGGGTGAGCGGCTGGTAACAAAATACGAATTTTCTCAAGTACTTAAAGCTGGCGCAGCGTCGATCCTGCAACCGGCGCTGGGTCGTGTCGGTGGCCTGCTGGAAGCCCGCAAGATTGCGGCCATGGCCGAGACCTTCTATGCGCAGTTGGCACCACATCTCTATGCGGGTCCAGTCGAGGGGGCGGCGAATGTCCAACTTGCAGCTTCGATCCCTAACTTCTTGATTCTTGAGAGTATTGAGCGTTGGGACGGGTTCCAGTCTCGGCTGGTCAAGGGCATCACCTGGCAGGACGGCTATGTCATTCCGCCCACTGAACCTGGGCTGGGGATCGAGTTTGACGCCGATCTCGCCAGGGCGACGCCGTACACGGACGATGAGCTGCACCTGGAGATGCTACCGCACGAGCTGGTGCCTTGAGCTGTCAAAACCGCTGTATGACAAGCGTATGACTCGCGTATGCCAAACGTATGCCAAATGTGTCGGCCACAAGTCGCTGGATTAACGGAGGGTAACCAATGCCCGATCTGACCAAAGGCGCCGCCTGGATGGCTGGTGAGATCATGCCCGTCGCCGAGGCAAGGCTGCCGGTGACGGACTGGGGCCTTACGCATTCGGACATCACCTATGACGTCGCGGCGGTCTGGAAGGGGGGCTTTTTTCGGCTCGACGACTATTTGACGCGCTTCGAACAGTCGATGCAGGCGCTGCGCCTGGAACCTGGGCTCACGCGGGCGGAGATGCAACAGATCCTGCACCGGATGGTCGCCGCCTCGGGCCTGCACGACAGCTATGTCGCCATGGTCTGCTCGCGCGGTCAACCGCTGGTCCCCGGACTCCGTGACCCTCGCGAGTGCCGGAACCACTTCTACGCCTGGTGCGTTCCTTACGTGCACGTGGTGAAGCCCGAGGTCGCGGACCAGGGCGCCAGCGTCTGGGTCGCCAAGGATGTGCGGCGGATTCCGGAGGATTCGGTCGATCCACGCGCCAAGAACTACCATTGGGGCGATATGACCGCAGGCCTCTTCGAGGCCAAGGATCACGGGCACGAGACAGTGATCCTGCTGGATCATGAGGGCAACGTCACCGAGGGACCCGGTTTCAACGCCTTTGCGGTGAAGGGGGACAGGATCGTGACCTCGGGCCACGGGGTGCTGCATGGAATCACACGCCGCACCGTGATCGAGATGGCGGCCGAAGACGGTTTGATGACGGACGAACGTTCCTTGCCGTTGACCGAGTTCCTCGAGGCCGATGAGGTTTTCCTGTCGACCTCGGGCGGCGGCGTGGTCCCAATTACACGCGTCGATGATCGTGTCTTCTCGAACGGTGCGCCTGGACCCGTCGCGACACGGCTGCGTGCCAAGTACTACGAATGGATGGAAAGCCCACGCTTTCGCCAGGAGATCGCCTATGCCTAGCCGCCTGGGCGTCGCGTTTGCCGCGCTCTTGACCGGTCTGCTGCTGTTTGTGGGGACGGCGCAGGCCTTGGATGTCCGCGTGATCCCGGCCAAGCTGAATGCTCAGGGAACGCCATGGGACACGGGCCTTGGCCGCATTTTCAAGGCAAGCCCTGACGAGCGGCCCGATATCCTGATTTGCCTTGAGGTGGTCGGCGCACCGCCGACCTGCGGGCCGGTCTGTGTCGATGCGCTGGAGTGCCGTGCGACGTTCGCCCGCCCGGCGCTGCCCGTGATGCTGGTCGTCTATGACCGCGACGTCACGAACGACAGCGACCTGATCCTGCGCATGGAGATCGGACCGGGGAAGGCCTGCAATCCCTGCGCAATCGGAGCGGGTCTGCAGCAGAGCCGGGTCTTTCTCGCAGGCACCAATGCCTGCCCGGTGGTCACACCCTCGGCGAGCGGTGGGGCGGTTCAGCAGGCACTGGAGCTGATCCGGACGCGAGGAAACTTCAGCAAACGCGCACTGGGGCGGTTCCAGGGCAGGCAGGGGACCGTGCAGGTCTGCGCGGGGGATCCGAGGCCGGGCTACTACAACCCCGAACAGGACCGGATCGTGATCTCGGACACGACGGCGCAGACCGCTGGTGTGGACGCGCTGTTGCGGATCTTCTTCGAGGAACTCGCACATGCGACGCAGCAGGCGCCCGCGGCCAAGCGGCCGGCCGATCCGCGCCGCACGGCCCAGGCTCCGTGGGCGGCGGCCTACCGTGACCAGCTGTTGGAGTATGAGGCCAGCGGTTGGATCGAGGCGTTCATGGAGGTCGACTACTTCCGCAAGCAGGGACTGGCCAATCCGCCATTCTTTGCAGGCGGCGCCTCGGCAGCGACGGACGCGAGCGTCGTGCAACTGTTGGCCCGTATCGGCCGGGGCACGGTGTCGCCCGCGCGGGCGGCGCGCACGATTGTCCCATACGTAGCCAAGCAGTCTGCCGGGAGAGGGTCCGGGGGGCAGCGTCTGACCTATGCCCAGCACTACCTCAACCAGGGCAAGGCCATATGGCAGTGCGGCCAGGCGGGCACGGCGCGTCTCTCGGCGCACAACGGCATTTGGATCTGCCGCTGACGCTCTCCTGGGATTTCGCACGGGAATTGCTGCGACTGCGTGCGAGCTTCCCTTGAAGTTGTCGGGACCTTCGGACATAACCCGCGCAGTCTGCCAAGGGAGCTACACGATGCCCGAACCCGCCCCAGCCGCTCCCGTCACCGACCAACCGCTCTTCAACCGCGTTCTGCTGAAGTTGTCGGGCGAGGTGCTGATGGGTGACCAGGGGTTTGGCCTCAACCCTCCCACGATGAAGCGGATCGCTGAAGAAGTGAAGCTGGCCCATGACCGGGGGATCGAGATCTGCCTGGTGATCGGGGGCGGCAACATCTTCCGCGGTCTCTCGGGTGCCGCGCAGGGGTTGGACCGCACGCAGGCCGACTACATGGGCATGCTGGCCACCGTCATGAACGCTCTGGGAATGCAGGGCGTATTGGAGAGCGTGGGCGTGCAGACACGTGTGCAGTCTGCGATCCCTATGGCCTCGATTTGCGAGCCCTACATCCGCCGCCGTGCGATCCGCCACCTTGAGAAGGGGCGCGTGGTGATCTTTGCCGCCGGGACGGGGAACCCCTACTTCACGACGGACACGGCGGCGACACTGCGGGCCAACGAAATGGCGTGCGATGCGCTCTTCAAGGGAACGCAGGTCGACGGCGTCTACGATTCCGATCCTAAGACCAACCCTGATGCCGTGCGCTATGACCATGTCAGCTACAACGAAGTGCTGACCAAGGAGCTGCAGGTGATGGATGCGTCCGCTATCGCCTTGGCAAGAGACAACAATCTACCTATCGTGGTATTTTCCCTACAGGAGCCGGGCGCGATGACGGATGTGCTTTTCGGACGCGGCCGGTTTACCCAGGTGGGTGGCAGCCGGACGGCAGAGTGAGGAGCGCCACGATGAGCGAGGATATCACGGAAGTCGATCTCGACGACTTGGAGAGGCGCATGGACGGCGCGCTCGCCGCACTCAAGCACGATTTCTCGTCGCTGCGCACGGGACGTGCCTCGGGCAGCATGCTGGATGCGATCACCGTCGATGCCTATGGCGCCGCCACGCCGATCAACCAGGTGGGCACGGTGAATGTGCCGGAGCCCCGGATGGTCACGGTCAACGTCTGGGACAAGAGCCTCGTGAACGCGGTCGACAAGGCGATCCGGCAGTCCGGTCTGGGCATCAATCCGGTGATGGACGGCACGCTGCTGCGCCTGCCGATCCCAGAGCTCAACGAGGAACGCCGCCGCGATCTGCAGAAGCTTGCCGGGCAGTATGCCGAGCACGCCCGCGTCGCCATCCGCAATGTCCGCCGCGACGGTATGGATCAGGTCAAGAAGGCGAAGTCCGACGGCATGTCCGAGGATGAACAAAAACTATACAATGACGAGATACAGGAACTGACGGATGCCGCGATAGCCAAGGTGGACACGGCGCTGGAGACGAAGCAGGAAGAAATCATGCAGGTGTGACTGTCGGCGTGCGGGCGGGGGCCTCGCGGCAGTCACTTGTTTGGGGATTACGTCATGACCGTTGAAGAGCGTAAGCAGCCACATCACGTGGCGATTATCATGGATGGCAATGGGCGATGGGCCGTACGGCGCGGACGCCCGCGGACCTATGGGCATCACCGCGGTGCTGAACGGGTCCGCGAAATTGTGGATATCGCCCCCGACCTGGGTATCAAAGTGCTGACGCTCTTTGCGTTCTCGACCGAGAACTGGAACCGCCCGGGATATGAAGTGCGCGTCCTCATGAGCCTTTTCCGCCGCTATATCGCGCGCGAAGTTGATGGGCTTGACGCGGAGGGCGTGCGGGTGCGCTTCATCGGGGACCGCTCGCATCTCCCGAAGAACCTGGTCAAGTTGATGGAGATGATGGAGGCGCGCACGGCGGGAAACACCCGCATGGTGCTGCAGCTGGCGATCTCCTACGGCTCGCGCGCGGAGATGACCGGAGCTGTGCAGCGCCTTGCCGTCGAGGTTGCGGAGGGACGCCTCTCGCCTCAAGACATCGACCAGGACACCATCTCCGGTGCCATGATGACCGGCGGTGTCGCCGACCCCGATCTTGTCGTGCGCACATCGGGCGAGCAGCGGGTCTCGAACTTCCTTCTCTGGCAGTCTGCCTATGCCGAGTATGCCTTCATTGACGAATGCTGGCCCGACTTCACGCCCGAGCGCCTGACCGAGCTTGTCGCGGCCTTCGGGCAGCGCGAGCGTCGGTACGGGGCTCTCGCCGCGAGCTCATGACGCGGTAGTTGGATGACGGGCGCGCGGAGCCTTTTCGCAGATCTGCGCACCCGGGTGATCTGGGGCAGCGCCGTCGCGATCCTCGCCCTCGCCTGTATCTGGTTGGGCGGAATCTGGATAGCGATCCTCACCGCCGTGGCTGCCGGCTGCATGATGGCCGAATGGCGCATGATCACCGCGCGAGGCGATGCAACCGCCATCCGCCGGAACGTGTTCTACATCCTCGCAGTTATGCTGGCCCCGTTGGCGGCCTATGGCCTCGTTGACCGATACGCGTTCTATGTCCTTTGGATCGTGCTGACTGTGGGCGTGATCTTCGACGGACTGCGGGATGAGACAGCATCGTTGCGCTGGTCGATGGCGGGGTGTCTCTACATCGGTGTGGCGGCGATCGCCTTCGTGGAACTCCGGCTGGTCGAGCCGTTTGGTTTTCTCACGATTCTCTGGGCGGCGCTGGTGGTCGTGGCCACCGATGTTGGCGGCTATTTTGCCGGCCGAACGATCGGAGGGCCCAAACTATGGCCCGCGGTCAGCCCGAAGAAGACCTGGGCGGGGCTCGCGGGCGGCGTCGCCTTCGCCTTCGTGACGGGAGGTCTCTTTTCCTGGGCGACGAC
>JBCCDA010000020.1:0-50814 GCA_039033215.1 Pseudomonadota bacterium | reverse complement strand
CTACGGCGCCATGACCCAAGACCTGCGCGTGGGCAAGGAATACGACCAGCGCCAGATCATGGCCGACCTCGTCGCGCAGCAATACCGCCGCAATGATCAGGCGTTTCAGCGCGGATAGTTCCGGGTCCGCGGCGACAGTCTCGAGATCTTTCCCGCCCACCTCGAGGACCGCGCTTGGAAGCTGTCCTTCTTTGGCGAAGAGCTGGAGGCGATCACGGAATTCGACCCGCTCACCGGCGAAAAGGCCGGCAGCATGGAACACATTCGCGTCTATGCAAACTCCCACTACGTCACGCCAAAGCCGACGATGAACCAGGCCGTGATCAACATCAAGAAAGAGCTAAAGAACCGCCTCGACCAGCTCGTGAACGAGGGCAAACTGCTCGAAGCGCAACGGCTCGAACAGCGCACCAATTTCGACATTGAGATGCTCGAGGCGACAGGCGTCTGCAACGGCATTGAAAACTACTCGCGCTACCTCACGGGTCGCGCCCCGGGCGAACCGCCCCCCACCCTCTTCGAATTCATCCCCGACAACGCCATCGTGTTTGCCGATGAATCCCACGTCTCCGTCCCCCAGATCGGCGGCATGTACAAGGGCGACTACCGCCGCAAGTTCACGCTGGCCGAACACGGCTTCCGCCTGCCCTCCTGCATGGACAACCGCCCCCTCAAGTTCGAGGAATGGGACGCCATGCGCCCCCAATCCGTCTTCGTCTCGGCCACCCCGGGTCCCTGGGAGATGGAGCGCACGGGCGGCGTCTTCACCGAGCAGGTCATCCGCCCCACCGGCCTTCTGGACCCGCCCGTGGAAATCCGCCCCGTCGCCAGCCAGGTCGACGACCTCATGGACGAGGTCCGGCAGGTGGCACTCAACGGCTACCGCAGCCTCGTCACCACGCTGACCAAACGCATGGCCGAGGACCTGACCGAATACCTCCACGAGAACGGCATCCGTGTGCGCTACATGCACTCGGACATCGACACGCTGGAGCGGATCGAGATCCTGCGCGACCTCCGCCTCGGCGCCTTCGACGTGCTCATCGGGATCAACCTGCTGCGCGAGGGGCTCGACATCCCCGAATGCGGGCTCGTGGCCATTCTGGACGCCGACAAGGAAGGTTTTTTGCGCTCCGAGACCTCGCTGGTCCAGACCATCGGCCGCGCTGCCCGGAACCTCGAGGGCCGCGTCATCATGTACGCCGACCGGATCACCGGCTCGATGGAACGCGCCATCGGCGAGACCAACCGCAGGCGGGCCAAGCAGGAGGCCTACAACATCGAGCACGGGATCACCCCCTCGACGATCCGCAAGAACGTCGAGGACATCATGGAGGGTGTCTACAAGGGCTCGGTCGACATGGAGCGCGTCACCGCCAAGGTCGACAAGGCAAAGGTCGGCGCGAACCTGCAGGCCCACCTCGAGGGGCTGCGCAAGGACATGATGAAAGCCGCCGAGAACCTGGAGTTCGAGGAAGCCGCCCGCCTCCGCGACGAGGTCCGCCGGCTTGAGGCCGTGGATCTTGCGGTCGCCGACGACCCCCTGGCAAGACAGTCAGCCGTTGAAGCCGCGACGCCCGCGGGCCGCTCAACCTCCGGCAAGCCAGGGACGCGTGGCAGCAAGTACCGGAAGAAGGGGCGGTAGGGGTATGCGTCTTACATGACTTCCTCGTTCGTCGAGGCGCTGAAGGGCATCGTGGGGCACTTTGGCCCGACCATGAAGCGGAACGGCTTCAAGAAGCGGCGGAACACGTTCAACCGTACCGAGCAAGATCAGCTAGTCCATGTGGTAAGCTTCTGTTCCCTCCCCGCGTACAGCATCGGGCATGGGTCATTTCATCTCGAGTTCGGGGTGTATGTCCCTGCCGCAAGGATCTACACTGGCAACCCTGATCCACGCAGTTGGGTCAGCGCCCCCTATTGCAGTATGAGAGCGAAAATTGGTCCGCAGTCTCAATTCAATTTCCATCATTCTTGGCCAATCGATGATTGCAGCAAAGTTCTCATGGAAGTGAGCGCCGCAATTGAACGCGGTTTAGCATTTTTGTCTTTGCTCCGATCGCATGAAGACATCTTGTGCTTTGACGAGTCAGAGCTCGACCGCTTTTGTCAATTCGGCTCCGACTTTGGCTTAGGTGATCGCCTCGAGATACTAAGAACCTGCATTCAACTGCAGACCAACCAGCGTCTGGAAGCACAGGAAACACTCATTGATTACCTGAACACCTGCACGTCGGAAGAACCCCGCATTATCCACCATGTCACCCATGTCCGCAAATGGGCAAAGACTGTAAACCTGAAGACGCAACGGTAGTTTAGCACCGGAATTCGCCTTCTCAGTTCCGTCGATCGTCAGGCGTTCACGCGTGGCCGCTCTCCCTGAAGGATGCGAGGGCATCCCGTACTTGGCTTCGCCGATCCGGGGGCTTTGACGTTAGAGCGTAAGCCTACGAATGCGAACGCACTCCCAGGATCGGCAGCCTCCTTGGCCCCGACTTTACCTTTGTCCGACCGCCCGAAGCGGTCAGGGGCACCCCTGCTCCTCGACCACATTTTCAAGAATCTCGAGGCGCTGGTCCGCGTCCAGATGGCCTTCCTCGTTCGCGGCCAGCTTCTCGCCCTCTGCCGCTAGGGCGCCGCAGTCCATCCCGGCCAGCGTCGCTTCCCACGCGTTGCGCTTCTCGAAACGCTCGTTCTCCTGGATGGTAATGGTACGGGCGATGGCCCCGACACACCCCTGCAACGCGCCCGGCAGGGCAAGTGCGCCCAGCAACATTCCCAACCTCAATACACTCATCTTCACCCTCTCAATCTGATCGCATCTCGTCATCTAGAAACGCCGGGACCGGCAAATCGGCGCGGCCCAGGTCGACTTTTTGTACATACAGCTGCAATACGCGAGCAATACGGTTGCAATACGCGTGCAATACGCCTGCAATACGGGTTGTTTGACAGGGCCAGCGGGGCGTTTGGGCATGATCGAGACGCTGATTCTGCAGGCGGCGACGCTGCTGGCGGCCTTCTTTCAATCGGCGACGGGCATCGGTTTCGGCATGATCGCGGGGCCTGTAATCCTGATCGTGCTGGACGATCCGGCCGCTGTCGTGATCTCGACCGCGATGAGCTGGCTGATCGCGCTCTGCCTGTTTCCAGGACTGCGGCGCGGGACGGATCTGGCGATGCTGGGGCGGCTAAGTCTCGGCGCTGCCTTGGGAATTCTACCTGGCCTGGCCTTGCTCGCGACCGTGGACATCGAGACGCTCAAGCTTCTTGCAGGCGTGGTGATCGGGCTCCTGACCGCGCTGATCGTCTTCGGGGCGCCGGGGATGACGCGGCCGGGTCTCGGCGGCGATCTGATCGCAGGTGCGCTCGGCGGGCTCTTCGGTGGGTGCCTCGCGATGCCCGGCCCCACGGCCGCGATCCGGATGAACGGGCTTGGCTTCGAGAAGCGGACGGTCCGAGCCACCATGGTCTCGTTCTTCGTTTGCATTTGGCCAATAATACTTCTGGGTCAATGGCTTAGCGTCGGTGTATCGGCCGAGACGGCGAACAATGCGCTGCGCCTCGTTCCCGCGACGCTGGCGGGTCTGGTGCTTGGAAACTACGCTGCTGCCAGACTGGGAGAGACGCTCTTCCGGCGTATGGTGATCGCGTTTCTGGTACTGACGTCGGTCAGCCTCATCGCAGGGGGGCTTTGGTAAGTCACATCGAAATGCCGACTTGTCGGGATTGTCTTGGTTGCTCACGCACTTCCCAGACGCACATTGATTGGCAGAGGCACTGACTCGACCGCTAGCTTTGAGTTGAGAGGGCAACTAACCCGAAGGACATCTTCTGCGGCCGGCTCAAGGGGCAATCGTTCAAAGTCGGGGCGCTCCACGTTCGGCTAGAAGATCGGGTGGTGGCATCGCAACTATCGTCAACCCGAAGGTCGCATCACATGTCCACCCATCCGACCTACGTACCGATGACCCTGCGGACCAACCCCACAACAACTGTCAACGAGAATCGAGGGTTACGAGCTTTGTACATACTCGACGGTTTCGCCCAGTGTTTCAACGCAAGGCCAAGGCGGTTGTCGACGTCTTGCGACAACGGGTAGTCGTCCCAGGTCCCAAGAGGCTGGGTCATGCGCTCTCTGAGCTGAACCTGCTGATCCGCGCAGGGGCGAGCGAGTGGACCGGCGCGCCGTTTCCCTGTCGGCCTCCCAAGAGTGCGAGATGACACAGCGGACCGAGTAATTGACGGATTTGGATCGTGTCATCGAGGTAGGACTACACCGTTGTTCGATGCCGGACCAGCCGTGCGACTGAGCGCTCTGGGCGCTGATAAACACTTGTAGGATCGAGCTGTTCCGGAAGCAGCATTAACTTGGCTTCCGCGCTCGCGCACCTGGAAATTGAGTAAACTTCCAGAAATCAGACTCTGAGTTGAGCTTTTCCGAGTACTGACCTCCTATCTAAGGAAGATGAGAAGTGTTGAGGCGCTACCAGGACCTGCCTGAGATCTAGGCACCGGACGCAACTCACAAAACTTTCATGATACGGCATTGCGTTCAACTCTCAGACGGTTTGTCTGCGGCGCAACTCGTCTGGTTTCAAAATGAATTGTCGAGTTGGCGTCATCTTGGGCAAATGCAACGTCCCTCTACTACTGAGGCAAGAGCGCTCGACCCAACCCTGGCACCACCCGATCTTTGGTTTGAACCAATGGCCCGGCCTCTAAGGTCAGGGTCTTTGGCATTGGCGGAGCACGAGTTCAATTTTCGATACAATTTGATTGCGCCGGACAGGTTTCGAAAGAAAATCCGTCATTCCTGCAGCTAGGCAAGCGTCCCGGTCTCGGTCCATAGCGTTCGCAGTCAGCGCGATTATCGGGCATGGATCCGCTCCTACTAACGTTTCATGCTCCCGTATCTGACGCGTAGCTTCCAGACCGTTCATCACGGGCATTGAGACGTCCATCAAGACCAGGTCAGGACGATCTGAAATTACTTGTTCGACTGCTTCCTTACCGTTGAATGCAAAAGAGAGTTTGGCCCTTGTCTTCGCGAGCAACTTGCGGATGACTAGTTGGTTCGTCCGGTTGTCCTCGGCAACCACAATACTGATTGTACTGAGATCTGTCTCACCTGCCGACCCGAGGCTTGGCAACCGCGCTGACGAGGCCCGATCGGTTGCCCGGCCCAAGGCCTGGCTGAGCGCGTTGTCCAAAAGCTGCGTGTTGATCGGCTTGGTGATAACCGCGCCGAAGCCCATCTGCAGAAGTCTGTTCGTCTCACTGGACTTGTTTACAGACGAAAGCAGAATCACAGGGAACGGCGGCGTCGACTCCTCCCCAAGGATCGCCTGCATCAGCCCTTCGCCATCCATTCCTGGCATCTGAAAATCAAGAATGGCCAGGTCGAACGGGTGACTCCTCGCGAGCTCGAGAGCTTCGTGCGGGCGCGCTGACTTGGTAACCACCGCACCCCTCCGCTGCAGCATCCGCTCTAGAATCGTGAGATTGATGTCGAGATCGTCCACAATCAGCACTTTGAGCCCGTTCATGTTGGCCGCGACCGTCTGCTGCGGTTTGGGCAGTTCGCAGCGTTCGACCGGCAGGTCGATCGAGAACGTGGTACCAACGTCAACGCAAGACTGCACCGAGATGCTGCCGCCCATGAGCTTGAGCAGGCGCTCGCTGATGGCTAGCCCCAATCCGGTGCCCGCGAACTCGCGAGTGGATTTGCCATCAACCTGTTCGAAAGCGGCAAAGATTGTTTCGAGCTTTTTCTCCGGGATGCCGACACCTGTATCCGTAACCTCGACCCTGAGAGTGTTGCTTTCGGCCATGCGTAACTTAACCAGCACATGGCCCTCGACGGTGAACTTTACTGCGTTCCCGATAATGTTGATCAGTACTTGGCGCACCCGTCCGACATCGCCCAAAACCGCCGCTGGCGCCGTTTCCTCAAAGTCGAGGCAAAGCTCGATCTCCTGTTCGGCGGCCGTCGGCGCCATCAGTGCCATAATGTCCTGCACTGCCCCGTACAGATCGAATGGTTCAGACTTGATATCGACCTTGGACGCCTCGATCTTCGAGAAATCAAGGATGTCGTTGATGATAGTCAGAAGCGAGTTTGCCGAGTCGCTGATCGTCTTGACGTAGAGGCTTTGTTCGTCGTTGAGACTGGTGTCGGCCAGCAAGTCCGACATACCGATGACACCGTTCATAGGTGTCCGGATCTCATGGCTCATGTTGGCCAAGAACTCGGACTTGGCGTGGCTTGCCACCTCCGCCGCGTGGCGAGCCTCTTCCAGCGGTGTGACATCGATGGCGCTGATCATGCGCTCTTCGCCCAATCTGGTTCCACGGGTCATGTAGACGCGGGTTGCGCCGTCTTTGCGGTTAAAACGTCTCTCCAATGGGCCGAACGGCACATCTCGCATTTGCTTGAGGCGGCCTTCGACAAAGGCTTCGAAAGCCTCCTCCGTCTCTATGACTTCATTGTGATCAAGACGGCCGCTCTTCCAGAGTCGATGCTTGAGCTGCCGGAAATGCGTGAGGGTCTGACCTTCTTCCTCGGTGATCTGCCAGAGCGCACGCTGCGGCGGATTATGAAACGAGATCATATCCTGATCGTCGAGCAGGAAGACCGGGATGTCGAGGGCATTCAGAATGGAGGTAATGCGGTGGCGTGCGCTTTCAGCGAATTGCCTGGCATCTTCGAGTTCGCGCGCATGGCGCCGTTGTTCGGTGACGTCTTTTGTTACGGAGACAACGAACCCGGACGGCGTCAGCTTGGATACGCGTTCCACCCATCGTCCGTCCTTGTCCTGAACAACGATGTTCATACCTTCCGGCGAACGCCGCTTTCGAACCATATCATCGACCCGGGCGTTGACCTCTGTCTCGTCCCGGAAACCGCCTGACTTTACGAATTCGGATGCGAGCGTCTGGAAATTCTGGCCGATCCAGGACCCGTCCACGTCGATGTCGAGCGTTTCCTTGTAGGCCGAGTTAACATGCACCAATCGGTCGTCCGGATCCCAGATGCAGAAGCCTTCGTCGATTGTCTCGATCGCCTCCTCGACCATGGCTCGCATGGCTTCAGCGTCCTTGCGGGCTTCTTCAGCCGCCTGCTGGGCCTCATGAAGACTGGTCACATCGACATGGGTAATCAGGCGATCACCTACCAGTTTGGCAACCTGAGCCTGATAGATCCTGTCTTTGCCAGACACCGGATCCTTGAGACGCAGTTCAACCGGCGTGTCGACGGCCGTGAGGGACGCCTGAAACCGTTCTCTCAGGAACGCCTCGCGCTCCTCTTCGGAAGCCCTGCTCGACTGCGCAGAGTAGGTTCCTCGATCGTAAATGTAGCGCAACAGATCTGGCAGAAATGCATGGGCTGCGATTTCTTCCCCGGTGAGGTTCCAAATCTGTTTGAACTTTTCGTTGTACAGAACGACTTTGTGGTCTTCATCGACCATCAGAGTTGAGTGCGTGAACGATTGCAGGATCTGCTCGACACGTTCGCGGGCGCGTTCGGCATCGGCCCTTGCCGCATCCAGTTCTGCTTCACGGCGCTGCTTCTCGGTGATGTCGATCGCAATCGATATTGCATGCCCGGATTCAGCCACTTTCGAGACCCGTTCGAGAACGCGGCCGTCATCGAGCTCATAGAGCAGTTTCAAGCCACCCTGTTCCCGACGTTTCCGAAGAATCTCATCGGCCAGTTGATGGAGACGGTCCCTGGAGTCTCCCTCGTGTTTTGTAGTCTTGGCGAGCGCAGAGACGACAACGTCATGCAGCGACATGCCGGGTTTCACATCCTTCGCCACGCTGCCGATGCCGGACAGAAAGGAGGTGTTGCACATCACAATCCGGTCGTGCGGGTCGGTAATGCAGACGCCGGCATCAGTGACGTTCAATGCGTTCTGAAGCACTTGCCATGCACCGACAGCTTCAGTTTTGGCGGCCTGGACCGCGGTCACGTCCGCATAAGTCACCATGCACTCATCGCCGATCCATCGGCCGCGCATCAGGTAGTCACGTACTCCGAGCATCTCCGTCGTAAGGCACACCTCTATCGGCCCGAAAACCGGCTGCTGAAGGAGAGCGAACCGCTTCTCGATGTATCGAGCCAGGCTGCCCCTCACCGCTTCGTCGCGGGATTTGCCGTACAACCCGTTCTCAAACCCATGTTGCACAAGCGCGTCGAGCGTCCGCGCGCTCTCCACCTGCTCCGGCGTCATCCCCATGATCACAGGAAAGAGACTGTTGAAGTAGACGATGCCACCGTCACGGTCGAAGAGCACAACCGCATAGTCGAGGTTGTCCAGCACGGCCCGCATGTGTTCGCTGGCACGCGCTGCTTCTTCGCGCATCGCCTCGAGTTCCGCGTTTCGGGCCCGGTCAGCGTCGACCTGCTTTTGCGCCAATTCCAACTCGGCGCCGGTGTTTAGATCGGCTAGTCGTTGACCGGCCCCGCGGCTGTAGAGTGTATGGCCAACCCGCGCATACGACTTAAACGCCTCAAGAGCGGCGGCCTGATCCCCGCAAGCTTCGTGGACCTTGGCAATAGTCTCGAGAAGGGGACGATGCCAGACCAAGTATCCGGTCTGCCCGGCAATCAGATCCGCCCGGAGCAACGTCTCCAGGGCGCGTTTGTGTTCGCCCAGCACGTATAACGCCTGCCCGAGTGCGTGCCGAATATGGCACCGCGCCCGGTTGTCCTTCAGCGCATCTGCGAGCGCAAGCGCAGACGTCAGGGTTTCTACGGCTTCTTCGGGTGCTCCGCGGGCGAGACGAATGCGCCCCAGCGTCTCGGTGCAGTAAGGTTCGAGCGCTACCAATCGATGTGCCCGAATACGCGCAAGCGCCAGATCGGCCCACACCTCCGCTTGCTCGATGTCGCAGTTGCGCACAAACAGGCGGGCAAGACCGGCCTGTGTAAGCGCGTGCTGGGCCGTCAGACCATGCGCCTCGCAGAACACGTTGTTTTCGTCGAGTACGCGAACACCACGGACCCGGTCCCCGTTATGCAAGTAAGCGAGAGCAAGAATGTATCTGAGCTCGGCATAGGCGTCGAATGTGCTCCCATCGTCAGGGTCAAGTCGCCCGAGAGCTTTCTGCAAGAGATCGCTCGCCTGTACATGGCGCCCGGTCGAAAGCCCGACAATTGCACGAGTGGTCACCGCGAGCGCAAACCACCTTGCGTCTTCTAGCCCGAGTTCGCCAATGGCTTGCTCGCTCAGGGTCTCTGCTGCGTCCAAATCTCCGGTCCAGCAGGCGAGCGACGCCCGAACAGTTCTGATGACCGCTCGATCCACCCGAAGCTCACCATCCGTCCGGTCGAGATGCTCGTCCAACCGGTCCATTGCGCGCCCAGCCAACGCAGGATTGCGCCAGCGGATCGCCCAGGCGCGTTCACAGCTGCGAAGCACGTTCAACGTGGCGGTAGCATTCCAACGCTCTCGGTGCTGCTGTATCGACACGGGCAAATTTCCTGGGACGAGAAAAACTCCGCCGAACGAACATGAATGTGGTTAAGTTTCCATGCATACGGCGGGGTCTAATCGAAGCAATTGGTTGACGGACAAGTCGCGAGGAGTTCTGGTGCGCTCCGCGTGTTGGCCACTGAAACCAACGAACGGCCCGTTTCCCGCACCGCCACTTTGTATCCGTTGCGAAGAACTGCTGGCGACTGTCCACTCGCGCCACAGCATCGAGCGGAGCTCCAGCCAGACTGAGCAGCATGACTCTATGTATGCATGCAGAAATAAGAAGCCCTGAATCAATTACATCAGGCCAAATTATCAATTTAAATATTGAAATGAATCAACAAAATTAGATCTTTTTACATATATTTTATTAAATATATTGTTTGAACTATGCATTTGCACGATGTGGTTTCGAGAAACCATCTTTCGAATTGAAGGCAGAGCATTGTCGGACCCTCCAGTGACGGCACACACGCAATTGGTGCGTTGGATCGAGGGGACGAGAAGGCTGCACTCCTAAGCCGTTTGACGCAGCATACGGCCACCGTGAATTTGCTTTGACACTCTTCACCTCGGAAGCTCATGATCAAAGCGCAGGGGCAAAGTCGACGTCAGCTTGATGTCCCTGGGGGGTCTGATCCGGACAATAGGGAGAACCAGGCGATGAAGGCAATTTGCAGAACGCTGGCCGCGACCATGGCGATTGTTGTGAGCGCAGGCGTTACCGAGGCGGAAGAGCCTCAGTCCGGCGGGACCTTGGTTCAGGCCGTCCAGGGCACGCCTCGCCACCTAAACCCTGCCGTGCAATCAGGGATTGCCACCGGTCAACCGGGCGCACAGCTGTTCGCGGCACCACTGCGCTACGACGCCGATTGGACTCCGCAGCCGTACTTGGCCGAGAGTTGGGAAGTGTCGGACGATGGGCTCACAGTAACGCTGAACCTTGTACAGGATGCTGTCTTCCACGATGGCCAACCGATCACGTCTTCGGATGTCGCGTTCTCCGTCAAGACGGTGCAGGAGAACCACCCTTTCAAGACCATGTTCGCGCCTGTCGAAGCGGTCGAGACCCCGGATGCCCATACCGCCGTGCTCAAGCTGAGCCAGCCGCATCCCGCCCTGCTCTTGGCAATGTCATCGCAGCTATTGCCGATCATTCCCGAGCACATCTACGGAGACGGACAGGACCCGAAGACACACCCGGCGAACGCGGAAGGCGTGGTTGGATCAGGACCGTTCAAGCTGGTCGAGTTCGAGCGTGATCAGCACATTATCCTCGAGAAGAACGAGACCTTCTTCATCGAAGGACGGCCATACGTCGACCGCATCGTCATGCGCATCATCAAGGACGGCTCGGCACGCACGATCGCGCTCGAGAACGGCGAGGTGCATCTGTCGGCCTTCGAAGCCAACGCCCGCGATCTGAAGCGGATGTCGGGCAAGGACAACCTGGTCGTGACGTCGGAAGGCTATGGCGCCATCGGCCCCATCGCCTGGCTGGCCTTCAACACCAAGAGCGAATACGTCAGCGACGTGCGCGTGCGCCAGGCGATTGCCTATGCGGTGGACCGCAACTTCATCACGAACGCGCTGTTCCTGGGCATGGCGGCGCCAGCCAAGACCGGCATCCACCCCGACAGCCCGTTTTACAAGGCCGATGTCGAACCCTACGACCTGGATATCGACAAAGCGAACGCACTCCTGGACGCGGCAGGATATGCCCCTGGCGACGACGGCATCCGCTTCAAGCTGGTGCTCGATTATGGCTGGGCTTCGATCAAACCGCCGGCAGAGTACTTGAAACCCCAGCTCAAGAAGATCGGCATCGACATCGAAGTCCGCGCCGCCCCCGACTTCCCGACCTGGGCCAAACGCATCTCGGGCTATGACTTCGACATGACCTGGGACGTGGTCTTCAACTGGGGTGACCCGGTGATCGGCGTGCACCGGACCTACGACAGCCAGAACATCAAGGAAGGCGTCATCTGGTCCAACACCCAACAGTACGAGAACACGACCATCGACGATCTGATGGCCAAGGCCGCGGTCGAGACGGATCCCGCCAAGCGCGCGACGCTCTACGCCGAGTTCCAGGAGATTTTGACGGAGGAGCTGCCGCTCTACCCGGCCTATGCGCTACCCTACCACACGGTGACCAACGTTGCCGTGCAGAACCCACCGCGCGGGATCTGGGCAACGGTATCGCCACTCGACCGGGTCTGGATCAAGCAGTGATCTGAGGGAGGGCGGGGGCAACCCCGCCTCTACCGATGACACTGGTTGTATCCATCCTGCAGCGGGTCTTCTACGCGGTGGCGCTGCTCACCGCGGTGCTGATCCTGAACTTCCTGCTGATGCATGCGGCGCCCGGCGACATCGCCGATACCATCGCCCAGGACATGGGCGGGGCGGACGCCGAGACCATGGCGCAGATCCGTCGCGACTACGGGCTGGATTTGCCGGTGTGGCAGCAGCTGCTCAAGTATCTGGGCAACGTCCTGCAGGGAAACCTTGGCTACTCGTTCTTTTTCAACACGCCGGTCACGGACCTGTTGCTGGAGCGCCTGCCTGCCACGCTGCTGCTGGTGATCACCGCACAGATCCTTGCTGTCTTCGTAGGCGTCCTGCTGGGCGTTATCGCCGCCCGGGCGCCTAACGGTATCGCCTCGCACTTCGTTACACTATTGGCCTTGTTTGGCTATTCCGCCCCGGTTTTCTGGACGGGCATCATGCTGCTGATCAGCTTTGCGCTGCTGATCCCGCTCTTCCCGTCGGGCGGCATGCAGGACGTCACCGCGGATGCCACCGGGTTCGCGCACATCTTGGACGTCGCCCACCACATGGTCCTGCCAGTCATCACATTGGCGTCGATCTTCTTGGCACTGTACTCGCGCCTTTGCCGGGCTTCGATGCTCGAGGTCCTCGGCTCCGACTACATCCGAACCGCCAAGGCCAAGGGTCTCCCCGACCATGAAGTGGTTTTCAAGCACGCCCTGAAGAACGCGCTCTCGCCGGTCGTAACCCTCGCAGGCCTTCAGTTCTCCGCCGTCGTGTCCGGTGCGGTGCTAGTCGAGACCGTGTTCTCCTGGCCCGGCCTCGGGACGCTGGCGCTGCAATCAATCCTCGCCCGTGACACGCCGACGATCCTCGGCATCCTGTTCTTCTCGGCACTCGTCGTCGTCGTTGTGAACCTGGTCACCGACGTTGTTCTGCGCCTGATCGACCCTCGCATCCGTACGGGCGGATCATGAGCGACGATATCCAACCTGTTGAAAAGGCGCGCACTCCGCTGGCAGAGACCCTGGAGATGTTCCTCAAGAACCACGCCGCCGTCGTCGCGCTTGTTGTCCTGGTGGCGATCGTCCTCGCCGCCCTCATCGGCCCGCCCCTCTACGCTGCCGACCCCTACGAGATGGTCTGGGCCCCGTTCTCGCCCCCCGGCGAGGAAGGCTTCCTGCTGGGCACGGACTACTTGGGCCGCGACATGCTCTCGATGATCCTCTATGGCGCGCGCGTGTCGCTGGCGATCGGGGTCACCGCGGCCTTCGTCTCGGTCTTCATCGGCGTCACCGTCGGCGCGCTAGCGGGCTTCTATCGGGGATACGTCGAAGAAGCCCTGATGCGTTTCACCGAGTTCTTCCAGGTGCTGCCGACGCTTCTGTTTTCCATGGTCATTGTCGCGCTCTTCGGGGCCTCACTGGTCACCGTCACAGTCGCAATCGGCGTGGTCTCGTGGACCGCCGTCGCGCGCATCACGCGGGCCGAGTTCCTGCGGATACGTGAGCTCGAATACGTCATGGCATCCCGCGCTGCCGGTGCCGGGAACCTCAAACTGATCTTCCGTGTGATCCTGCCGAACGCCCTGCCCCCGATCATAGTACAAGCCGCGCTGATGGTCGGCACCGCGATCCTGTTCGAAGCCGGACTTGCCTTCCTCGGCCTCACAGACCCCAACGTGGTCTCCTGGGGTCAGATCATCGGATCCAACCGCGAGGCGATCCTGTCCGAACCCTGGGCCGTCACCATCCCCGGGGTCGCCATCTTCGTTACCGTGCTGGCAATTTCCCTCGTGGGGGATGGGCTCAACGATGCCCTGAACCCGAGGCTGAGAGCCCGCTGATGGCTCTGCTCGAGGTCAAGAACCTGCGGGTCGAGCTGACGACCCGAGCCGGTGTCTTCCCTGTGATTGACGACCTCTCGTTCACCCTCGACGGCGGTGAGAACATCGCCTTTGTCGGCGAGTCCGGTTGCGGTAAATCCATGACGGCGTTGGCGCTGATGGGGTTGGTTCCACAACCGGTAGGCAAGATCTCCTCTGGCCAGATCCTCCTGGATGGCGAGGACCTGACCCAGGCCACGGACCGCCGCCTCCGCCAGATCCGCGGCAATGAGATATCCATGATATTTCAAGAGCCTATGACCTCACTGAATCCAGTCTACACGACTGGTGAACAGATTGCCGAGGTGTTGCGTCGCCACCAGGGGCTGGGCAAGAAGGCCGCATGGGAGCAGGCGGTCGAGCTGCTGGACGCGGTGGGCATCCCCAACCCGCGCGAACGCGCCGGGGCCTATCCGCACCAGATGTCCGGCGGCCAGCGCCAGAGGGTCATGATCGCGATGGCCCTGGGTTGCCGCCCCAAGGTGTTGATCGCCGACGAGCCAACCACTGCGCTCGACGTGACCGTTCAGGCGCAAATCTTTGATTTACTTCGAGATCTGCGCCGTCAGACAGACGTCGCCCTGATCCTGATCACCCACGATATGGGCGCTGTGGCCGAGATGGCCGAGCGTATGATTGTGATGTACGCGGGCCGTCAGGCCGAAGAGGGGCCGACCGAGGATGTCATCGCACATCCGCGCCATCCCTACACCCGCGGGCTGATCGCCTGTGTCCCGCACCTGACCGAGCACCTGACTGACGACCGCCCGGAACTCGTTGAAATCCCAGGGATTGTCCCGTCGTTGACGTCGTTTGGCCAGGACAACTGCCTTTTCGCCTCACGCTGCGACCTGGTCTCGGACCAATGCCGTAAGGCCCGCCCCGAACTGGTGGCATTCGGCGCTCAGCGGGCGGCCTGCTGGCATGCGGACCGGGTGTGATGGCGCTCCTCTCCGTCAAGAACCTCTCGGTCCGTTTCCCCATGAAGCGCGCGAACCTGCTGGCGCCGCGGCGATATCTCTACGCGGTGGACGATGTCTCGTTCGAGGTGGAGAAGGGTCAAGCCCTTGCTTTGGTTGGAGAATCTGGGTCCGGAAAGACGACGACGGCGCTGGCCGTGGCCCGGCTGGTAGACGCGCATCAGGGTCACGTGACGCTGGAAGGTCAGGACCTGCTTGGGTTGGAGGCCGATGCCCTTCGGGCCGCCCGGGCCCGGTTCCAGTTCATCTTCCAGGATCCGTATTCCAGCTTGAACCCCCGCTTGCGGGCCGGCGACATTGTCGCTGAGCCCCTGAAATCATTGGGTAAAATGTCGCCCGAGCAGATCCCGCCCAAGGTCGATGAGCTCTTCCAGGCGGTCGGTCTGCGCCCCGAGCAGCAGCGACTTTTTCCGCACCAGTTCTCGGGCGGACAGCGCCAACGCATTGGAATTGCTCGCGCTTTGGCGCCAGACCCTGATCTGATCATCTGCGACGAGCCCGTCTCGGCGCTCGACGTTGCCGTGCAAGCCCAGATCCTGAACCTCCTGCGGCGGCTGCAGGCCGAGCGGGGGCTGACGTATCTCTTCATCTCCCACGATCTGGGCGTCGTCCAGCACATGTGCGACCGGATCGCCGTGATGTATATGGGAAAAATTGTCGAGCATTCGGAACGGCTTAGCCTGTTCAACAACCCGCTCCACCCCTACACGAAGGCGCTTCTCTCCGCCGTGCCATCCGTCGACAAGGAGCGCCGCGCCAAGGCCAAACGGATCACGATTCCGGGGGATCCGCCGGACCCGGTGAACCCGCCGCCGGGCTGCCGCTTCGCCTCGCGCTGTCCCGTGGCCGGGGACATATGCCGCACGACGCCGCCCGATCTGAGGACCATCGGCACGGGCCAGGCAGTTGCCTGTCACCTGGTCGGAGAGGACGCGGTCTCGCCATTGGCCTGAGCCGTTGGAGCTGTGACTCCGGCTGTATGACAAACGTATGACTCGCGTATGCCAAACGTATGCCAAGTGCGTCGGGGGCAGGTCGACGGGTTAACGATTGGCGAACGGGGCCTTGGCGTCGATTGGCGCGGTGCCGATGAGGACGATCTGGCCGGCGACGGCGCCGGGCGGGGCCGGGGTCAGCTCGGACCGGGCGCCGACCTTTTGCCAGAGACGCGGACCCTCGCCGGAGATCTCGACCACGCCCTTGCCGCGGAGCACCGTGGCCGGCAGCCCGCCCGCCCAGGCACCGAACGCTGCGCGGTCGATCGGCGCAACGGGGCCGAGGGTGGTGGTATGCAGGGGCATCGCAACGGGATCGGGCAGCGTCACCTGCCCCGGAGCCAGCCCCGTGCCAAGAAGCGCCGCCAGCGGCTGGTCGGCCGCCCGCCCCGTCAGGCGGGGCGCCGGCGGGTTGAGAGCGGCAAGTGCGGCCTCGGCCTCGATGCGCTGGCCGTCGGTCGCGAGGTCGGTCCGCGTGAGGCAGATCAGGTCGGCCTGACGCACCTGGCGCGCGGCGATCTCGCCAACGCGGGGATCGCCCAGCCGGTCGGGCAACGTCTCGGCGTCCGCCAGTGTGACGATCGCGTCGGGCGCAAGTTCGGGGTCGATCCGGGCAAAATCCATGATCTTGCCAGGCTCGGCGACGCCCGAAGCCTCGACAATCACATGGTCGAAGGCGTCTGGCTGGGACATGAGCCGCAGCATGGTCTGGGTGAAGCCGTCGGACATCGAACAGCAGATGCAGCCATTGGTCAGCGCCATGGTCTGGCCGTCGTGCTCGGCGATGAGCCCGGCGTCGACGTTCACCGCACCGAAGTCGTTGACGAGGACAGCGTAGCGGGTGCCCTTGGCCTCGGACAGGATGCGGTTCACCAGCGTGGTCTTGCCGGTGCCGAGGAAGCCCGCGATGACGGTGAAGTGGCGGGGGGTCATCAAGCCAAACGGAATCCGTCCCCGCAAGCGGGCCCGGATGAGTCATGTCTCGCGCTGCCGCCTCCGGCTTTCGCGCTCGGGCGGGTGCCCGGCATCGCCGTCATGTCTTCCCGGCCGCCTCTGTCGCCTCGCCGCCGGTGATGGTGCCCCAGACGGGGACATCCTTCAGCGCCTCGGGTGCGACCGCGGTCGGGTCGTCCTCGAGGACGGCGAAATCGGCCCATTTGCCCGGTTCGATCGAGCCGACCAGGTGGTCCATCTTCAGCGTGTAGGCAGCCCCGAGGGTGATCGCGTGGAGGGCGCTGTCGACGGAGATCTTTTCAGCGGGACCCAGTACCTGCCCGGAGGCGGTCAGGCGATTGACGGCACACCAGGCGGTGAAGAGGGGCGCAAGCGGTGTCACGGGCGCGTCGGAGTGGATGGCGAAGTGGACGCCCAACCGCTCGGCCGTGCGGGCGGCATCCATGCGGGCGGCCCGGTCCGGGCCCATGGTGATGTCGCGGTGCTGGTCGCCCCAGTAGTAGATGTGGTTGGCGAAGAGGTTTGCGCAGATGCCGAGTTTGGCCATCCGGCGGAACTGGCTCTCGTCCGCCATCTGGCAGTGCTGCAGCGTGTGGCGGTGGTCCGGGCGGGGGTGGTCGTGCATCGCTGCCTCGATCGCGTCGATCATCAGTTCGGACGCCTCGTCACCGTTGGTGTGCATGTGCAGGTGGTGGCCCGCCTTGTGGAAAGCGTAGACCGCGGCTGTCAGTTGCTCGGGGTCCATGTTCCAGACACCGTTCGGGATACCGTTGTAGTAGCCCGGCCATTTCATGCGCGCGGACATGCCCTGGATGGAGCCATCGGTCATGATCTTCGCCAGCCCATAGATCAGCTTGTCATGGGATCTGGTCAGCGCGTCGGAGAGGATTTCCACGCCCTCGGCCGCGGGGCGGTCCAGCGTGTTCATCGCGGGCATCAGGCGGACAGAATAGCCGGGGCGGCGGGTGGCGGCGTCATAGGCTTGGAGGCTCTGGTCCGTGAAGGTCGCGAAGAGGTCCGTGGCGGTCGTGGTCCCGCAATTGGCGCAGGCCTGGCCAAAGCGGATCACGTCATGCTCGCGGATGCCGGCCCAGAACGGATCGCCGGTCACGCGGAAGGCCATGTATTTGGCGGCGGCTTCGGCGAGCTCGCCTGTCGGGTTCCCGCGTGTATCCTTGACCACGCCGTCGACGTTGGTCTCGCGGGTGATGTTCGCGCGGTCCAGCACCACCGAGTTCACATTCATCACGTGCCCGTTTGAGTGCATGATCAGCACGGGGCGGGTGGTCGAGACCTGGTCGATATCGGCCAGCCCCATCCGGGCACCGTCGAAGTAGATCGGGTCGAATCCCCAGGCGTAGAGGGCCCCGTCACCCTCCATGCCGTCCGCGATCCCGCGCAGGCGCGCGACAACCGAGGCCATGTCCTGACAGCCTTCCCAAAGCCCTCCATCCGGGTCGCGCCGGTCAAGATAGCCGACGAAGGGGAAGTCCCACATGCCGCCTTCCTTGGCATGGCAGTGCCCTTCGACGAAGCCCGGCATCAGCACGTGGTCGCGGAAACGGTCGTCGGGTTCGGACGGGCCCCAGCCTGCGAGTTCCTCCTCGGTTCCCACCCCAAGCACGCGACCTTCGCGGATCGCGACCGCCGTCGCCACCGGCCGATAGCTGTTCATGGTGAGGATCTTGCGCGCCCGAATAAGCTTGATGTCGGCCATCGGTATCTCCACTGGCGCAATCGGCATTTCCGCTCGAAGCGTAGTGCGCAATCGGATTGAAGGGAAAGAGGCGTTCGATGCCGGGGACACCGGGCCGCGCACAACGACCGAAACCGGTGTCCCGCCTTGCTAGAGCAGCTTCCCAAGCACGATCAGCACCACACCCACGACAAACACCTCGATCACCCCGGGCCAAAGCAGCACCGGCTGGACGAAGGTCTCGTAGAGCCACGGCCCGCCCGGAAGGTGGCGTTCGATCGCGGGCGCCACCAACTGGAGGCTGCTCTCGTGCACCCAGGACCACCACTGACCAAGCGAGGCGAGCTCGAACTCGGCACCGCTCCCGCCCGTCAGCCACCAGAAACCCTCGGCCCCGAGCATCCCCAAGGACACAAGCACCAGCAACGCACCGATGAATCGCATATCCCGATTTCCTCCCCCTTGCGCTTGGGCCGAGCCTAGTCAGAGATGCAGCTAAGGCAAGACAAAGACGGGAGGATCAGCATGCGTGCGCTTTATCTCACCGGGGACGAGACGACAGAGATGCGCGAGGCGCCGCCGCCGGTGCCGAATTCTGGCGAGGTTCTGGTCGATGTGTCCCGCGCCGGGCTTTGCGGGTCGGACATGCATTTCTGGCACGGTCACTTCAAGCTGCGCGCCCTGCCGATCATCCTGGGTCACGAGTTTACCGGGACAGTGGTCGATGGTCCCGGAAGCGGACAGCGCGTCGCCGTGAACCCCATGACCACCTGCGAGACCTGCACCGCGTGTACGACCGGCTACCGCCATCTCTGCGCGCAGCGCGGGTTGATCGGCGTCCATGCCGAAGGTGGCTTTGCCGAACGCGTCGCGGTGCCTGAACGCTGCCTGACGCCCATTCCGGACACCTTGGCCGCCGAAGCCGCCGTGCTGGCTGAACCGCTGGCTGTCTGCGTGCACACGGCGCGGGTAGGGCTGTCGCGGCACAGGGCCCCGCCCGGCGAGACCCGCGTGACAGTGCTGGGCGGCGGGGCGATCGGGCTTCTCTGTGCCATGGCCTTTCGCGAGATGGGCGTCGCCGAAGTCCGGCTGGCCGAACCCAATGCAGGCCGGCGGGCGACAGCATCAATGGTGCTGGAGGCGGACGTCTACGACCCGGTCGCGATGGACCCGGGCGCGGAAACCGCCGATCTGGTCTGTGATGCGGTCGGGTCAGCCACAACCCGCGCGGCCGCGATGCGGCTGGTCCGGCCTGGCGGCACGATCACCCATGTCGGTCTGCAGGAGGCTGACGGCGGCGTCGACTTCCTGATGCTCACGCGGATGGAGGTCACCTTTGTCGGCACCTATTGCTACAACGACGCCGACTTCGCCGAGGCGGTTCGGCTGCTGGCCGAGGGGCGCGTGACGCCCGATGGCTGGACCGAGGTACGGCCGCTCACGGACGGCCCCCAGTCCTTTCGTGATGTCCACGAAGGCCGCGCTCCACCCAAGATCATTCTGGTTCCCTGAGCCAGGCCACGCCGCTTTCAAACGCCAAAACGATGGTCTAAACCGCCTCAAACGGGGACAACCTGATCGTGTTCTTCATAGATCAGACAGAAATCTCGCCTATGTCGTCCGGTACTCCGTCCGAAGGAAGCAGAATGCACTACGACGTAGCCATCGTTGGGCTGGGATATGTCGGTCTGACCCTTGCGACCGCCCTGGCGGACGTCGGGTTCAACGTGCTGGGCATCGAACACCGCCAGGATGTCGTAGACGAGACCAACGCCGGTACGCCGCACTTTTCGGAGACGGGGCTGGCCGAGATGCTGTCGCACGCGGTGGACACCGGGCATCTGAGGGCGGTGGGACGCCTGTCGCCGGATGTCAGCGCCAGGATCTACGTGATCACGGTCGGCACGCCGCTGGGCGACGATGGCACAGCGCGGCTGGATTACATCGAGGCAGCAACCCGCGATGTGGCCGAGAACATGGGCGATGGCGCGCTGATCATCCTGCGCTCGACCGTCAAGATCGGCACGGCGCGCCACGTGGTGTCGCCGATCCTTGCCGCTTCCGGCAAACGGTTCGAGATCGCGATGTGCCCCGAACGCACGCTCGAGGGCAAGGCGATGCACGAGCTGAGGCGCCTGCCCCAGATCGTGGGTGCCGACACGCCCGAGGTCCGGGAGCGGGCAGCACATTTCTTCTACAAGCTGACGCCGACGGCTGTGCAGGTCTCCTCGCTCGAGACGGCCGAGATCATCAAACTGGTCGACAACACCTTCCGCGATGTGCAGTTCGCCTTTGCCAACGAGGTCGCCAGGATCTGCGATGTCTACGGCGTCAACGCGATGGAGGTCATTCCCGGCGGAAAGCTGGGCTACGAACGCACGAACGTGGCGCTGCCCGGGCTTGTCGGCGGGCCGTGTCTCGAGAAGGACCCCCATATCCTGGCACAATCGCTGCGGGAAGCAGGCGTCGAGCTGGACATCACCACCGCCGCACGCCGGGTGAACGAGCGTCAACCCGCCGAGACGGTCGCGTGGATACTGGCGGAGCACGCGCGCAGAACCGGCGGCGCGCCGAGGATCGCGCTTCTGGGCATCGCATTCAAGGGCGTGCCCGCAACGGACGATCTGCGGGGCGCGATGTCCCTGCGGGTGCTGGAGGCGATTTCAGCCGGCTCGCCCGAGGCGGAGGTCATCCTCCACGATCCCGTGTGCACCGCCGATCAGCTGGCCGAGGTGGCACCCGGGTTGGCGGTCACGGCGGAGCTTGGCGATGCCCTGACGGATGCGAACATCGTGATCATCGCGAACAACCACCCGGGTCTGGCCGTGATGCGGCCCCGGCAGATGCTGCGCGTGATGGCCGAGGACGGCTTCATCTACGACTACTGGAATCACTTCTCGGACCTGCGCCCCTACGAGCTCGGCCCGCACTACTTTGCCGTCGGCAACACCGGGGAGCGCGCGGTATGAGGCGGGGCGCATGAGGGTTGTGGTGACAGGCGGCGGCGGCTTCATCGGCGCCTATCTGGTCAAGCGGCTGGTCCACGATGGCCACGATGTGGTCTGTGTCGACAACATGCTGCGCGGCGATCGCTCGCGATTCGCCGAGGTCGCGGACCAGGTCGAACTTGTGACCGCCGACGTGCGCGACGCCGATGCCGTGACGGCTGCCTGCAAGGGGGCCGAGGTCGTCTATCACCTGGCTGCGATCAACGGGACGGAGAACTTCTACAAGCGCCCGGAGCTTGTGCTGGACGTGGGTCTGCGCGGCGCACTTGCGGTCGTCGACGCCTGCAGGCGGGCGGACGTGCCGGATCTGGTGGTCGCCTCGTCGGCAGAGGTTTATCAGGAGCCGCCAACCGTCCCCACGGACGAGACAGCACCCCTGATGCTGCCCGACAGCCTGAACCCGCGCTACAGCTATGGTGGTTCGAAGATCGTCTCGGAACTGATCGCCTTCAACTACGCGCAGGAGCATTTCCGCAAGGTCCAGGTCTTCCGCCCCCACAACGTCTACGGCCCGGACATGGGCTGGAAGCACGTGGCCCCGCAGTTCATTCTGCGCGCAATCGAAGCGCGTGAGCAGGGCAGCTCGGCCTTCGAGATCCAGTCGGATGGGACCGAGACCCGCGCCTTCGCCTATGTTGACGACGTCGTCAGCGGCATCGTGACGATGCATGCCAAAGGCGGGCACCGTGAGGTTTACCATATCGGCAATGACCACGAAGTCTCCATCCGCGAACTCGTCGAGATCACGGGCCGTGTCGTCGGCGTGGACCTTGCGATCGTGCCTGGCCCTGCCGCCGCAGGCGCGACCCCCCGCCGCTGCCCGGATATCTCGAAGATGCGCGCGCTCGGCTATGCGCCCAAGGTCGCGCTCGAGGACGGGATGGCCCGGACCGCCACCTGGTACGAAGCCAACCGGACCCGCAAACCCGTGAACGAGTTGATGTGAGGCGCGGCGGCATGGATCAGGACGCGCGAATCTACGTGGCGGGCCACCGTGGGATGGTGGGCTCGGCGATCTGCCGGCGGCTGGCCGAGGAGGGCCTTGCCCCGATCACGCGGACGCACGGCGAGGTGGACCTGACCGACAGGGCCGCGGTCGAGGCGTTCTTCGAAGCGGAACGTCCGAGCCACGTCTTCCTGGCGGCAGCAAAGGTCGGCGGGATCCTCGCGAATGACCGCTATGGCGGCGACTTCATTCGCGACAACCTCGCCATCCAGACGAACGTCATCGACGCAGCCTATCGGCACGGCGCGGCCAAGCTTCTGTTCCTGGGTTCGTCCTGCATCTATCCCAAGCACGCCGAACAGCCGATCCGCGAGGATGCGCTGCTGACCGGTCCGCTCGAGCCGACGAACCTGCCCTATGCAATCGCCAAGATCGCGGGCAAGACCATGTGCGATGCTTATCGCCGCCAGTTCGGGTTCGAGGCGTTCACGGTCATGCCATCCAACGTCTACGGCGTCGGCGACAATTTCGATCCCGAGTCCTCGCATGTGGTCGCCGGTCTGATGCGGCGCTTTCACGAGGCCAAGCTGGCCTCGGCGCCCGAGGTTGTGGCCTGGGGCACGGGCGCGCCGCTGCGCGAACTGATCGATGCCGACGATCTGGCGGATGCCTGCGTGTTCCTGATGCGGGGTTATACGGAGGGCGGGATGATCAACGTGGGGTCATCCGAAGAGATCTCGATCCGCGATCTGACCAACATGATGGCCGATGTAACCGGCTACCAGGGCACGATCATCTGGGACGGCGACAAGCCCGACGGTACGCCGCGCAAGATCATGGACAACACGCGACTGCACGCATTGGGGTGGCAACCGCAGATCTCGATCCGGCGCGGTCTGGAGAAGATGTATGCGTGGTTTTGCGCGACAGGCGGACGGCGAGCAGCCTGAGGAGATCTTATGAGTAGCTTCGAGAAACTTCACCTTGGCTGCGGCGCAAAGCACTTGCCCGGCTGGTTTCATGTCGACGCGCTGGACTATGAGCACGTCGATCACAAGGGCCCGGTCGACGATCTGTCGTTCATCCCGGACGGCGCCGTCGGGCTGATCTATGCCTGCCACGTGCTGGAGCATTTTGGCCGGAAGGAGACGATACGGGTCCTGACCGAATGGCGCCGCGTGCTGCGCCCCGGCGGGGTTCTGCGGCTCGCCGTCCCCGACTACGCCGCCTGCGCGAAACTGTACCTCTCCGGGCAACTTGTGCGCGGGCTCGAGGACGTCCGCGGGCTCATGATCGGTGGCCAGCGCGACCAGTACGACTACCACGGCAACGTCTTTGACGAGGCCGACATGACGCGTTTCCTGCGCGAGGCAGGCTTCAGCGACGTGCGGCCCTGGGATTGGCGCACCACCGAGCACACTCACCTTGACGACTACTCGCAGGCGTATCTGCCGCACATGGACAAGGAAAACGGGACGCTGGTCTCGTTGAACCTGGAGGGCATCGCGTGACCGACATCGATGAAATCGCGCTCGAGAACTACCTGATCGAAATCCATCCCGGCGACGATACGTTGTGGATCACCTTCGATCACACAAGCCTGTCCAACGATACCGCCGAAGGCCGCTCGGGCTGGGCGGCGGCAGAGCTGGTCAAGCACGGCTGGTCCGTTCTGGCCGTCAAAGCACACGCGGACGATTGGTATCTCAAGCCCGATATCGCGGCCTTCTTCCAGAGCGCGCGGTTCGCCGAGCTCAGGGCAGGCAAGAGGCGCGTGATCCTATGCGGCCTGTCGATGGGGGGCTTCGGGGCACTGGCCTGCTCCACGCTGGTCCCGGGTTCCGTTGTTTTGGCGATCTCGCCACAAACGACGTTGGACCCGGAGAAGGTGCCGTGGGAAACCCGCTTCGATTATGTGCTCGGCGAAGACTGGACCGGCCCCTGGGGCGATATCGAGGACTTGGCGCCGGCTCATTCCGAGGCCTATGTCCTCTATTCCCCGCTCGACACGTTCGACGGGTCGCATGTCGACCGGCTGAATGCTTTCGGGCCAATCACGCCCCTGCGGCTGTTGGGCGATGCCCATCTGCCAGGCGGAGTGCTGACGGACACCGCGCTCTTCAAGGACATCGTCCAAGCGATCGGCGCGGGCCCAATGACGCAAGCGGAGTTCGACGCGCTCTGTGACAATCACGGGGACAGCGCGGCGTATCACTACGACTTGGCGCAGGTAGCCACCGACCAGGCCACGCGCGACGCGGCGCTCGACCGGTGCGTGGCGCTCGCGGTGCCCGAGCAGCGCGACTTCTACGCCCAGCGGGCAGCCTCGCTTCGGATGCGCACAGCGGCGCAGGATCAGGATCTTGTCGGGGCGCTGGTCGCGCTCGATGATCTGCGCGAGTGCAAGGCGTGGCCGCACAAGGTGACGTTGAAACTGATGGCCCTGCGGTTCCTTTTGCGGGTCGAAGCCCACGAAGACGCCGAGCTTGTGCTGGAGGAGATCAATCAGGATCATCCACAAGGTCACCCCAAACTCGCCGACCTCGCCCGGCGGATCGAACGTCTGGAGGCGTTGGAAGAGGCAGTGGACCGTCCAGTGGGTGATGGTATCCGCGAAGCAGGGTAGGTAGAACGGTCCCCGCGATGAGCCAGATGGGAGAGGTCGTGCAGAACCTGCCCAACCCCCAACAGACCGGCAGACTGGTGGCGTTTCGCTCGGACCGGCTGGGCGCCCGCCTTCTTGCCGTGCTCAACGCCGCGCGGCTGAGCGCGGACTACGACATCCCCTACGTCGTACACTGGATGCAGGGAACGGACGTGACAGCCGTCATCAACGACGCGACGGAGCTGTTCGACGCCGACTACGTGGCCGAGCGTTTCATCGACCGTGCCGAATGGATGGAGATCAAACCCGACGCACTGCGCATCGGCGAAGTCACGCGCCAGAATTCGTCGTTCCTGGCCGAACAGACAGCCCTGGGCAAGAACACAGCCGTCGACCAAGCCTTCGGCGTGATAAAGCTCGCCGACGAGGATGCCGAAACCGTCCGCCAGCGCTTCGTCTCCATGATGGACGTGGTGCCCTTCGCAGCGCCATTGCTGCCGCTGATGCGCGCGCTTGACGACAAGCTGATGGGCGCCACCGCCTACCATATCCGACGCGGCGACCTGACGGACGGGCTGATTGCGAAGAACAAACCCTGGCCCCACAAGATGGTGCCAAACGAGTTCTACGAGATGCACATGGAGCATGCGCTGGGCAGCGGCGGCTCTGCGGTGCTGTTCTCGGACGATGCCTGGACGCTCGAGTTCTATCGCAAGGCCTTTCCCGCGCTCGAGACCATCACTCAGATCATCTCGCTCGATGGGCTGACCGAGGCGCAGCGCGACTTCATCGAGCTCTACGCAATGTCGCGCGCGGGCCGGATCATCGCGCCCGAACGCAGCGCGTTCTCGTCGACCGCTGTGCACCTGGGTAACGCGATCAAATGCGCCGTCACCAACGACCTGGGCCCTGAGATGAAGCGCGAGGCGCTGGAGCGGCTGATGGTCCGGCTGCGCGACAGACCCGAGAGCTTTGCGAACGATGGCGACATCGGGCAGTCGCTCGCCCACGTGGGCCCGTTTCTGGCAGGTGAGAAACGCTTTGGCGACGCGGCGGGGCTGTTCTCCAAATGCGTGGACGACGGGTTGAACATCGCGTTCGTCTATCCCGATACCATGCGCCACCAGCACCGCGCCGACGACGTGGACGGCGTGATGCGCACGGCCGAGGCGATGCACGAACGTGACGTCTTCGGCATTCGGTACTTCATCGAGGGCGAATTCCTCCACGGCTACGCCCATATCCGGAAGGGCGATTGGGACCGCGGCCTGAAGCATATGCTGAACGCATTCTGGCACGGCCCCAACACGGGGGCCGCACGCACGGCGATCCCTGGCCTCCTTGGTATCGGCGTGCTGGACGAGAAGAACTTTCTGCCGATCACGACCCTGCAGCAGGACATGCACAGGCGGCTCGGTCCGGTTCGGAACTTCGTCGCCAGTTTTCCCGGTATCATTGCACAGGCAGGGGTCCGCCAGATGCCGGCGCTTGGCTGCATCGACACCATGGTCTGGGACTGGGGCGTGCTGCTGCGCAGCGTCTCGATCACGGCGGCGACGCGCAAGGGAGACGTGGCGTTCATGCGCACACGGCTGCACACTCTGGACCCGGCACGGGACCCGGCGGAGTTCCAGAGCCTTGAGGCCGTCCTGTCCAGCTACGACGGTGACCCCTCGGCAGCCGCCGACCGGCTCGCGACATTGACCGAACAGCATCCCGACCACCCAATGACGTGGCAGCGGCTTGCCCACGCCCTGTCGCGGGCCAAGCAGTTCGTCGCGGCTGCAGACGCGGCCGACGAAGCCGTGCTCCGAGGTAAGGGGGCACCGGCCTTTGCGGCCTGGGCCGGGCTCGCACACCTGCGCAATCGGGAGTTCGAGCGGGCGATCGCGCTCCTCACCGAGGCCGAGGAGGCGAACCTTGCCTTTGCAGCGATCCCTGCTGCGCTGGCGGAAGCGCTGGCGCGAACCCATAATAACACGGACGCGTTGATCTCGATCGACCGGGCCTGCGCGCTCGCCCCCGCCGAGGCGGACTTCGCGATGCGCCGGTCTCAGATCCTGGAAGCGCTGGGACGGCAGGAAGAGGCGATCCATACGCTGACCCGGATGGTCGAGCGTCATCGTGCACCCGGCAAGCTGTTCCGGCGTCTGGTTGATCTGATGCGCGACGAGGGCGATCACGAAAGTGCCGGGCGAATGATCGAGATCTGCCAGGAACGCTACCCGGACCACCCGTTGACACGGAAGATGCTGGCCGAGCAGGTCGCGTAGCGCCCCGTTGATTTCACGGCGCGGTTGGCCTACGTCCGCCTGCGATGAAACGACCGATCCTGATCCACCCCGACCCGCGCTTGAAGAAAGTGTGCGAGCCCGTGCCCGACATCACCGACGGTGTGCGTGCGCTTGCGCAGGACATGCTGGACACAATGTATGATGCGCCGGGCATCGGCCTCGCCGCGCCACAGGTCGGCGTGAACGCACGGATGCTGGTCATGGACTGCTCGAAACGGGACGAGTCCACCGACCCTCCGCAGCCGATGTGCCTGATCAATCCCGAGATCACGGCGGCATCGGACACCTTGTCGGAATACGAGGAGGGGTGCCTGTCGATCCCCGAGATCTTCGCAAACGTGACCCGGCCCGAGGCGGTGACGGTCCGATATCTTGACGCGGACGGGAACGAGCATGAGCGCGATTTCGAGGGACTGTGGGCCGTTTGCGTGCAGCACGAAGTCGACCACCTGAACGGCAAGCTCTTCATCGATTACCTCAGCCAGATGCGCCGCCAGCTGATCACGTCGAAGATGAAGAAGCTCAAGCGCGAACGCGCGCGCGGCTGAGAACAGCCGTGCCACGCCCCTTCCTCCTGTGGCCAAACCCCTGTCTGCGCACGGCGGCCGTACCGGTCGAGGGTGTGGATGACGGGGTCCGATCGGTCTGGGAGGAGATGCTCGCGGCAATGTACGCCATGCCCGGCCAGGGGGTGGGGTTGGCGGCGCCGCAACTGGGGATCGGTCTGAGACTGGCGGTGCTGGACTGCTCCGAGACGCGCGATCAGCCGGTGCGGCTTGCCAATCCCCGGCTCCTGAGCGCTGCCGAAGAGACGCGAAGCTATCCCGAGGCATCGCCGAACCTGCCCGGCCTCTCGGCCGAGGTCACGCGGCCCGTCTGGGTCGAGGTGACCTATATGGACGAGACCGGCGCGGAGGTCTCGCAGCGGTTCGACGGGCTTTGGGCGACCAGCGTGCAACATCAGATGGACCATCTGGACGGCCGGGTCTTCATCGACAATCTGGGTCCGGTCCGTCGGCAGCGCCTGCTCACCGCGTACCGCAAGCAGCGGAGAAAGGCGTGACCGCCCTCAGGCTCGCCTTCATGGGCACACCCGACTTTTCGGTCCCCGTGCTCGGGTCGCTGGTCCAGGCCGGTCACCAGATTGCCTGCGTCTACACCCAGCCACCGCGTCCTGCCGGGCGTGGCAAGGCCCTGCGCCCGTCACCGGTGCACGCGCGCGCGGAGGCGATGGGGATCGAGGTGTACACACCGGCCAGCTTTCGCGATCCGGAGGTGATCGCCGGGCTCGAGGCGCTGGGCGTAGATGCAGCGATCGTGGTGGCCTATGGTCAGATCTTGCCGCAGAGCGCCCTCGATGCCCCGAGGCTTGGCTGTCTCAACCTGCACGCGTCGCTGTTGCCGCGCTGGCGAGGGGCTGCACCCATCCAGCGCGCGATCATGGCCGGGGATGCCGAGACCGGCGTCGGTGTCATGCAGATGGACGCGGGTCTCGACACAGGTCCCGTCTGGGCGGAAGTCCGCACGGCAATCGCGGCTGACGAGACGGCGGGAAGCCTCCACGACCGGCTGTCTCAGATGGCGGCGGACCTGATCGTCGAGACATTGCCGCTTGTTGCGGCGGGCGGTGGCGCCCCGACACCACAGCCGGATGACGGCACCACCTACGCCGCGAAGATCGACAAGGCCGAGGCCCGGGTCGACTGGACCCGTCCGGCGGTCGAGATCGACCGGCAGATCCGCGGGCTGTCCCCCTTCCCGGGGGCCTGGTGCGAGATCAACGGCGCCCGCACGAAACTGCTGTTGTCCAACGTCCTCGACGCGCATGGCGCACCGGGTGAGACGCTGGATGACGAGCTTGTCGTGGGCACGGGCAACGGGGCTGTGCGCCTCCTGCGTCTGCAGCGTCCCGGCAAGGGACCGCTAACAGCGCGCGAGTTCCTGAACGGCACGTCGGTCCCCCGGGGATCACTGATCGGCTAGATCTTCAGTAACGATAGTCGTAGCCCCGCCTACCCTGCGCGGCGGTATGTCAGATAGTGCGGGGGACGCCCTTCGCGCAGGGCCTTGGCCTCGTAGCGTGTGCTTGGCCAGTCGGACCATGCCTCTCGCCAGTCGCCAGGACGTTCCGCAAGCCAGTCAAACTCCGGCATCGCGTCCAGCACCACGAGACTGTGGCGCACGTAGTCCGCGATGTCCGTCGCGATTCGGAAGACAGCGCCCGGCGCCAGCACCCGGGCCAATTGCTCCATCTGCGCAGGGTTCACGAACCGGCGCTTGTGGTGGCGGGTCTTCGGCCAGGGATCAGGGTAGAGCAGAAACGCCCGGCCGACAGAGCCGTCCGGCAGCACGTCCATCACGTTGCGGGCGTCCTGATCGGTGACGGCGAGGTTGCTGACCCCGGCACGATCGATTGCCGCCAGAAGCTTCGCGACGCCGTTGATGTAAGGCTCGGACCCGATGATCTGCACGTCGGGGTTGGCCTGAGCCTGCGCCAGCATGTGCTCTCCCCCGCCAAAGCCGATCTCCAACCAGATCTCGCGCTTTCCGGGGTAGAGCGCCGCGAGGTCGAGCGGCACGCGGTCCGGGTTCTCGTCCCAGCCGACACCGGGCGGGGCAAGCTCGGCGAGGCGCGTCTCCAGGAGGCCGGCCTGCCCCTTGCGCAGCCGCTTGCCGTGACGGCGGCCATAGAAGTTGCGCCAGGGGGCACCATCCTCGCGCTCCGGGGCCGTCATGGTGTGAGGACCTTTCGCATCCAACGCACTGGGATCTTGCGCCCTCCGCGGGTCTCAGAGAGTTCGCGGTGCTCGGCAAAGTAACCCTGCGATACGTAGAACGGGACCGCCGCCAGGCTGGCCTCGATGACGATCTGCCGAGCCCCATCGTCAATCATGGTGTCCTCTCCCGCCTTCAACATCCCTTTGCCGGCCCCTGTCCCCTGATGGCGCGGATCTACGTACAACCCACAGATGCGCCCGGACACCGCATCGACCATGCGCCAGCTGCAAAAGCCGGTGATGACCTCATCGGCAAGCTCGGCAATGACAAAGCGTTCGGTCGTGGCGGCGATCTTGGCGTAAGCCTCGGGGTCGATACCATAGGCCCAGCTTACCAGTTCGGCCCGACTGTAGAACCGCGGTGCGACTGCTAGGATTGCCCGTCTGTGAAGATCCGCCAGGGCGGCGCCATCGTCGGGCCTGAGCGGTCTGAGTGCTAGCTCGGGTATCATCTTTTCCTCCTGCGGGCTGCCCGCCCGCAAGAGGTGACATGCCCGTTCAGTCCGTCAGAGCGCGGCCTTGAGTGCGTCTACGAGGTCGGTTTTCTCCCAGGAGAACCCGCCTTCCGCGTCCGGCTCGCGCCCAAAGTGGCCGTAGGCTGCCGTTCGCTGGTAGATCGGTCGGTTCAGACCCAGGTGTGTGCGGATGCCGCGCGGCGTCAACGAGATCGATTCGCGGATGGCCCGTTCGACCTTGCCGAGGTCTTCGTGCGCGGTACCGTAATCCTCGATGTGGATCGACAGCGGCTCGGGCACGCCAATCGCATACGAGAGCTGGATGCAGCACTTGTCCATCAGGCCTGCGGCCACGACGTTCTTGGCCACGTAGCGCGCGGCATAGGCGGCCGATCGGTCAACCTTCGTCGGATCTTTGCCCGAGAACGCGCCGCCGCCGTGAGGCGCCGCACCGCCATAGGTATCGACGATGATCTTGCGCCCGGTCAGCCCTGCATCGCCGTCCGGCCCGCCGATCACGAAGCGCCCGGTGGGGTTCACATGCCATACGGTGTCGGCGTCCACGAAACCCTCCGGCATCGCCTTCAGCGCGAAGGGCTCGACCAGCTTGCGCACATCGCCTGACTCGAGACCTTCAGCATGCTGGGTCGAGACGACGATCGTATGAGCGCGCGCGGGTTTGCCGTCGCGGTACTCGACGGTGACCTGGGATTTCGAATCCGGCCCGAACTCGGGACGCTCACCCGAATGGCGCGCCTCCGACATCAGGCGCAGGATGCGGTGTGCGTACTGGATCGGCGCCGGCATGAGCTCGGGCGTCTCGTTCGTCGCGTAGCCGAACATGATGCCCTGGTCGCCGGCACCCTCGTCCTTGTTGTCGGCGGCGTCGACGCCCTGGGCGATGTCGGCGGATTGCTCGTGCACATAACAGTCGATCGAGCATGTCTTGAAGTGGAATCCCTTCTGCATGTAGCCGATGCGACGGATGGTGCTGCGCGCTTCCTCGACGAACTCTTCTTCCGAGACCGCGTTGTCGGGGCTCACGTTCACCTCGCCCATCATGACGACCTTGTTGGTCGTCGCCGCCGTCTCCACCGCGACCCGCGCCTCCGGCTCACGCGAGAGGATCATGTCGATCATGGCATCCGAGATCTGATCGCAGACCTTGTCGGGGTGACCCTCGGAGACGGACTCGGAGGTGAACAGGTAATCGTTGCGGGGCATGGCGGGCATATCCTTCGGAGCGGGCGAGATCAGGCGACCAGAGCGGAATTTGATTAGCGGCGGGATTTGGCATGACCCGGCGGTCCGGTCAACTGCCAGTGCGCCGCCGTGCCTGAGCCAGCAGCAAAATGAAAGCCGTCGCAATCCACCAGGGCCAGTCGCCGGTCCGGGCATAGAGCGTTGGCGCCAGTGGGGCGGGCAGCCGGCCGTCCGTTGCCCCGTGCATATCGAGCGGCAGGGAGGTCATGATGCGGCCGTGCGGGTCGATGATGGCCGAGATCCCGGTGTTGGCCGCGCGCACCAGGGGCAGACCCTGCTCGATCGCCCGGATACGGGCCTGCGCGAGGTGCTGCTGGGGGCCTGCGAACGGACCGAACCAGGCATCATTGGTGGGTTGCACCAGCCAGTCTGGCCGGGTGTCGCCCATCAGTGCATTGGGGAAGATCGCCTCGTAGCAGATGAGCGGCGAGAAGGCCGGCAGACCCGGCAGCGAAACAGTCTCGGGACCCTCACCACGTTGCATCCCTCCGATGACCGCGAACTGCGAGAGACCGAGCGCATCGAAGAGCGGCTTCAGGGGGAGGTACTCTCCGAACGGCACCAGATGGTGTTTGCGGTAGGTGTGCAGGATCTCGCCGTCCGGGCTCAGCGTCAGGACGGCGTTCGACCAGTCAACGTCCGCGCCCCTGGTCTCGCCGTAGAGCGTGCCGGCCAGCACATGGGCACCGCCCGCGGCGGCAGCGATATTGCGGAGCTCCTCGCCGTTCTGCTCCAGCACCAGGGCGAGCGTCGCCTCGGGCCAGACGATGATATCGGGTGCCCCGTGGGCGCTCACTGGTGGCGCGGCGGTCAGCTGCAACGCGCGTTGGTAGAAACGCCAGGCATGCTCACGCTGCCACTTCAGCTCCTGGGGTGCATTGGGCTGGATGACCCGAACGACCGGCGCATCCGGCGCATAGGCCACGGTGTCGGGGATACGGGCCGTCCCTGCCAGCCACAGGCCAGCAACCGTGGCAATGGGAAGGACCAGCGCGACAACCCGGGCACGCCGGGTCAGCACGATCGCCAGCGCCGGCAACCCCGTCAGCACCAGGGTGATCAGTGTCATCGCGTAGGGCCCCACCCAGGCGGCAGTCTGCATCACCGGCGTCTCGACCCAGACGTAGCCGGGCAGCGCCCATGGCAGGCCCGTGAGGATGTTGCCGCGCGCAAACTCCGCCAGGCTCCAGATCGCGACAAGCCAGGGCAGGCCCGCGATCGTGCCAGGCCAGAACCGACGTGCCACACCGAAGGCCAGCGCCCAGAAGAACGCAAGACCGGCCGGCAGCGCGAAGGTCCCGATCGGCAGCAGCCAGGCAAACCGCTCAGCATCCACCAGAAAGGCATACCCGATCCAGTGCATCGACACCGCAAAGTAGCCAAACCCGGCAAACCATCCGACCCAGGCGGCCGCCCTGGCCGTGGGCACCTGCGCCACCAGCACGACGATCAGCGGCACAGTTAGGAACAACACCCAGGGCAGGTCTACCGGGGCATGGCCCAGCGCCATGGCGGCGCCGGACAAGGCCGCGAGACCACCGCGCCGCCAGCGCCCCATCGACGCGAACCGCGCGGCTCCGTTCATTGGGTTACTCGGCTGCCTGGCCGAGCGCCGGTGCGCCGTTCCCGTGGCTCAAGCGCACGCGCTTGATCTTGCGCGGATCGGCATCGACGATTTCCAGCTCGTAGCCATCCGGGTGGATGATCACCTCGCCGCGCGTCGGTACGCGGTTGGCCAGCATGAAAACGAGGCCACCGATGGTGTCGACTTCCTCTTCCCAGTCGGCCGGCAGGAGCGAAAGGCCGGCATGGGCCTGGAACTCAGCGATATCCGCCCGCGCCTGGATCAGCCAGGCGCCGTCCTTTTCACGCGTCCATTCGTCGGCATCCGCCTCGTCGTGTTCGTCCTCGATGTCGCCGACGATCTGTTCGACCAGATCCTCGATGGTCACCAGTCCATCCACGCCGCCGAACTCGTCAATCACCAGCGCCATGTGAACCCGTCCCTGCTGCATCTTCTGCAGAAGCGCCGCAATGCGCATCGATGGTGGCACGAAGAGCGCCGGGCGGACATGATCCGAGAGCTTGAAGCTGACCGTATCAGCGGCGCCAAACCCGTAGTTGAGCGCAAGGTCCTTGAGGTGAACAAACCCCTGCGGATCGTCCAGCGTCTCGCGGAACACCGGCAGGCGCGAGAGCGACCCGCTCTGAAACATCTCGATCACATCATCGAGCGGCGCATCCTCGGACACCGCGACGATATCAGCCCGCGGGGTCATCACATCCAGCACGCGAAGTTCGCGCAGCCGGATAATGTTGGTGACCATCGTCAGCTCGGCGGGGGTCGATTTCCGGAAGGCCGGGCCCAGTGCCCGGGGGTCGGTATCGTCATCATCCGTGTCGCCGCCATTCCCGGACCATCCGAGTAGGCGGCCGAACAATGACCCGGGTTCGTCGTCCTGGGGTTTCTGCGGATCGGAGGCAGGAGCCTCGTCGGGGTTGTCGTGTCCTGAGACGCGAGAACTGTCAGAGTCCATTTGTGCTTGGGGTCCTGGTGTGGCCACGAACGGCGTTGTCATCGGTACGGATCGGGGATGCCGAGCCCGGCAAGAGCGTCACGCTCAATCCCCTCCATGACATCGGCGTCGGGCTCCGTCTGGTGATCATACCCCAATAGATGCAGGGCACCGTGTAAGATCAGGTGAATGCAGTGGTTTTTCAAGGGAAGATCCGCATCTGCAGCTTCGGCGGCGCACGTCTGAAGCGCGATTGCAACATCACCGAGTGCGATTGGCGCGGCCGCACTACCCGCAGGCGGTGTCGGCGGGGCGGCGCCGGGACACGCGGGTCTCAACACGAACGCAGGCCAGGACAGCACGTTTGTCGGCGCCGGTTTTCCGCGAAACTCGGTGTTCAGTCCGGCGATCCGGGCATCATCGCAGGCCAGAATTGCTATCCCGGCGGATGACGGGTCGATCCGCACGGCTGTCAGCGCCGCATCAGTCGCTGTCGCAGCAATGTCGGCGAGGTCGGGGAGATGGTCGAGCCAGGCAGGTTCCTCGACGACCAGATCAACGCTCACGCGCCGTCCTCGTCATAGGCCTCGATGATCGCGGCGACGAGCGGATGGCGCACCACGTCGGCGGCGCTGAAATGGACAAACCCGATCTTCTCGACTCGTTTGAGGATCCCAAGCGCCTGAACGAGGCCCGAGCGCGTACCACGGGGCAGGTCAATCTGCGTCGGATCGCCGGTGACGGCCATCCGGCTGTCCTCGCCCATGCGGGTGAGAAACATCTTCATCTGCATCTCGGTCGTGTTCTGAGCCTCGTCGAGGACAACAAACGACCGCGCCAGAGTACGGCCCCGCATGAAGGCAAGGGGCGCGATCTCCAGCTTGCCTTCCTCCATCATCTTGGTGACCTGCTTGCCGGGTAGCATGTCGCCCAGCGCATCGTAGAGCGGGCGCATGTAGGGATCCATTTTCTCCTTCTCGGTCCCGGGCAGAAACCCGAGACGCTCGCCCGCCTCGACCGCAGGACGTGAGAGGATGATCTTGTCAACCTGACCATCGAGGTACATCGATACGGCGGCGGCGACCGCGAGGTAGGTCTTGCCGGTCCCCGCAGGCCCAATGCCGAAGACAAGCTCACGGTTGAACAGCTCGGAGACATAGGCCCGCTGCATCGGCGTACGGGGTTCGATCGTGCGTTTGCGGGTTCGGATCTCCATTCGCCCACCGGGGAACATGTCAAGCTGCGTGGCACTTTCGGGCGATGGTTCAGGGGCTGGTCCCATCCGGATCAGCGCGTCGATATCGGCGGGTTCGACCTCGCGGCCGTCTTCCAGCCGAGCGTAGAGTGCGGTCAGCACGTCATGGACCTGGTGACGCGCATCCTCCTGACCATGAATGGAAATCTGATTGCCACGCCGCAGAATCTGCGTGTCGAAAGCACTCTCGATCTGCGTGATGTTACGGTCAAACTGCCCGCAAAGGTCAATCAACAGGCGGTTATCGGGGAACTCGATGACGGTCTCGTGCTTATCGTCAGGCGCGGTTGGGGTACCTGCAGCAACTGTTGGCACGAGATACGCTCTCCCTTCGACGACAGACCACCAGACTTGGTGCAATGGTGACCGACGTGTGGCGGGCGCGCAAGCGAAAAGGCTGTCACGCGCCCGTCACGCGGGGTGGCCGTCAGGCCTCCGCCAACTGGCGGGTGGCCACCGGCCGCGGTGCCCAGGCGAGAATGGCTGCACCCAGAATGCCTGACGCCAGCGATCCGCTCAGCACGCCCAACCGGACCGCGTTCTGCACCGCCGGGTCCGCGAACGCGAGCGTTCCGATGAAGAGGCTCATGGTGAAGCCGATCCCGGCCAGCAGCGAAACGCCGTACATCTGCAGCAGTGTTGCCCCTTCCGGACCACGGGCCAGACCCAGGCGCATGGCGCCATAGGCCATACCGAACACACCGATCTGCTTTCCGATGAAGAGGCCCGCAGCAATCCCGAGAGTCAGCGGCACCGTCATCATCTCCATCGACAGCCCGGCGAGCGGAACGCCGGCATTGGCGAAGGCGAAGACCGGCATGACGAGGAAACTGACCCAGGGACCGATGGCATATTTCAACGTGATCAAGGGCGATTTGCCCGCCGCATCGCGTGCAATCGGGATCGCAAATCCAAGGGCTACGCCCGCAAGCGTCGCGTGGACACCGGACTTCAGCACACACACCCAAAGCGTGAGCCCAACCAGCATGTAGAAGCCGAGATTGCGCACGCCGAAGAAGTTCATGGCGCCGAGGACCGCAACCCCACCCAAGCCCAAGAACAGGGCCGTTGTCGAAAGCTCGGCCGTGTAGAAAAGCGCAATGATCACGATGGCCGCAAGGTCATCGACAATCGCAAGTGCAAGCAGGAAGATCTTGAGCGACGGCGCCACGCGGTTGCCGAACAACGAAAGAACACCCAGTGCGAATGCGATGTCGGTCGCGGCCGGGATGGCCCATCCCCGCGCCTCCGCGCTATCGATCCCCACAATGCCGATGAAGACGAGCGCCGGAACCGCCATGCCGCCAATGGCGCCGTAAACCGGCAATGCAGCCCGTTGCCAGTCCGACAGCGCCCCTTCGACGATCTCTTTCTTGATCTCGAGCGCGACGAACAGGAAGAAGATCGCCATCAGCCCGTCGTTGATCCACAAGAGAAGTGGCTTGTCGATGGACGCCGTATCGATCGCCACGGTCAAATGGGTACCCAGGAGCTGGTCGTAGAACGGCGCCAGCGACGAGATGTTCTCGAACAGCAATCCCGCCAACGCTGCGGCAGCAAGCACCAGACCGGCCTTGGTCTCCATTGACATACCACTGGCGGGTGCGCTCATCGCAAAACTCCTGAGATTTTGGTTGTTGCCCTCGATGCGCTGGCACTTAGTGCGGCAAATCGCCTGTGCAATATCATCCAAGGGTGAATCGTCACTAACCGCGCCATCTCGCGGTTGGCGCGCGTGCGGACGGCACTAACCTCCGTGACATGAACAACACGGATACGGCGATCCCGAAGACGAAGACCAAGCCGAAGGTCGAGCGCCCGCGGATGTACAAAGTCATCCTGCTTAACGATGACTACACGCCGCGCGAGTTCGTCACCGAGGTTCTGCGCGCCGTCTTCGGGATGGGTCCCGAGCAGGCCTATGGGGTCATGCTGACCGCACATCAGAAAGGCGTCTGTGTTGTCGCCGTCTATACGCGCGATATTGCCGAGACCAAGGCGGAGCACGCCAATGATCTCGGCAAGGAGGCGGGCTTTCCGCTGGCCTTCACAACCGAACCCGAGGACTAGCGCTATGACGCGGCCGACAGATCCAGACGCCAGAAGAGCGGGCGGCCCGACCGCCTGATCCGGGCAAGCACCTTGCTGCGGGCGCGGTAGAGGAACTCGGGCGCCCGATCGGTTGCTTCGAACCCAAACCGGCGCGGCAGATCGCGGTAGATCGACCTTGGCGGGAGCACCGTATCGATCCGCTTGAGCTTCGCGCCCGTCTCCGGCTGATGCATCCAGACGCGGCGCATATCGAGATCGCGCGCAGCGAAGGCGAGCACGGCCAACATCATCGCCCGGGCCCAGCCACGGCCATGCGTCTCGAGCGTCTCGGCCAGGAACGCCCTCTGATCGAAGGACAGTTTTTGGCCCGACCTGATCTCGCCGCTATGGAGATACACCCGCAAGCTGCGCAGCCAATCGGTCTGCACTTCCTCGATCAGCAGATCATCCCCGTCCCGGTCAAAGTCGAGCCGCGCCCACGCCAGCGTGATCAGGCCGTCCGAGCGCACGGGGTGGTGATGGTTCTCGAAGTACTTCCGGATCTCCTCGGAGAAGAGCGCACGGAAACGCCCGGCAAAACTGCCCGGAAAATTCAGCTGCATCACCAGGTTACCGCCGCGGCGGCTCATTTGCATCTCGCGCCAGTCGTGCCGGCCCTTCAGCGGCCAGCCCGTGAAGCTGATCGTGTAATCCATCCAAGGCACCAGACACGCCACGTCGAACGCGGCCTCGGCTGCCCGGTCCTGGGAGAGCTCATGCTCGCGGCCGAAAGCCGCCAGAGGGTCAGCCAACGGCAGGAGGCTTTCAGGGTGGAGCCAACCATCGCCCGACGCAGCGGTCACCTCGCGCACGCCGGGACGACCCAGGAACGGGCTCAACGGACCACTCCGCAGCTCGGCGATACGCGCCGGGCGCGCCAGACGGCGGCGCAACAGCCATGCACCTTCGCGTTCGGCGAAGTACGGATATGGCATCTCGACGGGCAGCAGTGCGCCCAGGTCTTCTCGGAAATCGGGTCTCATGGTCAATCATCGGGCTGCGACGCCCGCACGATCGACGGCCGGCGTCAGGTTGTCCTGGTAAGGGGTCGGTTTGACGGTCCGGGTCTCATGAACGCTCCTTTGCTTTCGGCGGCGCGGATACACCAGATGCGGCGATTCCGCAACGGTTCGGTGGGCGGATCACCCCGCCCACCCGCAGGGCATCAGCCCCTGTGATTGGCCGAGGTCTCGTAGACCGGCTTGCGCAAGCGATTGATCCCGCCAACCGGTTCGTGCGCAGGCAGGCAATGCCATGGCGAGAAGCGATCCGTCTTGCAGGCATCGACAAGATCGGCCGGCTGGTCAGACGGGTCGATCGTAATCTTCCCAAGCTCGACCGGCTGGAATTCCTCGGGGTCCCAGGCAACTGTTGCATCCTCGATCAGCTCAGAACGCCCTTCGAGCTCCACTGGATGCATGATCTGCGCCTTGAACCGCAGAGTAAGGGCGGCACCCGTGGCCATGGTCTCGGCTACGGCCTTGGCCAGAAAATCGGGGCCAAGCGCCTCGACTTCCTGTGGCGAGATCGGCGCCTGGGGAACCGGCCCCCCCAATGGCTCCACCGAGAACCGGGCAATACGGCGCGGACCGAAGCGGACCGGCGAGGCCGCGAAGTAGCCCACCTCCAGCGGATTGCGGACCGTCGTGGCCAGGATCTTGCCCAGAACCTGCGCCGACTTCAGCGTGCCCGCCATCTCAACCGGTCCGAAGTCCTTGAAGAGCGGCGTCGTCGCCAGATGCTGGAACGTGGCGCGCAGCGTGGCAAGCTCGGGTGGTTCCTCCCCCCGTGGCCGCAGCAGTTTGCCCTTGGGATCCATCAGTCCCAGTTGCAGCAGCTTGGCCGGCAGGAAGTACGCTGCCCCGTCGATCCCGGCAGGATCGGCCATCAACGCCAGCATAGCCCGGTGGTAATCCGCAACATTCGCGAACGCGAACTCGGGCGTGTTGATCATCAGGAAGTCCTGGTTGACTGCACCCTGATCCTTCAGGAGCGCGCGCTTGCCCGCCTCCATGATCTTCATCGCAAAGCCGCGGCTGCCGTTCTGGCCCGCATCCATGTCCGGCGCGATGCTGGTCGAGGCATTCGAGAGCCGGATCTTCGCCTTGAACGTGCGCCCCGGCACCGCGAAGATGCCGACACGATTACGCTTGCGCAGCTTGGGGCTGACCGTGAACCGCGCGATCAGGCAGCCGTGCGACTTGGGGTGCACCCCACGCAGAACCTCGCCCTTCTGAGCTGCCTTGCGGCGCTCCTGCAGCGCAAACGTCAGCTTGACGGACTCGCGGATCAGCTTGTCCTCGCCCTCCGGGACGACCTCGACCTCCAATGGCTTGAAGTTGCGCGGACGGGGCACCTTAAGCGGGGGAATCTTCAGCTTCGGTGTTCGCAGCGTCGCGGCGGCCTTCACCTTCTGTGTAACCCCGGCGGTCTTCACCTTCGGCGTAACCCTGGTGGCCTTCAGCTTCGCTGCCTTCACGGTCTTGCTCAGTGTCGCTGCCTTTGACCGCGTCGTCTTTGCAGCTCTCGGCTTGGCCGGTTTTCTCGGTTCTCTCATTTGGTCCTCCCCAGTTCTTTTTGTCGGACCGCTTCCCCCGCATGCCGATACAACCCGGCAAATATGTGAATAGAAAAGCAATCAACCGCAGGATTATGCCCTAATCCTGCAGGAGAGACCAGAAGACGGTATCGGTGGGGACTTTAGACTGCCTTGCCAGAAAGCGAGTTCGCGGCCGCGCCCGTGATCGTGACATCCACGATTCGGCCTTTCAGGTCCGGTGAGGCATCCAGGTGGACCGCGTGCAGATAGGGCGATCGGCCCACCATCTGACCCGGATTGCGGCCCGGTTTCTCGATCAGGATCGGCAGGGTGCGCCCGGTCTGAGCTTCCTGGAACGCACGTTGCTGATCGGTCAGCAGGACCTGCAGCCGTGCTAGGCGATCGGCCTTCTCGTCCTCGGGCACCTGCTCGGCCGCCGCGGCTGGGGTGCCCGGACGGGTCGAGTACTTGAACGAATAGGCCTGCGCGTAGGTCACCTCGCGCACCAGCGCCAGCGTGTCCTGGAAATCGGCCTCGGTCTCGCCAGGAAAGCCGGTGATGAAGTCACCCGACAGCGCTATATCAGGGCGGGCTGCACGGATGCGTTCGATCAGGCGGACATAGCTCTCGGCACTGTGCTTGCGGTTCATCGCCTTCAACACCCTGTCCGATCCCGCCTGAACGGGCAAATGCAGGTAAGGCATGCACTTGGGCTCGTCCGCGTGGACCGCGATCAGATCATCCGTGAAATCGTTGGGGTGCGAGGTGGTGTAGCGGATCCGCTCCAGCCCGTCGATCGTCGCCAGTTGACGGATCAGACCGGCGAGGCTCTCCTCTCCGTCTGCACCATCCCCGTGATAGGCGTTGACGTTCTGGCCCAGCAGCGTGATTTCGACGACGCCGCGCGAGACAAGATCCCGCGCCTCCGCCAGCACCCGCGCAACGGGGCGCGAGGCCTCGGCCCCCCGCGTATACGGGACCACGCAGAAGGCGCAGAACTTGTCGCAGCCTTCCTGCACCGTCAGGAACGCCGTAGGTGCCCGGTGCGCGCGGCGATCGGCGGGGAGGTGGTCGAACTTGTCCTCGTCGGGCATGTCGGTGTCGACGGGAGCGAGGTCCCCCCGGGCCATCGCCGGCAGGCGGTGATAGGCCTGCGGGCCAACAACCAGATCGACCATGGGCTGGCGGCGGACGATCTCCTCGCCCTCGGCCTGCGCGACACATCCGGCTACGGCGATCTTCAGGTCTGGACGCGCGGCCTTCAGTGGCTTCATCCGGCCAAGTTCGGAGTAGACCTTCTCGGCCGCCTTCTCGCGGATATGGCAGGTGTTGAGCAGGATCATGTCGGCGTCTTCCGGCCGATCCGTCTGCTCATAGCCGTCTGCCGCCAGCGCCGCGGCCATTCGCTCGCTGTCATAGACGTTCATCTGACAGCCATAGGTCTTGATGTGCAGCTTCCTGGTCATGCCCGGAGGCTCCCTGCAAACGAAAAAAGCGGCCCGAAGGCCGCTCTTCTAGGGCCCCAAGGCCCAGTCCGCAACCGCTCAGGCGGCTTTGGGTTTCCGTCCCAGGCCAATCTTCTTAGCCAGTTCCTGACGCTTCTTGGCGTAGTTCGGCGCTACCATCGGATAGTCGTGCGGCAGGCCCCACTTCGCGCGGTACTCTTCCGGCGTCATGTCGTAGGCGGTCTTCAGATGGCGCTTCAGCATCTTCAGCTGTTTGCCGTCTTCGAGACAGATAATGTAATCGTCGGTCACCGACTTCTTCGGGTTCACCGCCGGCTTCAGTTCGACTTTCGGCTCTTCCTGGGGTGAACTCAGGCCCGAGAGCGTACCGAACACAGTTTCGATCAAGTTCGGCAGTTCGCCCGGCGGGACCGAATTGTTCGACACATGGGCCGACACAATATCCGATGTAAGCGCCAATAGATCGGCGCGATCGATGTTTTCCTCGCTCATGGCGCGGCTCCTTTCAAATCCGTGACCTTCCGACAACCTTCGCTGATCTCGACCACCAAGATCAGGGAAAAGCTATATCTGGAAAAAAGAACGGCACTCAGTCGTGCTCCGCGTGATAGATATTCGAATCTTTCCAGATTGCAATGATTACTTTTCAGACACTTGGACACTTTAGCAATACCAACTAGGCATTGATGCGAGAGAGTTAAGAACTCGGCGTCACTCCCAAGGTCGTACCAGTCCGAAACAGTCCTCGAATGCGCCCGCAACAAGCTCATGACCGAGCAAACGATCCGGATTGTAGGGTTGTGGAAACTCCAACCGAGCAGCATGGGCACGAGAAAAACCGAACCGCGCGTAGTACGGCGCATCCCCAACCAGCAGGACGCGCGTCCACCCAAGCTCCCGCGCCAGTGGCAGCGTCCCCTGGATCAACAGGGCGCCAAGCCCCTCCCCCTGGCGAGTCGGGTGGACCGCAATCGGTCCAAGCAGCAAAGCCGCATCCCCGCGCTCGCCGATCCTGACGGGCCAGTAGCGGATGCATCCGGCCAACACATCGTACTCGTCGCGCGCAACCGTGCAGAGGTCGCTGATCGGGTCGATCCCGTGGCGCAACTGGTATGAGCTCAGCGCGCCCCGTCCCGGCGCAAAAGCCAGATCCAGCAGCCACTCGGCCTCCCACCGGTCGTGCTCGCGCTCCTTCAGCAGTCGGAACATGGATATCGTCGCGGTTGCATCGCGCCGGGGGCGCCTTAAGTGGTCGGGCGCGTTACCACACGCCCATGCCGCTGCCAAGAAACCCCGCGCAGAAACCGCGCAACGAAATCCCACCGGAGAGCGAGATGTTCTACGAACCCAAGAACGGCCACGGGCTGCCGCACGATCCGCTGAAGGCCATCATCGCGCCGCGGCCCATCGGCTGGATTTCGTCCATGGACGCGGAGGGGCGGGCCAACCTCGCCCCCTATTCCTTCTTCAACGGGTGCGGCGACCATCCGGCGCTGGTCATGTTCAGTCAGACGGGGCGCAAGGACCGCGATACCCTGCTGAAGGATTCGATCGCGAACATCCGTGCGACGGGCGAGTTCGCGCATTCCGTGGTCTCGACCGATCTCACCGAGGCGATGAACGTCTCGACAGGATCGTATGAGGCCGGCGTCGACGAATTCGAGCGCGCGGGGCTCGAGAAAGGCGCGGGCCAAATGATCAAGGTACCGCATGTGGCCGCCAGCCCCGTCGTGCTGGAATGCCGGCTGGTGCGCATCCTCGACGATCTGCCAGTCTGGCGCGAGGACACCCAGAACGTGATGGTGATCGGCGAGGTCGTGGGCATCCACATCCGCGACGAGTTCCTCGTCGACGGCATCCTCGACGTGACGGCCTACAACCCCATCGCCCGGATGGGCTACATGGATTACACGACCGTCGACCGAAAGTGGTTGATGCGTCGACCGGGGCAGTGAGGGGGCAGCGAGGGATCGAATGGCATACATTGGCATTATCGGGGGTTCTGGCCTCTACCAGATCGACGGATTGGAAAACCCGGAGTGGGTCACGGTCGACAGCCCCTGGGGGACGCCATCGGACCAGATCCTGACGGGCCGTCTGGGGGATGCAAACGTTGCGTTCCTGCCGCGGCATGGACGGGGGCACGTGCACTCGCCGACCACGATCAACTACCGCGCCAATATCGACGCAATGAAGCGCCTGGGGGTCACTGACATCATCTCGATCTCGGCATGCGGATCGTTCCGCGACGAGATGGCGCCCGGCCATTTCGTCATGGTCGACCAGTTCATCGACCGGACGGTGAACCGTGAGAAGACGTTCTTCGGCTCGGGTTGCGTGGCACACGTCTCGATGGCGCATCCGGTATGCATGCGGCTGCACTCGCATCTCGCCCATGCTGCCATGCAGGCCGAGATCCCCTACCACGCCCGCGGGACCTACCTCGCCATGGAAGGCCCGCAGTTCTCCTCTCTCGCCGAGTCCAAGATGTACCGCGAAAGCTGGGGATGCGACGTGATCGGCATGACGAACATGCCCGAGGCGAAATTGGCCCGCGAAGCCGAGATCTGCTACGCGACCGTCGCCATGGTGACAGATTACGACAGTTGGCACCCCGACCATGGTGAGGTCGACATCACATCGATCCTGAAGGTCATGGAAGGCAACGGCGAGAAGGCGCGCGCGCTGATCAAGGCCGTGACACCCCTGCTGGCCGAGCGGCCCGAGACCTGTCCCTATGGCTGCGACCGGGCGCTGGAGTACGCCCTTCTGACGGCACCCGACAAGCGTGATCCAGCAGTCCTCGCGAAGCTCGACGCCGTGGCCGGGCGTGTGCTGGGCTGACGGGCCCGAACCTGGACCAACCATCAGCCGCCTGCTTGTCTGCCCGCCCGATTTTCCTTGAACGCGCCCCAGTCTGCTTCGATAAGCACCGCAACCGCACATAGGGAGGGCGAAGCATGGAACTCGCAGGCAAGAAAGTCGTCATCTTCGGGGGCACATCGGGTATCGGGCTCGCAGCAGCGAAGCAGATCGTGGCCGAGGGCGCATCCGTGATTGCGATCAGCCGAGACCCGTCCAAGGCAGGCACGCTGCCGGCAGGGATCACGACCGAGGCGTGCGACACCACGGACGGCCCGGCGGTGGAAGCCCTTCTGGCCAAGCTCGCCCCCTACGACGTCTTGATCTCGGCCGCCACGGGAGGCGACCGGGCTGTTGGTCCGTTCATGACGATGGATATCGAGGGCTTCAAAGGCAGCTTCGCCAAGATGTGGGGCTATGCCAACGTGGTCCGCTACGGCACCCAGCACCTGCCCGAGGAAGGGCGCATCGTGCTGGTCTCGGGCGCCCCGCCGCGCAACATGCGCCCCGGCCAGATCGCCATCGCATCGGTGGGCGGTGCGGTGGAAGCGTTCGCCCGCGGCATCGCGAAGGAGATCGCACCCCGGCGCATCAATGTCGTCGCACCCGGGACGATCGACACCCCCATGGTTGCCATGGAAGGCGACGCGCGCACGACGTTCTACAACAATGCCACCAAGGGCAATCTCATCGCCCGCGCCGGAAAACCCGAGGAAGTGGCCGAGGGGATCGTCTTCGCCGTGAAGAACGACTTCATCACCGGCACCACCGTCGACGTGGACGGCGGCTGGCTGCTGACGTGACACGCTCTATCTCCCGGGTCTGCTTGAAGTTCACCCGGGAGTATCCCCATGCGTTCTCGTCTCCTCTTGCCCGCCCTGCTGGCCGCGACCCTGCTGGGCGCCTGTTCCGTCGTGGGGGGCGAGGCCGCGCCTGAGCCACGCTACACGACCGTTCAAAGCGTGGAGCCGTTCGAGGTTCGCGACTACCCTGCCCTGCACGTCGTGCGGACGACGATGGCGGATGGCAGCCGCGACGGTTTCGGGCGATTGTTCGACTACATCTCGGGCGCCAATACCCAGAGCGACAAGATCGCCATGACAGCCCCGGTCCTGCAGACCGAAGGCGAGAAGATCGCGATGACCGCGCCTGTGCTCCAGACCACGGGAAGCGAGACGCGGGACATGATCTTCGTGTTGCCCGACCCGCTGACGGCCGAGACCGCGCCCGTGCCGACCGACCCTACCGTCTCGCTCGACACGATCCCGCCGCGCCGTGTTGCGGTGATCACGTTCTCGGGCCGGCTGGAGGACGAGGCGGTGGCCGAAAAACGCGCGGAACTCGAGGCATGGATGGCGGCGCAGGGCCTCACCCCGATCGGGCCGGCCGAATCAGCGGGTTACAACCCTCCCTGGACGATCCCCGCGCTGCGGCGCAACGAGGTGCTCATCCCCATCGATCCGGCCACCGGTGGCTGACCGGCGGCTCAGACGGCCTCGTCGATCCAGACCGTGAAACCCCTCAGCGTGTTGGGCCCGAAACTGTGGGTCAGCGGCACATCGGCCGCATCCCGCCCCTGGGCGATCAGCACCCGCCCACGGCGGGGCACGAGGTTGCGCGGATCGAAGGTCCGCCAGGCGCCGCCAAGCCAGACCTCCATCCACGCCGCGAAGTCCATCTCCGCATAGGGCGGCGGCTCACCGATGTCGCTGACATAGCCCGTGCAATAGCGGGCCGGGATGTTCAGGCACCGGCAGAACGCGACCGCAAGGTGCGTGAAGTCCCGGCAGACGCCGGTCCGCTCGCCATAAGTCTCGCTTGCGGTGCGGGTGGGGCGCGCCGCCATGTAGTCGAAGTTCACATGATTGTGGACGAACTCGCAGATGGCCTGCACGCGGGCCCAGCCGGGAGCCGTGTGCCCGAACAGCCGCCACGATTCGTCCATCAGCACATCGGTGTCGCAATAGCGCGAGCCCAGAAGGTACTCGATCGTCTCGGACGGCAGCGCTTCGACCGGGGCCTGCTGGGCATCGGGGAACTGCGGATCCGGTGCCCCGTCAACCCGGATCACCCCGTCCGTGCGCAGCGTAAACATCCCTTGCGGCGCCACCAGTCGCGAGCACCAGTTGCCGAAGGCATCCCGGTAGGCGTCGATCGGCACGGGTGGATCAGACATCAGGATATCCGGGCGCTCCAGAAACGGTGCCTGGCTGTAGTGGACGTTCAGTGTGGCGATCATCGGCGTCACCGCCGGAAGATCGAAGACAAGCTCGCAGCCCAGCCGCAATCGCATGTGTCTCTCCCCGTGATCACCCCCTGCTTGCATGCGCGCGCAGGCGATGCAATGGGATTGGCGCAACCGGCGAAGGGAGTATTGCGATGACCCTGTTCGATATGCCCGCGCTCGAGGCAGCCAGCACCCTTGTGCACGCCCACATGCCCCCCACGCCCCAGTACGCCTGGCCGCTGCTGGCCGAGCGGGCGGGCGCCGAGGTCTGGGTGAAGCATGAGAACCATACCCCCTGCGGCGCCTTCAAGGTGCGGGGCGGGCTCGTCTACCTGGACGAGCTTGCCCGAAACGGCCCCTGCCCCGGGATCGTGACGGCGACACGCGGCAACCACGGCCAGTCCATTCCGTTTGCCGCCCGTGCCCACGGGATCCCGGTCAAGGTGCTCGTCCCGCATGGCAACTCGCTCGAGAAGAACGCCGCCATGCGCGGCTGGGGGGCCGAGGTGATCACCCATGGCCACGATTTCGAGGACGCGCGGCTGGAGGCGGTCCGGATGGCCGGTGAGGATGGCTGGCACCTGATCCCGCCCTTTGCCGAGCCGCTGGTGCGGGGTGTCGCGACCTATGCGCTGGAGCTGCTCACCGCTCAGCCGGATCTCCACCGCGTCTATGTGCCCGTGGGCATGGGGTCAGGGATCTGCGGGCTGATCGCGGTGCGCGACCTTCTGGGGCTGAAGACCGAAATCGTGGGTGTGGTGGCGGACACGGCACCGGCCTATGCGCTGAGCTTCGAGGCGGGCGAGGTCGTCACAACCAACACCTGTGTCACCTTCGCCGACGGCATGGCCTGCCGGGCCCCCTGGCAGGAGCCGCTCGACATCATCCGCGCGGGTGCCTCCCACATCGTTCGCGTGACGGACGACGAGATCGCCGAGGCCATGCGCGCCTATTACACCGACACGCACCAGATCGCCGAAGGCGCGGGCGCGGCCCCGCTCGCCGCGGCACTTCAGGAGCGGGAGGCGAACGTGGGCAAGAAGATCGGCGTGATCCTCTGCGGCGGTAACATCGACGCATCGGTCTTCGCCAAGGTCCTTGCAGGCGAGACGCCAACAGCAGTTTGACATCGTTGTGCAGCGCGGCAAGAAAGAAGCGCAGGCAAGGACGGGCAGGATGACCGGGGCACTTCTGGAAACCCAGGATGCGACCAAGCGCTTCGGCGAATTCACCGCCGTCGACGCCGTGTCACTGACGATCCGGCCGGGTGAGATCCACGCGCTGCTGGGCGAGAACGGCGCCGGAAAGTCGACGCTGGTCAAGATGATCTACGGTATCCTGCAGCCGAGCGGGGGCCAGATCCTCTGGCAAGGCGGGCCCGTGACGATCCCGAACCCGGCCGCCGCGCGCGAGATGGGGATCGGCATGGTGTTTCAGCACTTCAGCGTGTTCGACGCGCTGACGGTGGCCGAGAACATCGCGCTCGCCCTGCCGCCCGAACCCATGGCAACGCTCGTTACGCGCATCCGCGAGGTCTCCACCGCCTTCGGGTTGGCGATCGACCCCGGGCGCGCGGTGCACACGCTCTCGGTCGGCGAGAAGCAGCGGGTCGAGATCATCCGGTGCCTGCTGCAAAACCCGCGCCTTCTGATCATGGACGAACCGACATCGGTCCTCACGCCCCAGGAAGCCGAGATTCTGTTCGCGACGCTCCGGCGCCTGTCAGCCGAGGGCTGTGCGATCCTCTACATCTCCCACCGGCTCGAGGAGGTGCGCGCGCTCTGCCAGACCGCCACAGTCCTGCGTCAGGGCAAGCTCGTTGGCACCTGTGATCCGCGCGGGGTCTCCGCAGGCCAGATCGCCGAGATGATGGTGGGCCGCAGCATTGCCACCGCAGCGGTCCGCGACGCCCCGGCGCCCGGCAGCGCGCGGCTGGTGCTCGACCGGCTGAGCCTGCCCGCGCAGTCGGAATTTGCGGTGACGCTCAACGATATCTCGCTCAGCGTCCATGCGGGCGAAGTCGTCGGCATCGCCGGTGTCGCGGGCGAGGGCCAGGACGAGCTGATGAGCGTTCTGATCGGCGAGATCCGCACCCGGCCCGACGCCGTGCGCATCGACGACCGCCCGCTCGGACATCGGGGACCCACCGCCCGGCGCCTGTCCGCCGCCGCCTTTGTCCCGGAGGAACGCAACGGCCACGCCGCCGTCGCCGACATGACGCTGGCAGAGAACGTCGTGCTCGCGCACCACCGGGCCGAGCGGGTGGCGCCCGGCGGCTGGCTGAACCTCGGCCGTGCGCGCGACTGGGTCCAGCGTATCCGCCAGGCCTTCGACGTTCGGGCGGGTGAGGCCGACCCCGCCGCAGGCGCGCTGTCGGGTGGGAACCTCCAGAAATTCGTCGTCGGGCGCGAGATCCTGCGCCAACCCGGGGTGCTGGTGGTCAGTCAACCGACCTGGGGGGTCGACGCAGGCGCCGCGCGGATCATCCGCGACGGGCTGGTCGCGCTGGCCCGGCAGGGCTCGGCCGTGCTGGTCATCAGCCAGGACCTCGACGAGATCTTCGAGATCGCCGACCGCATCGCCGTCATCCACCACGGGCGGCTCGCCGATCCGGTCCCGGCCGCCAGCATGACCTCCGAGCGGATCGGGATGCTGATGGGCGGCGCGCATCCGGAGGCCGCATGAACGCGCGCCGCTGCACGAGCACCGCCCCATGATCGCGCTGGTCCCGCGCGCCCAGCCATCCCGCGCTCTCTCACTCCTGTCGCCCGTAATCGCCATCACGCTGACCCTCGTCGTCGGCGCCGCGTTCCTGGCGGCCATGGGCAAACCGCCGATCGAGGCGCTCTACGTCTACTTCTTCCAGCCGATCGATGAGCTCTGGAAATGGGCCACCATCCCCGACCAGCGGACCATGTGGATCTACACGCCGTCCGAAGTCCTGGTCAAAGCGATCCCTCTGGCCCTGATCGGCGCCGGGCTCGCGGTCTGCTTCCGGGCCAATGTCTGGAACATCGGGGCGGCGGGCCAGTACACTCTCGGCGCCATCACCGCCGGATGGGTGGCCCTTTATGGTCCCGAGGGACCGGTCTGGGCGACGCTGCCGCTCTATCTGGCCGCAGGCATCGCGGGCGGCATGGCCTGGGCCGCGATCCCGGCCCTCCTGAAGACACGCGCCAACGCCAACGAGATCCTGGTCAGCCTGATGCTCACCTATGTCGCGGCGCTCCTGCTCGACTGGCTTGTCCGCGGCCCCTGGCGCGATCCGATGGGGGTGGGCTTTCCCCAGACCCGGGACTTCGCCGAGGCCTATGTCATGCCCATGCTGCTCACGGGCACACGGCTGCACCTGGGGCTGTTTCTCGCCATCGGGATCGCACTGGCGCTCGCCGTCATGATGGGGCGCACGCTGAAGGGCTTCGAGGTCCGCACGGTGGGCGCCGCCCCCCGGGCCGCGGCCTTCGCGGGGTTCTCGGCCGCGGGCACGACCTGGTTCGTGCTGCTCCTGTCCGGCGGGCTGGCCGGCCTGGCCGGTGCCATCGAGGTCTCGGCCACCGTGCAGCAGCTGCAGCCCGAGATCTCGGCCGAGTACGGCTTCGCCGCCATCATCGTCGCGTTCCTCGGACGGCTGAACCCCGCGGGTGCGCTGCTGGGAGCGCTGATCCTGGCCATCAGCTACATCGGCGGTGAGAACGCCCAGATCATGCTGCAATTGCCGAAAGACGTCACCGGCATCTTCCAGGGCATGTTGCTCTTCTTCCTCCTGGCCTGCGACACCCTGATCCGCTACCGCCTCCGGATCCACCTGCCCGGGAGAGCGGCATGAGCACGCTGGCCCCACCCGGACCAGCGCAACGCTTCGTCGGGAGCGCCTGATGGAAGCCTTCGTGATCTCGATGATGATCGCCGCGACGCCAGTGCTTCTGGCGGGGTTGGGGGAGCTGGTCGCCGAACGCTCGGGCGTGCTTAACCTCGGGGTCGAGGGGATGATGCTGATGGGGGCGGTCGGCGCGTTCGCGGTCGCCTATTCGACCGGCTCGACGCCGCTGGCGATCCTCGCAGGTGCGGGCGCGGGCGCGCTTATGGCGCTGATCTTCTGCGTGCTCGCGCTTAGCCTGATGGCGAACCAGGCAGCGACCGGGCTGGCGCTGACGATCTTCGGGATCGGCGCGTCGGGGCTGATCGGGCAAGGGTTCGTCGGCCAGCCGCTCGAGCCGCTGGCCAAGCTGGCGATCCCGGGG